>NZ_CP012154.1:2986734-3330968 GCF_001187785.1 Wenzhouxiangella marina
AACATGTCCAGATAGCTGCGGTTCCAGGCCACCAGACGCAGTTCGCCATCGACCACGCTGATCCCCTCGGACAGGTTTTCCATGGCCGACTGCAGCAGCTCCTGGCGGAACTTGAGCTTCTGCGAGGTCTGGTCGAGCAGGCTGACCACTTCATCGAAACGCATGCCGCTGCCGGCCAGGGCCGACGACAGAACCAGTCGCGCCGAACTGGCGCCGATGACGCCGGACAGCACCCTTTCCGTATGCCGGACCAGCTCGGCGTCGGCCGGTTCGCTCTCGGCCAGTCGCTGCCCGTTTCGCTGCGCGTAGTCATCGAAGGTCTGACGGGTGCGACGCTCACCGAGGAAGCGCCGCGTCAGATTGATGAAATCGCCGACCGTGGCAATGCCGGTGCGCGGCAGGGAGTCCGAACCCGGTGCGCTGGCCGCACCCAGGAAAGCATTGGCCTGGATCCGGTCGATGGAACGCTCGCCGCCGCTCAGGGAGCCGAGCCAGAGGCCGAGCAGATTGCCGAGCAGGGAAACGAACACGCCATGGGTCAGGCTGTCCTCGATGCCCAGACCGAACATCGCTTCCGGGCGCAACCATTGCATGCCGAAGGGCCCGTCGACGAGCAGGCCGAGGCCGGATTCGGTGGTCTGCAGGATCACCGGCAGCAGCAGGGTGTAGAACCAGAGCCCGAAACCGATGCCCAGGCCGGTCAATGCCCCACGCCGGTTCGCGCCCCGCCAGAACACCGCCGCGATCATCAAGGGGCCGAACTGGGCCACGGCCGCGAAGCTCAGCAGGCCGATGCCGGCCAGGCTTTCGGCGAAGCCGAACAGGCGGTAGTAGACCCAGGCCAGCAGCAGGATGCAGACGATGACCACCCGTCGGATGATCAGCAGCAGGCGGCCGAGATCGGCGTCCGGCGCCCGGCCCGTCAACGGTCCGCGCAGCAGGGCCGGCATCACGATGTCGTTGGACACCATGATCGACAGGGCCACGGCGGCCACGATGACCATGCCCGTCGCCGCCGAAAAGCCGCCCAGCATGGCCAGCAGGGTCAGCCACTCCTGATCGGCATGCATCGGCAGGCTGAGCATGAAGGTGTCCGCCTCGACCGAATCGCCGAAGGTCAGCAAGCCCGCGACGGCCACGGGCACGATGAAGATGGCGATCGCAACGAGGTAGGCCGGAAACAGCCAGCGCGCCAGGCGGACGTCCTTCTCGCTGGTGCTCTCGACCACGGCCACGTGGAATTGCCGAGGCAGGCAGAAGGCCGCCAGGGTCGAAAGCACGAGGATGGTCAGAAAACTCAGGCGGAGATTGTCCGGCGCGAACATCGCCTCGACCTGAGCCGAGTCGACCCGGAAAGGATCGACCGAGGCCAGGCCGTCGAACATGAACCAGGTCACGAAGACCCCGACCAGCAGGAAGGCCACCAGCTTGACGATCGACTCGAAGGCCACGGCCAGCATCAGCCCTGGATGGTGTTCCGTTGCATCGAGCTGGCGGGTCCCGAACAGGATCGTGAACAGGGCCAGCAGCAGCGCCACCATCAGGGCCGTGTCCTGCCAGATCGGCAGCGGGGCATCGAGACCCATGCCGCTGCCCGCAGGCTGGGTCAACAGGTCGAAGCCCATCGCGATGCCCTTGAGCTGCAGCGCGATGTAGGGCACGACTCCCAGTACCGCCACCAGGGTGACCAGCACGGCCAGGCGTTGGGTCTTGCCGAAGCGAGAGGCGAGGAAATCGGAGATCGAGGTGACGTTCTGTTCCTTGCTGACCCGGACGATCCGCACGATCAGGCCGCCGAAGACGGCGAAGGTCAGCAGCGGCCCCAGGTAGACGGGAAGAAAATCCCAGCCGGTCCGCGCCGCCTGACCGACGGCCCCGTAGAAGGTCCAGGAGGTGCAGTAGACCGCCAGGGACAGGGAATAGATCACCGGATGGCTGACCCAGCTGCCCTGACGCCGCGCCCGACGATCCCCCCACCAGGCCAGAAAGAACAGCACGGCCACGTAGCCCAGGGCAATGGCGATGATCAGCAGCGGGGAGAACATCTTCGCATCATAGCCCAGGCCATCGGAGCCTCTCGAGGCATTCGACCAAAGTCGAAGCGACCAAAGTAGCAGCGAATTCCGGACCCGCCCTTGCTAGATTTCTCGCGACACGATCGTCACCGAAGAGGGTACCCACATGACACTCGATCGCACTGCCGCGGCCTACTGGAAGGCCAACATACGCATCATTCTCATCTGTCTGGTGATCTGGGCGATTTCATCGTTCGGCTTCGCCATCCTGCTGCGCCCTGCCCTGGCCGCCCTGCCGTTCACCATCGGCGGCGTCGACCTCGGATTCTGGTTCGCGCAACAGGGCTCCATCCTCGTGTTCATCGGGCTGATCTTCTATTACACCTGGTACATGAACCGTCTGGACCGCGAATTCGACGTCGACGAGAAATAAGGGAGACCACCCATGGATCAGTTCACACTCAATCTGCTGATCGTCGGCGCGACCTTCGCGCTGTACATCGGCATCGCCATCTGGAGCCGAGCCGGCTCGACTTCGGATTTCTACACCGCCAGCCGCGGCGTCAACCCGATCGTCAACGGCGCCGCCACGGCCGCGGACTGGATGTCCGCCGCCTCCTTCATCTCGATGGCGGGCCTGATCGCCTTCGTCGGCTACGGCAACTCGTCCTTCCTGATGGGCTGGACCGGGGGCTACGTGCTGCTCGCCCTGCTGCTGGCGCCGTACCTGCGCAAGTTCGGCCGCTTCACGGTGCCCGAGTTCATCGGCGACCGCTTCTACAGCCAGTCCGCCCGCATCGTGGCGGTGGTCTGCCTGCTGGTGATCTCCATCACCTACGTGATCGGCCAGATGGCCGGCGCCGGCGTGGCCTTCTCGCGCTTCCTGGAAGTACAGAACTCCACCGGACTGCTGATCGCCTCGGGCGTGGTTTTCATGTACGCCGTCCTCGGTGGCATGAAGGGCATCACCTACACCCAGCTGGCCCAGTACTGCGTGCTGATCACGGCCTACACGATTCCGGCCGTGTTCATTTCGATCCAGCTGACCGGCAACCCCTTGCCGCCCCTGGGTCTGTTCTCGACCCACGCCGAATCCGGTCTGCCGCTCCTGACCAAACTCGACCAGGTGCTCACGGAACTGGGCTTCCACGACTACACGGGCCTGCACAGCTCGATGTTCAACATGTTCCTGTTCACCATGTCCCTGATGATCGGCACCGCCGGCCTGCCGCACGTGATCATCCGCTTCTTCACCGTGCCGCGCGTCGCCGATGCTCGCAAGTCCGCCGGCTGGGCCCTGATCTTCATCGCCCTGCTCTACCTGACGGCCCCGGCCGTCGGTGCAATGGCGCGGCTGAACATCATTACCACCATCTTCCCCGACGGCACGGCCGAACAACCGATCGAGTACTCGCAGCAGCCGGACTGGATGGAAACCTGGGCGGCCACGGGCCTGCTGGCCTTCGAGGACAAGAACGGGGATGGGCGCATCCAGTACTACAACGATGCCTCGGACGAGTTCGCTGCCACCGCCGCCGAGCGTGGCTGGGAAGGCAACGAGATGGTCACCTTCAACCGGGACATCCTGGTGCTGGCCAACCCCGAGATCGCACAGTTGCCCGGCTGGGTCATCGCGCTGATCGCCGCCGGGGGCCTCGCTGCAGCCCTGTCCACGGCCGCCGGCCTGCTGCTCGCCATCTCCTCGGCGATCAGCCATGACCTGCTCAAATCGGTCTTCATGCCGAAGATCACCGACAAGCAGGAACTCATGGCGGCGCGCATCTCGATGGCCTTCGCGATCGCCGTGGCGACTGTACTGGGGATGAATCCACCCGGCTTCGCCGCGCAGGTGGTCGCCCTGGCCTTCGGACTGGCCGCCGCCACGTTGTTCCCGGCGCTGATGATGGGCATTTTCTCGCGCAAGATGAACCGTCAGGGCGCCATCGTCGGCATGCTGGTCGGTCTGGGCGCGACCCTGCTCTACATCTTCACCTACCTGGGCTGGTTCTTCATCCCGGACACCAACATGCTGGCCAACACGCCGGACAACTGGCTGTTCGGCATCTCACCGCTCAGCTTCGGTGCCATCGGGGCCGTGCTCAACTTCCTCGCCGCCTACGTGACGATGAAGCTGACCGACGAGCCGCCGGCGCATATTCAGGATCTGGTCGAGAGCATCCGCGTTCCGCGCGGTGCCGAGGGGGCCATCGATCACTGAGTTCCCCGAACGTCGGGCAGCCTCGATGCTGCCCGGCACCCTGCACAGGGGCCTGTTTCGACTCCCTCGGACAGGCCCCTGTTTTTTTGTCACAATCGATCGACCCTCATCGATCGACCTTCCCGGAAGCTGACAGATGCTGCTCGAATTCATTGCCGCCATCGCGGTCGGCCTCGGCACTGCCGGGCTGATCCTGACCCTGAACGTCCTCAGCGGCAAGCGCCTTCCCGGCTGGCTGATGCCGGCCGCCGCCGGCCTGGCCATGATCGGATTCATGGTCTACATGGAATACAGCTGGGCCGACCGTACCCTGGAACGCCTGCCCGAAGGCGTGGCCCTGGTCAGCCGGAGCGAAGAGCGGATGTGGTATCGACCCTGGACCTACGCCAGGCCCCTGAGCCTGCGCATGGTGGCCCTGGACACGCGTCGCAGCCGGCGCCACGAATCACGACCGGACTGGGTGATGACCAGCGTCCTGCTGCTCGGGCGCTGGATGCCGGTCCGCGAGATCCCGGTGGTCTTCGACTGCGAAGGCAATCGTCGCGCCGACCTTCATGAGGGCGTGAGCTTCGGCGACTCGGGCGAACTGATCGGAGCCGAGTGGAGACCGCTTCCGAGCGATCACCCAGCCCTGCGCATCGCCTGCGCGCGGGTAACCACCGACCCGCTGTCCTGAAAGAAAAAAAAGCCCCGGCCCGCCAGCGGCAGACCGGGGTCCATTCATTCAGGCGCCGCCCCAGCGGCGCCCGCGGATCAGAGGCTCGACCGACGAATCGCGAAGCCGCCGATCATCATCAGGCTCAGCATCATCAGCATCACGCCGAAGGCATTCATGCTGGGCACGGCCTCGGGCCGGAAGGCAGGCGCGCAGGTCACCAGACCCGGATCGAAGACGACCAGGTCATTGGCCAGGCTGAAGGTCTGCGAGTTGCGTCCGGCAACGAAATAGGCTTCATCGCCGGCGGCGTTCTCGATGCCCTGGGTGAATGCCCCGCCATCGTCCACGCAGGACTCGCAATGCACTTCGATCACGTTGGTGCATTCACGCAGCTTGATCTGCCAGGTGCTCGGCGTCTTGGGCGGACCGTTCCAGGGGTAGATACCGTTGAATTCGACCACCAGGGTCCGGGCACCGACCACACCACCCTCGAGGGAGTAGCTGATCTGGCCCCCTTCGGGCGGATCGAAATCCTCGTAGTAGGCGGCGATCATGTTGTTCGGCTGACCCGTATTGGGCAGGAACTGACCGGAGCAGCAGCCGTTGCTGGTGTTCTCGAAGGCAATGAAGCCATTGCTGGAAATGTAGAACTGCCCGTAGTCGACTCCGAAGAAATTGAAATCGAAGCCGATGTTGAACGGCCCGATCGTCTGATCGTCGGCCGGCGCGACCACGTTGGGCGCGGTCAGGGTCGACAGGCTGGATGTCCCCTGGCTGATCGTATAGGTCTGGGCCAGCGCGGTTCCGGCCATCGAAACGACCAGCCACAGGCCCACCAGAACGCGGAACGGCGTGGATGAAGAAGCAATCATGGAGTCCTCCCTTTGGACTGCGAGCGGCCTCGAACCGGCGATCGGTCGACTGGCCAGGCCCCTAGTGTAGCCGATCAACGCAGGAACACGACCCCCGCACGATCAGAGATTCAGGTTCAGCAGGCCAGCGACACCGACCACGATCAGATAGATGGCCACGATGTAGCGCAGCAGCTTGGGCACGACCAGGATCAGGATTCCGGCGATCAGGGCGAGCAGCGGGGCCAGGGTGATGTGCAGTGTCATCTTGAAACTCCTTTCGATTCGGTAGTGGCTGAAGACGGGCCGGGCGAGCCTGAGTCCATGAGGACGGCGTGAGCGCCACGGCTTCCACCATGGTCCAAGAGCCCTGCCGGCCGATTGATGGTAGCTTGGAATCGACGCTCGATGAGCTCGACCGCGGGTGACAGGACCATGACTTCAGGCGCCAGACAGAGCCAAGGGCCGCGGGATCGGCGGCTGATGCTTGCCGTCGTCATGATCGGTCTGGGCGGACTGGCCTGGCTGTTCCTCGCTGGCCTGCTGCTGCATGCGGTGCTCCCGGCGGAGAACTGGCAGGCGCTGTGCGAGGCCCTGGACGGGCGCGCCGGCCTGCTCGTGCTGTTGTGGCTGATGACCCTGCTGCCCCTGAGCCTGGGGCTCAAGGCCTGGCTGGACCGGCACCTCACGGACACGGAGCGCCTGCTCGAACAGGCCCGGGCGCTGGCGAGCAGCGGTCACCCGATCGACGAAGCACAGTGGAGCGGCTCGACCCAGCGCGCGCTGGCCAGGCTGTTCAATCGACTGCTCGAGCAACGGGATGCCAGCGAGCGCGATCTCAATGAGCGCGTCACCACCCTGAGCCAGCGCAGCGAGCGCGAGAAGGCCCGGCTGATCGCCCTGATGGCCGACCTCGACCGCAGCGTCGTGGTCTGCAATCTGGACGGCCGGATCCTGCTCTACAACCCGCGCGCCCGGCTCCAGTTCCGACGCCTGTCCACCGCACCCGGAGTGGCCGGGGGCGCCGAGCTGATCGGCCTCGGGCGCTCGATCCACGGACTGATCGAACGGCCCCTGATCGAGCACGCGCTCGACAAGCTCAAGCGTCGCCTCGCACGCGGCGCCAACCATCCTTCGAGCCAGTTCGTCACCGCCCTGGCCAAGGGCCGGCTGTACCGGGGCCTGGTCTCTCCGGTCTGCGACCTCGATGAGCAGGGCAAGCGGGATCCCTCCAGGCTGAGTGGGTTCGTGCTGCAGCTCGAGAACATCAGCGCCCAGGTCGAAGCGCAGCATGCCCGCCAGCAGGCGCTGGAGAAGTTCCTGGCCCAAACGCGCGACAGTCTGCACAAGGCCCAGCGGCTGCTGAGCGAAGCAACGGCGCCCGGGAACGCCGAAGCCCGCAATGGCAAGCCTGCAAAGCAGCTACTGGAGAGAATCGAGGCGCTGGACCAACAGGCCACCTTGCTTCAGCAACAGAGCACCGCATCGAGCTGGCCCCTGGAGGACATCCGGGCCGAAGACTGGCTCGCTGCCGCCCGGGACCGCCTGGGCGAAGCGGTGGCCGGCCCTCTGCACCTGAAGCTGCCCGAGCAGTCGATCTGGCTGCACATGGACAGCTATGCCATGACCGAAGCCCTGTCGGGCCTGGTTCAGCACCTGGCCGAACATGCGCCACTGACGACACTCGAGATCCAGCTGAAGCCCCACAATGGTCAGGCCCTGCTGGACCTGTCCCTGGACTGGCCGGCCGATCGCCCACTGCCCGAGCTCGGCGACTGGCTGGACCAGGGCCCGGGGCAGGCCGATCCGACTCAGCTGGGAACCATCCGGCAACTGCTGCACCGTCACACGGCCGAGTGCTGGCTGGACCGGACCGCCGCCGAACGGATCGCCGTGCGCCTGCTGCTGCCCATCGTCCAGGGGCAGGACGAGCTCCCCGCCGCGGCCCAGGGCGAGCGGCCGGAATTCTTCGATTTCGAGTTGTTCAGACGACGCGAAGCGAACACCGACCTGCTCGACCGAGCGCTGGATCAACTCGACTTCACGGTCTTCGACCTGGAAACCACCGGACTCAATCCAGCCGCCGGGGACGAGATCATCCAGATCGGCGCGATCCGGGTGGTCAATGGCCGTGTCCTGGCCCAGGAGTGCTTCGACCAGCTCATCGATCCGGGTCGCGACATCCCGGCCCTGAGCATCCAGATCCATGGCATCACGCCGGATCAGGTCCGGGGTCAGCCGCGCATCGATGAAGTGCTGCCGGCCTTCCATCGCTACTGCCAGGACAGCGTCCTGGTCGCCCACAATGCGGCCTTCGACATGCGCTGCATCCGCCTGAAGGAGTCAGCCCTGGGCCTGAGCTTCGATCAGCCCGTCCTGGACACCCTGCTGCTGGCCTCACTGGCTCAGCCCAATCAGGCCTCGCACAGCCTGGATGCACTGGCCGAGCGCTTCGGACTGCACATCGAGGACCGGCACAGCGGGCTCGGCGACGCCCGGGCGACGGCTGAACTTCTGGTTCGATTGATCCCGCTGCTGGCCGAACAGGGCATCGTCACCCTGGGCCAGGCCCAGGCGGCCTCTGCCCGCAGCCAGTTCGCCCGTATCCAGTACTGAGGAACCATGCCATGTCCACCGACGCACTCCAGCCACTGCTTGCCCGAGTCGCCCCGTTTTCCGAACTGAGCGAGGCTCAGCGCGATTCGGTCGCCCGACGCTTCAGCCACCAACGGGCCGAAGCGGGCAGCGACATCGGGTGCTTCGAGCCCCCGGGCAGACAGGGACTTTTCCTGATCGAAGCCGGCGAGGTCGAGCTGCTGGACACGGATGGCCAGACCCTCGAGATCCGACAGGCCGGCGAGTTGTTCGGACACGCCATCAGCATCGATGGCCAGCGTCCGGACTACCGGGCGCGCGCCCGCGGCAAGGTCGAGGTCTGGCACCTCAACGCCGAAGCCCTGGCCCAACTGAACCGCGATCTGCCCGAGGTCGATCGCTTTCTCAAGGCTTCACCCGGAGAGCGCCTGCGCGCCCTCCAGGGAGGGCGCCGTGAGCGCCTCGCCGATCTCGACCTGCGGCCACCGATCACGGTGGGCCCGCAGACCTCGCTGCGTGATGCCGCCGAGCGGATGGCCGAGCATCAGATCAGCTCCCTGCCGATCGTCGACGGCGAGGCCCTGGTGGGCATGCTCACCGACCGCGACCTGCGCAATCGGGTCGTGGCCCGAGGCCTGGATGGCAGTCGCCCGGTCGCCGAGGTCATGACGTCGAACCCGACGGCGATTTCGCCGGAGCGCCGGATCGAGGATGCCCTCGTCGAAATGATGAAGCTGGGTGTCCACCACCTCCCGGTCGTCGATCCCGAAGGTGGATTGACTGGCGTCGTCAGCGCAGGCGATCTGCTGCGATTGCAGGCGCCACATCCTCTACGCCTGGTCCGCGACATCCAGCGCAGCAGCAGCGCCGAACAGGTGGCCCGGCTCGCTCAGCAAGGCCCCGGCATCCTTGCGCGGCTGGTGCATCACGGCAGCGAGGTCTACGAGGTCGGCCGCATGGCCAGCATGATCACCGATGCCTGCACGCGTCGCCTGATCCAGCTCGCGCTCGAGGCACTGGGCGAGGCGCCGATGAACTGGTGCTGGACGGCCTTCGGCTCGCAGGCGCGCATGGAACAGGGCCTGATCTCCGATCAGGACAACGGTTTGATCCTGGCCGAGGAACCCGACGCCGAAGCCGCCGCCTGGTTCCAGGACTTCGCCGGGCGCGTCTGCGACGGCCTGAACGACTGCGGCTACGTCTACTGCCCGGGCGGCGTCATGGCCAAGGGCGACTGGCGCATGTCCTGGGAGGCCTGGCGGAGGACCTTCGATGGCTGGATGGTCGAACCGGAACCGAAGGCGGTGATGCAGAGCTCGATCTTCTTCGACATGCGCGCCGTGGCCGGGGATGAAGTGCTGGCGAAGCGCCTGCACGGCGAGGTCCTCGAGCAGGCCAGCCACTCACGCCTGTTCCGCCGCTTCCTGGCCGCCGAATCGATGGGCAACCGCCCCGCCCTCGGCCTGTTCGGCCAGTTCGCTCGCGAGGACGGCAAGGACGATGCCCGCGGACTGAACCTGAAGAAGCGCGGCGTCATTCCGATCGTCGATCTGGCCCGTGTCCGCGCCCTGGAAGGCGCCATCCGGGCCGTCCACACGGAAGATCGCATCCGTGCCGCGGCCGAGGCCGAGATCATGAGCCAGAGCGATGCCGACGACCTGATCCACGCCCTGCGCTTCATCGGCAACGTCCGCCTGCGCCACCAGGTCGCCCTGTTCGATCAGGGAAAGCAGCCGAACCACCTCGTCGACCCCGACGAACTCTCCGGCCTGCACCGCCGCTACCTGCGTTCGGCCTTCGGAATCGTCAAGACCGCGCAGAAGGCGCTGGAGCTGCGCTACTCGATCTGATCAAGCCCCCAGCTGCTGACGCAGAAAGGCCTTGGCGATGCGCGTATCGCGCTTGATCGTGGGGGCGGAGACACCGAGCTGTTCGGCGAGCTCTTCGACGGACAGACCGGCGAAGAAGCGCATCACCATCACCTCGGCCAGGCGGGGATCGCGTTCGGCCAGCTTGTGCAGGGCATCATCGAGGGCCAGAATGTTCTCGGCCTGGCTTTCCACGGCGAGATTCTGCTCATCCAGATCCAGTGGCGCCACCCCGCCTCCCCGCCGATCGGCGAGCTTGCGCCGGGCGTGGTCGACCACGATGTGCCGCATCACCAGCGCGGCGCTGGCAAAGAAATGCTTGCGATTCTGGAACTCGGCGTTGCGCGAGCCGGCGAACAGTTTGAGATAGGCCTCGTTGACCAGCACGCGGGTATTGAGCGTCGCGCCGCGTCGGTGCTTCGCCAGTTCCGAACGGGCCAGGCGGAGCAGTTCCTGATAGACCGCTTCGATCACTTCGCTCTCGACCTGCTGATCGCCGCCCGCTGCCGCCAGCTGTTGCGTCAGTGCTTCCGGTATCTCGGTCATCGGCCCGCCCCGTGCTATCGACCCTCTCCCACGAACCCCCAGCCTGGACGCAGCCTGCGCCAGGCCTCCCCAAGGCGCTACTATACCCAAAGGAGCAGCAGACACTGGCTGGAGGGGCGAGTGCGGGAAGCGGATCGCTGGGCACGCGTACGCGAGGTCTTCGAGGCGGCGCTCGAGCGGCCGGAATCCGAGCGCCTCGACTTCGCCAACGCCCGCGCCACCACGCTCGACTTCACCGACACCATGCGGCGAGAACTGCTCGGCATGCTCAGCGCCGACGCCAGTGCCACCCTCGACTCCCTCGAACAGGCCGCACCCGAGCTGCTCGTCCAGCTCGGCGAATCCCTGGGCCGCGCGAACTTCAAGCCCGAGCCGGGCCACCGCCTGGGCCGCTGGACCCTGCTGCGGGAACTCGGACGAGGCGGCATGGGGCGGGTGTTCCTGGCCGAGCGGGTCGAGCAGGATTTTCATCAGCTCGGTGCGCTCAAGCTGATCGAGTCCTCCATCGCACTGCCCGAACTGCAGGCCCGTTTTCGCGAAGAGCGACGGATTCTCGCCCGCCTCGAGCACCCCGGCATCGCGCGCCTGCTCGACGGCGAGGAAACGCCGGATGGCCAGCCCTTCCTGGTCATGGAGTACGTCGACGGCCTGCCGATCGACCGCTATTGCAACGAGCAGCGCCTGAATCTGAAACAGCGCCTCGAGCTGATGATCGAGGTCTGCGAGATCGTCGCCGCCGCTCACCGGCGCCTCGTCGTCCATCGGGATCTCAAGCCCTCGAACATCCTGGTCGATCGCGACGGCAAGGTCCGCCTGCTGGACTTCGGCATTGCCCGCCTGATCGAAGACGACGGCCAGGCGGCGACGCGAAGCCGTCAGTTCACCCCGGAGTACGCGGCCCCCGAGCAGGTGCGCGGCGAACCCGCCACCACCAGCGTCGATGTGCATGCCCTGGGCCTTCTGATGTATCAGTTGCTGACCGGCACCCGGCCCTGGGCCAAGACCGCCAGCACGCCCTTTGCCTACGAGCAGGCGGTTCTGAACGAGCCGCCCACCCTGCCCTCGCGCGCGCTGGACAGCGAGCTCAGCGCGCCGACCTGCCAGGCCCTGGGGCAGCCCCTCGATCGCCTGCGACAGTCCCTGCGCGGCGATCTCGATGCGATCATGATGAAGGCCCTGCGCAAGGAGCCGGAGCAGCGCTACGGCTCGGCCGAAGCCCTCGCCGAGGACCTGAGGCATTACCTGGCCCGACGGCCGGTAGCGGCTCGTCGCGGCACGCGCCGCTATCAACTGTCCCGATTCGTGGGTCGCCACCGCCTGTCCGTGGCGCTGGGACTGAGCTTGCTGCTGGTCCTGATCGGCGGCGTGACAGTGCTGGCGCTCCAGGCCGGACAGATTCGCGCCGAACGCGATCAGGCCATTGCCGAACGCGAACGGGCCGATGCCATCGTCGCCTTCCAGCAGGACATCTTCCGCCAGGCCAACCCGAGCGTGCATGGCGGTCAGGAACCCACGGCCAGCCAGTTGCTGGACATCGGCGAGGAGATGCTCAGCGATCGCGAGTCCCTTCCGGCAGCGACCCGCGCGGCCCTGAGCGAGGATCTGGCCACCTCGCGCTTCGCCCTGGCCCAGTACGACGAAGCCGCCGCGCTGGCCGGCCGGGCCCTCGAGATGTATCGAGAGGCCGGCGACATCGCCGGCAGCTGGCGGGCACGCATCCTGATCGCCAAGACCCTGTTCAACCGCCAGCGAAGAGACGAAGCCGCCGCGATGATCGCCGGCCTGGTCGATGGTGACCCCCACCCCGAGGCCGGCCTCATGGCACGCGCCGAGGCGCATTATCTTCAAGGCCTGATCGTCGGCAACGAAGGACGGACCGACGAGGCCCTGGCACATCTCTTCGAAGCCGCCGAACTGCACCGCCGGCACGGCGAGCGCGTGCTGTGGAACCGATTCCGGGACCTGTCCCCGGCGATCACCTACCTGGGCGATGCCGGCCGACACGAGGAGGCCGGAGCCCTGATCGAACAACTGCAGGCCGAGGTGGCCGAGGCCGAACCCGACCCGCTCATGGAGCTGAACCTGGCCTCGGTGATCACCCTGCACCTGGAGCAATCCGGGCGCCATGAGGAACTGCGCCCCTATCTCGAGCGCCGCCTGGAACTGACCGAAGCCATCTACGGTGCCGACTCGAACAAGGCCAGCTACCCGCTGCTTCAGCTCGGCCGCCTCGATGCCGAAGACGGCGAACCGGAGCGCGCCCTGCACTGGCTCGAGCGCGCGCTGGCGATTCGCACCCGAACCATGGGGCCCGAGGCCAGGGGCACGCTGCGGGTGCATCGCTCGATGGCCCTGGTGGAGCTGCAGATGGGCCGAGCCGAGGCGGCCAGGCGTCGGATCGAGCGGGTCATCGCCGGGCGCGTGGCCACTCACGGCCCGGATCACCACGCGGTGGCCAGCGCGCGGACCATCCACGCCATCGCCACCGAATCACTGGGCCACCACCTCGAGGCAGCGGCCGAGGCTCGAGCCATCCAGGATGATTTGCCTATCGGCTGGAGCGAACTCAGCGAAGGCGAAAAGGAGCGCCTGCAAGGCATCCAGAGCCGCGCATGGGAGACGCCCGAGGCCTGCGATCGACTGGTCGCCGACATCGACCAGCAGATTCTCAGCGCGCTCTATCGGATCGACTGCCTGCTGCGCCACGGCCAGGACGAGACGGCGAGGGCGCTGGCACGCTCCCTGGATGCCGACCGTCTCGCCCGCACCGATCCCGATCCAGCCCTGAAGGCCCTGTGCCAGCAGGCCCTTGCCCTTTCCGATTCCGCCGTCACGGACTGATTCCCCCACAGTCCCCGCCGACCGCCTCCGGCTGGATCGACGATCGCCTGATCCCTGTTTCCACGCCTTGCGTATGTCCGGGTATGAACGCCCGCTCCATGGCCGAGCCGGCACGAACCGCTCATCTGCAAGGACCGACCCATGCACAAGCTCAAGCCAGTTACCCGCGCCCTACTCGGCCTCGGCCTCATCGCCGGCCTCTGCACCCAAGCCCCGGCCGCCACCTTCGAGGTGAGCAGCACCGCGGATGCCGGGCCCGGCTCCCTGCGCGACGCCGTCGCCCAGGCCAACGCCAACCCGGGCGCCGACTCGATCACCTTCGTCGATGGCCTGGGCACGATCACCCTGCTCACGCCCCTGGTCAGCACCGACGAACTCCAGATTCTGGGCGGCTCGAGCGGCCAGACCCTCAGTGGCGGAAATCAGACCCGCATCCTGTCGGTGCCCAACGACGGTGACTCCCTGGCGCTGAGCGATCTGCGTCTCACCAACGGCCGCACCACGACCGACGGCGATCCCGGCAATCCCTGCACGGCGAGCGACGGGCGCGGCGGTGCCCTGTGCAGCAACGCCGCGACCTTCCTCACCCGCATCACGGTCGAGAACAGCACGACCCTCGGCGCACAAGCGCATGGCGGCGGCCTGTACCTCGCCAGCGGCGCCTCGCTGGATGACAGCATCGTGCGCAACAACACCACCCAGGGCGATGCCGCCAACGGCGGCGGAGTGGCGGCCGACGAGTTGATGTTCGTCCACAACAGCCTGATCCAGAACAACGAAGCCATCGCCGTCAACGCCCGGGGCGGCGGCCTCTACATGCCCTCGGGCACGGACTTCGAGATGCGCTACAGCGCCGTGATCGCGAACGTCTCCGGCGGCTCGGCCGGCGGCCTCCGGGTCAGCCGGACCCTGATGGAAAACAGCACCGTGGCCAACAACAATGCGGTTGTCGGGGGCGGCATGGACCTGGATGTCAGCATCAATCTGGGTGGCGATCCGGGCACACCGATCATCCGCAACAGCACGATCGTGGACAACTTCGACAGCGACCCGGTCAGCACCAGCGGTGGCGGCTTGCGCGTGCTCTACTTCCAGACCGACTACACGGCGCGGCTCGAAAGCGTCCTGCTGGCCGGCAATTTCGGGCCCTCGGGCAATCTCAATGTCGTGGGCGTCGCCGGCAACCCGGACCTGAACACGGCCGAGGTCACACTCGATGTGCTGTTCAGTCAGATCGGCAATGGCGCCGCCGTGATCAACGGCATCGACCAGAACAACCTCTTCGACACTTCAGCCCAACTGCTGCCACTCGGTGACCGCGGCTGCGCCGCCATGGCCGGCGCGCCGGGCACCCGGCTCTGCGTGCCTGTGCATGAAGTCCAGGCCAGCTCGCCCGCGCTCGATGCCGGCAGCAACCCCGGCAATCTCGAGTGGGACCAACGTGGCGAGGGCTTCCCGCGCGTGGTCGGGGGGCAGGCCGACATCGGCGCCTTCGAATCCGGCCTCAGCGGCGCGCCGACCGTGCCTGCGGTCGGTGTGCCGGTGCTGGACCCGCAAGGCCTGGGCCTGATGATCCTGCTCATGGCGTTGATCGGCCTGGTGGTAATCGGTCGCGCGGGACGCGGCTGAGGAGGAATCGACGATGATCAACCGTACCTGCCTGCGCCTGGCCGCCTTCGCTCTGGCTGCCTGTCTACCCGCCGTCACTCCGGCCCAGACCCCACTGGTCGATGTGCTGAGCGAACCCGTGTTCGGCGATGGCTTCGGCCACAACCTCGTGGCGCGGGGCGACGAGTTGATCATTGCCAACATGACCATCGGCGAGGTCGGAGCCTTCGTCTACCGCCGGGTCGACGGCCAGTGGCAGTGGGCCCAGGACCTGATCCTGCCGGGCGCCTCCGCTTCGAGTCCGCAGACGCACCGCCGGGTCGGCCTCGATGGCGACCGCCTGGTCATCGGCGCAAGCTCGGCCGGAAGTGACGGCCGCGTGTTCGCCTTCCTTCGCGATGGCGATAGCTGGGAACTCGACCAGATCATCGACGCGCCCATCCAGGGACACTACACGGGCTTCGGCAGTGCGATCGCGCTGGACGGCGGGACCCTCGCAGTGGGCGCACCATTTCAGACCGCGCCGCAATCCGGGACCGGCTTTCAGGCCGGGCAGGTGCACCTGTATCGCCTCGAGCAGGGCAGCTGGACCCTGAGCCACAGCCTGGTCTCGAGCACCAGCAACAAGTTCAAGGCGCGCTTCGGCAACGAACTCGGTCTGGCCGATGGCCGACTGCTGATCGGTGAAGCCGCGCGCGCCCGGGTCCATGTCTACCAGGCCGCCGGCGAGGACTGGCTGCTGGAAACCGTCCTGATGCCCGGCGATGGGGAGGACGCCGGCGCGGGCTTCGGCACCAGCTTTTCCATCGACGGGTCCCGCATCGCGATCGGCGCGCCCGGGGCGATCGTGGACGGTGAGTCCGGCGAAGGCGCCGTCTATGTGTTCATCTTCGACGGTCTGAACTGGGGACAGCTGCAGCGCCTCACAGCCCCGGATCAACCGCGGGAAGCCTTCGGTCAACAGGTCGACATGCATGGCAATACCTTGCTGGTCGGCGAGATCGGCCAGACCGTCTCCGTGTCTGCCGGCCGCGCACATCGCTTCGAAAGCGGTGGTATGTTCTTTTCCCTGGCAGAAACCCTGTCCCAACCGGCCGCGCCCATCCTCTACCCTGCGGGTGTCGCCACGGCCATCACGGAATACGGCTTCCTGACGGCCGATTCGATCCGCAGCGGCGGCTCGGTCCTCGTCCATGAGCCTGCCAAGCCCGAGCTGGAGCTGGCGCCCTCGCCACTGAGCTTCGGCGCCGTCGCCATCGATGCCAGCCAGCTCGCCGAAGTGACGCTCCAGAACACGGGCAACGCGACGCTTGAGATCAGCGCCGTCTCGCCCGCGCTCGGCGCCTTCACGCGCCAGGCCGGCAGCTGCCCCAACCTGCTGCCGATCGTCCTCGACCCCGGCCAGAGCTGCACCCTGGTCTATCGATTCGCGCCAACGATCCCGGACCCCGAGGCCACCCAGATCGAGTTCTACAGCAATGCCGAACCCGGCCTGACGCCACTGGCGATGAGCGGCGAAGGGATCGGCGCCCAGTTGAGCATCCAGCCATCGCCGCTGGACCTGGGCACGAGCCTGATCGGCTTCAGCTCCCCGGCCCTGCCGGTCTCGATCAGCAACCAGGGTGGCCTGCCCGTCACGATCAGCCAGCTGCCCGAACCCGGCGCGCCGTTCGAGCAGATCTCGACCACCTGTCCGGCCACCCCGTTCGACCTGATGCCGGGTGAGAGCTGCAGCGCCAGCTACCGCTTCACGCCCCTGGCCGCAGGTCCCGTCACGGGTGCCGTGGACATCGTCAGCTCGAGCGACAGCAGCCCGGATCAGGTGGTCCTGTTCGGCTACGCGGATGGTCCGGAGATCCAGCTCCTGCCCGCCTCGCTGGACTTCGGTGCCGTCGAAGTGGGCGACAGCGCCGAGATCGACCTGGAGATCTTCAGCAGCGGCGTGGACATGGTCACCGTCGACATGCTGGAGACCCCGAGCCCACCCTTCGAGCAGATCGGCAGCAGTTGCCCGGAAGCACCCTTCGTCCTTCCCGCCGATACCTCCTGCACGGTCAGCTACCGCTACACGCCGACCAGCGACACGGAATCGAGCCAGACGATCCAATTGAGCAGCAATGCGTCGGACCCGGTCCAGCCGATCGTCCTGCAGGGCAGCGGGCTGCAGGCGGCGCTGCTCATCTCCCCTGCCCTGCTCGACTTCGGCGATCTCCTGCCGGGCCAGACCGCCCAGGGCAGCATCCAGCTCTCCAATCCGGGCACGGCCGCGCTTCTGATGGAAACCTGGCAGCCGCCGAGCGCGCCTTTCGCCTGGACCGGCGGCAGCTGCCAGCTGCCCCCCTCGAGCCTGGAACCCGGCCAGGCCTGCACCCTGGACTTCGAGTTCGCGCCCCCCGCGATCGGCACCCATGAAGATGCCTTCCTGATCGGCACGGATCTCCAGGCCGAAGCCTTCGCCATCACTCTGCAGGGCGAAGCGGCCGAGCCCGAGCTTCGCTTCGAGCCCGCGCAGATCGATTTCGGCGCCATCCCGGTCGGCCAGAGCAGCCCGGACGTCGAAGTGCTGGTCTTCGGCAGCCATGCCATCGATATCGAGCTGGCCGCGATCAGCGCAGCAACGGCGCCCTTCGAACGGACGGGCGGCAGTTGCACGGGGCTTCCCCTGAACCTGAGCAGTGACTCCAGCTGTACCGTGATCCTGCGTTTCAGCCCGGAGGCGCTGGGCGCGTTCAGCGACACCCTGATCTTCGGCTCCGACGCCGGCAATTCCCCGACCGGCCTGAACCTGACGGGCTCGGGTGCCGGGGACGCGCTATTCGAGGATCGATTCGAGCAGTCGCCACCTTGACCTGGCGCGGCAACTTGCATCGAATCCGGCTAAATGCCATGATTGGCTTAAATCGAACGGCGGACAGGGATCCATCATGGCGAACAGCAAGGGACAGAGCTTCAGCGTGGAGCACAAGGGTAGCGGCGCTTTCCTTCGGCAGCTGCCGAGCCTGCTCGTCGCCGCGCTCCTGTTCGCCCTGTTCGCATTCTCCAGCCAATCCAACTTCGATCAGGCCAGGGCCCAGGCCCACTCCGAGTGGCGGATCGGAATCGGCCCGGCCCATTGGCTGAGCCTCGCCCGGCAGGGTTCAGGTGTCCATCCGGACATCGAATGGCAGGCCTTCGAGGTGGACTTCCACCCGGGCTGGGCGACCTTGGCGGTGGCCCTGGCCTTGCTCGCCGTCGGCCTCCTGCGCCGCCGTTCGGTCCAGCGGCTGGGCCTGAACCTCGGCCAGGCCCTGGAGCAGGCGCTCCGGCCATGCGGCCAGCGACTTGCCCCCTTGGCCTGGCCAGTGGCCAGACTCGGGCACATCGCCCTGTCCGCATCGATGGCCGGCCTGGCCGCCGCCCTCGCCTTCAACCTGCTCTGGCCGATTCCGATCAGCTACACGATCGAACTGAGGGATGCGGGGGCGGCGCACCGCGTGCAGGAGCAGATCGAGCCTCGTCTCGAGGAGCAGCTGCCTGGCTTCTCCATCCGCAGGGCCGAAGCACCGGAGCCCCAGGCCGCGCTCGTGATCGAAGGCCGTCGGCACCTGTACGCCATCAATCACGACCTCATCGACCTGATCCCTCGTGGAGAGCTGATGGCCGGCTCCAGCCACCGCTTTCAGCAGTCGCCGCATCCGGCCACCGTCCCCCTTGGCGTCCTGACCGCCGCGCTGTTCCTGCTCATCCACCTGTTGCGCGAACGGAAGAGGACTACTCAGCCCACCTGATTCACCAGCCTTCCGTCGCGAGGCTCTGGCGGTGTCGCCGTTGGGTGGGTGGTGCGCAGGATGGGCCTGGCCCGCTCGACTGGGCTACCATGACCACCAGCCCCTGCTGCCACTCGGTCATGCAAATCCACGGCGATCTCACCATCAACGGCAGGAAGTACCGAAAAGGAGACGAAATCCCCTGGTATTTCGTCTACCCCTTCTTCCTGTTCCATATGGGGGTGTTCGGCTTGTCGGGCTTCTTCATGGCCTATGCCAGCGAGGGGCCCGGCCTGGTGTTCCTCTACATGCACGGCGGTATCGCCTGCGTCGTCTACCTGATCTTCTACCTGGTGATCTTCGGTATCGACCGAGTGCGCTGGATGTTCATCAACGCGGGCCTGGGTCTGTTCGGCATCTATGCGCAGATCGACTGGATCCTGTCGGCCTTCGGCAAGCGCGCGGCCGACTACTCGGCAGCGGTGCATTTCATTCCCTTCTTCTACTACGTGCTCTACACCTTCCTGCTCCATCAGATGCTGCTGGACCTGAGCCGCGCCCGGGACAACGAGCGGCGGCGCCGATGGATCGACGCCGCCTACATTGCAGGGTCCCTGCTGGTCTACGGCACGATCTGGCTCAGCCAGCGCTGAGCAGGACCGCCAGCTCCACCGACTCAGCGAATGCGCTCTCTCGCTGGCATCAGCTGGCGGACTCGACAGCTGCCCGTGTAGTCGACCAGGGCATCACCCTGTTCGTCCATGGCGCCGACACCGACAATCTCCAGATGACAGCGAATATCCGGGCCATTCAAGCGGTTCTCGAGAAACACCCGACCGAAGGTTTCCCCCGTGCCCAGATTGACGTCGAAGCGGAACTCGTCGTCGTGCAGCAGCACCGGCCCCATGCCGAGGACTTGACCGGAGAACACCTGGTGCCCCGTGTTGACCAGGGTGCCGGCGGCAAAATCGAAAACCGAAACGGGGTGATAGAGGATTCGACCTTCGAGATCACCGCTCAGCTCGACCGTTTCGGTGCTGCGCTGCACGAAGCCGACCTCGGTTTCCGTGACCGAATGGACGATGGCGCTGGAGAATCGGTGCACCCCCGAACCACTGACCTCGACCCAGCGATTGCCGGGCTGGGTCGGATCCTCGCTGGCGCAGGCGAGTTGGCTGAGCAGGGTCAGCGAAGAGGCAATCAGAAGATGGCGAGCATTCATTGGAAACTCCTGTTTCGGAAAGGGAGCTCCACCCTAGGCCGCCGAACCGGCCCTCGAAAGACGCACGGCGGGTCATGACCCGCTTTGGCACGAGCTGGCACGAGCTGCCTGGCCGGAGGCTGGGATCGCGACGTAAGATGGGCGCATGGGCGACGAGACTGATTCAGACCGCATCGACTCCTGGAAGGCCATTGCCTCGCATCTGAAGCGGAGCGTACGAACCGTCAAGCGCTGGGAGGCCGACGAGGGGCTTCCCGTGCACCGCCACCTGCACCAGCGGCAGAGCACGGTCTTCGCCTACCGCAGCGAACTCGATCGCTGGCGGTCCATGCGCGCCCTGCCCGCCACGCCGCCGACCCCGACGATGGAAAGCGCAGCGGGGGACGGCCTGCTGGTGCTGCCCTTCGATCACATCGGACCCGATGCGGGCGATGCCTGGCTGGCCGACGGCTTCGGAGAGGCCCTGATCGCCGATCTATCCGCCCTGCAGGGCCTGCGGGTCATCTCGAGCACCTCATCGAGGATGCTGAAGGGTCAGCCGCAGGACCTGCGCAGCCTCGGGCGCCGCCACCGCCTGGCCTACCTGATCGAGGGCAGCTGCCGGAATCACGGACCACGCCTGCGGATTTCCGTCCGGATCGTCGACGTCCAGGATGACGCCAGCATCTGGAGCGCGCACTTCGATGGCGTCATCGACCAGGCCTTCGAGCTGCAGGCACGCCTGGCCCTGGCCGTCACCAAGGCCCTGGAACAAGCCCTGGGCCGCCCGCTCGCACGGCCGACCCGAACCCTCGCCGAAAGCGAGGACGTGGCGACCTGGCAATGCCTGCTTCTGGCCCGGCAGCAGACGCTCGGCTGGCGCCCCGAAGGCCTGCAAGCCGCAGTCGAGCTGCTCGAAAAGGGGCTGGAGACGCTCGGTGAACAGCCGTCCCTGTTGGCCGCCCTGGGTCGGACCTGGCTTCAGTTCCGAGAGGCCGCGGTGGACCTGAGCCCGGCGCCGCTGGAGCAGGCGCGACGCTGTGCGCGGCGCCTGGAGCAATGCGCTCCCGAGCATCCTGGCGCCTATCAGTTGCTCGGCTGGATTCGCTATGCCGAAGGTCAGCTGCAGTCCGCCATCGATGCACTGAAACAATCGGACCGGGCCCGCCCGGAAGACCCGGAAACCCTGGGCCTGCTGGTCAACTGCCTGCTGATTTCGGATCGAGCCGAGGAGGCTCGGCCGATGATCATCCATCTGCAGTCCATCGATCCCCTCAGCCCCTTGACCGCCTGCCTGCCGGGCTGGGACCGCGCCCTGCAGGGCGATTTCGAGGGCGCACTGCCCTACTACCAGACCATGCACGCGATGGATCCGGACAACCCCGTGGGCCGCCTCTTCCTGGTCTGGCTGAATCTACTGGCCGGCCACCACGAGCCCCTGGACACGCTGGTTCACCCCGACGACCCCGGCCTGGCGACGCAACCCGCGCTTCAGGTCGCACGATTCCTGGTCGCGGCCCGAGCCGGGCGAGACGATGCCGAACGGGAACTGGGCAGCGCAGTCACCCGGCTCGCCCGGGTCAGCGAGATGATCGCGCGATTCCTGGCCGATGGCCATGCCCTGCTGGGCCGGAACGACGAGGCGCTGCGCTGGCTGAAGGTCTCGGTCGACAGCGGGTTTTCTCATCGACGCTTTCTCGAACAGCTGAATCCGCTGTTGGAGCCATTGCGGTCGGAGCCGGGGTTCCGGGCGCTGGTGCGGTCGATTCAGTAACGGCTTGGAGGGGGTGGGTTCGATTCAGGGGTGCGCGCCCGGCAGGATTACTGCGCTGCTTCGCAGCTTGCCCTGCGGGTTGACGCTCCGCGTCAATGAACTCGCCTGCGGCTCGGTTGACTGCAGCGCTTCGCGCTTTGCCCTGCGGGCTTCGCGGCTGAAGCCGCTCGTCGTCAGTTGCTGCGCAACTGGTCGAACCAAGGTTCAATTCCGTAGACGGGCGAGTCAGATACGAAAAAACCCCGCTACGCGGGGCTTTGTCGTATCTGGCGCGCCCGGCAGGATTGATCAAAACCGCTCGAAGGCGGTTTTGACCCTGCGGGCTTCGCGGCTGAAGCCGCTCGTCGTCAGTTGCTGCGCAACTGGTCGAACCAAGGTTCAACTCCGTAGACGGGCGAGTCAGATACGAAAAAACCCCGCTACGCGGGGCTTTGTCGTATCTGGCGCGCCCGGCAGGATTGATCAAAACCGCTCGAAGGCGGTTTTGACCCTGCGGGCTTCGCGGCTGAAGCCGCTCGTCGTCAGTTGCTGCGCAACTGGTCGAACCAAGGTTCAACTCCGTAGACGGGCGAGTCAGATACGAAAAAACCCCGCTACGCGGGGCTTTGTCGTATCTGGCGCGCCCGGCAGGATTCGAACCTGCGACCCCTGCCTTCGGAGGGCAGTACTCTATCCAGCTGAGCTACGGGCGCGTGGGGGCGGATTGTAACTGATTGCTTCGAGGGAATCGAGAATCGGAAGGCGCTCGCTTCGGCGAGGCAAAAAAAGACCGGCATCCAGGTGCAGGGAGGGATCGGATGCCGGCCGGAGCGGATTTGGGGCCGCTCTATGAGTACATACGCAAGCGGGCAGCGATTCGTGTCAGGCAATTCACGAATCCATCAGATGCGTCCAGTCCACGCTCTCCATCAGCATGGCTTCGATGCGGGGTGCCTCGACCGGTCGGGAGAACAGATAACCCTGGCCATGGATGCATTGGAAGGAACGAAGTAGCGCCAGCTGCTCGGGATGCTCGATGCCTTCCGCGACCGTCGCCATCCCCAGGTCCCGGGTCAGGGAGCAGATCGTCCGGGTGATGGCCTGGTCTTCCGGATCGTTGGCGAGATCCTGGACGAAGCCTCGGTCGATCTTGACCACCGAAATCGGGAAATTCTTCAGATAGGCCAGCGAGGAATAACCCACCCCGAAGTCATCGACCACGATTCGCATGCCGATGCCATCGAGCTTCTGCAGGGTGCGTCGATTGCGCATCAGGTTCTCGATCAGCACTTCCTCGGTGATCTCGAGGTGCAGCAGGGAGGGCTCGATCCTCGCCTCGTGCAGCATCACGCTCAGACGCTCGGCGAAGTCGGATTCGCGGATCTGGGCGCCGGAGATATTGACCGCCAGCCAGGGCGGCCTTCCGGTCAGGGCTTTCCAACGGCCCAGGTCACTCAGGGCCTGGCGCATGGCGAATTCGCCCAGGCGTCCGATCATGCCGGTTTCCTCGGCCACCCGGATGAACTCCTGCGGGGGCACCATGTAGCCGCTTTCGTGCTTCCAGCGCAGCAGCGCCTCCAGACCGACCAGCTTCATGCTCTCGAGCTCGACGATCGGCTGGTAGACCAGATGGAACTGACCCGCATCCAGGGCCTGCCGGATATCGCGGCTGAGCGTCAGGCGATGCTGGGCCTGGTCGAACATCTCGCGCGTGAAGACCGCGAACTGATTGCGACCGGCCTGCTTGGCCTTGAACAGGGCCGTGTCCGCGTTCTGGATGAGCTCGTTGACGCTCTCCCCGGCATCCGGGTAGTAAGCGATCCCGATGCTGGCCGAGATGAAGAAGCTGTTGCGTTCGATCTCGAAGCTCTCATCGAGGCTGCGCAGCAGATGGCCCGCCAACTGCTCGATCTGCGAACGGCTGTCCCGCCGCAGGGCGATCAGGAACTCATCGCCCCCGTGCCGGCCGATGAAATCCGAATCGCGAAGCACGCCGGCCAGACGACGCGGAATCTCGCACAGCAGCTGGTCACCCATCTGATGACCCAGGGAATCGTTGATGTCCTTGAATTGATCGAGGTCGAGGAACATCAGCGCCAGTTTGCCGGGCCCATCGTGGGCTTCGACCAGAAAGCGCTCGAGCGCCTGGCTGGCGCCGGTGCGGTTCGGCAAGCCGGTCAGGGGGTCATGCTTGACCAGAAACTCCAGCTCTCGCTCGACCAGCTCGCGCTCCTGGATCTCGCGCTCGAGGCGCCGGTTGGCGACCGACATGGAACTGGCCTGGCGACGCGCGGAGAGTCCGAGGTAGGTCAGGAAGGCCAGCAGGAAGGCGATCGCGATCCCGCCGACCAGGGCCACCATCGGCAGCGCCGTGCGTACATTGGCGATCTCGGTGGCCGAGGCAGCGAACTGGAACTGGAAGCCGCGGCTATCGTCATCCAGATCGAGGAAGAAGCCGGACTGCCAGTCCACCTGCGAAGGCCAATCCAGCGGCGGGAAGGGATAGACCTCTTCACCGTCGATCAGGACCCGCACATGGAGCTTGTCCCGAAAGACCTCGGACAGCATCGAGTCGACCGCATCCGGCACCGTCAACACGGCGGCCAGATAGCCCAGATGATCGGCACCGACCCCGATGGGACTGATAAAGACCACGCCTCGACGGCCATCCGGCAGATCGAAGGACTCGGTCACGACCAGCTCGCCGCTCCGGGCCGCTTCGAGCAGACGCTCCCGATAGCTGTCGCTCATCGGGTACGGCTGACCTGCCTGCGCATGGCGAATCCCCCAACTCTGGTCCCAGCGCGTCACGAGCTGATCGTCCAGCACGCTCAGGGCACGGTAGTAGGGGTGGTCGAGCTGGTACCGTCGGGCGTCTTCGCGCCAGCCGGGTTCGTCACTCAGACGGGAATCGAGCAATCGGGCCGCCATGCGCTGCTGCGCCTGGATCTGTGCACGGATGCTCGACAGCAGATCGGCTCGCGCATAGCGTGAGCGATCCTCGAGGTAGGTCGCCAGCGCGGCCCGCTCCGCGCCACGCAGGGTCTTGTGGAACCAGAGCGCACCCGCACTGCCCGCCAGCAGGATGGCCAGGGCAAGCGCCACGGCAAAGGGCCGACGGATCATCTGGAAATGGCCGAAGCTCACCTACGATTCAGCCGTGGGTGCAGGCCATACGATCCTGGCGCAAGGGAAACTCATTCGTAGTCTGAAAATGCCAAAACAGACAAGCTCGGCGGATGGGCGAGGAAGTATAGCGCAGCCGGGAAGATGGCGGCGATGCCAGCATGCAGCGCCCCTCATTCTGCGACTTCCCGACTCACCGAAAACCACGGAATGAGTGACGGGGTACACTAGACCGCCGGCTTGCTGCCGACCTGCCGAACGGAGCTTCGCTTCACCGGAATGATCGTCCGATTTCTTGCATCAATCGTGGCCGGCGCGCTGGTCGGCGGCGCCATCCACGAAGGACTGCTGGCCGGGTTGGCCCTGTTCATGCCCGCCGGCGATCCCCTGCAAGCATTGCTCGAGGACCCGGCGTTCGGCCCTGGCTCCCAGCTTGCCCTGCTGGCGATCTGGACCCTGGTCGTGAGCTGTTCGTCGGCGATGGCGGCGGGCCTGTCGCAGAGTCTGATCGCCGGCTGGGTCTGCGCCGGCCTCTGGCTGGTCCCCATCGGGCTGCTGATCGGGCTCGGTTCATCGCAATCGGAGCTGCTGCTCCCCGCGGCCTTGAGTTGCCTGCTCGGCGCCTTGATCGGCACCCGCCTGCAGGGAAAGGATCGTGGTTGAGGGGGTCTTTCCCGGCCCCGGACTGCGATATACTATGAGTTTGCCCGGCCATGGCTCACCATGGACCGGACGGTTCCTTTGCTTCTAGTCCAGAATTGAGGTTGATCCGGCGTGTCCGAACAGCATGATCGAGAATTTATCAAACGCTTCAGCCTGACGCTGGTAGCGCTCATGGTCTTTACCGTGGTCATCATTTTCGTGGCCCGGGGCATCCACGGTACGATGGAACGCAGTGAAAGCCAGGCGCGCACCGTCGCCAAGCAGGAGCGCATCCTTCCGGTTGCCGGCGTGTATGCCGGGGACACGGGACGCGCCGCTGCCCAGGCCGCCGCAGAGGCCGCTCGCGCCGCCGCACCGGCCGTGGCCTTCGAGGGCTCCCTCGACGGCCAGATGATCTACGACCGCGTCTGCGGCACTTGCCACAATGCCGGCGCCGCTGGCGCACCGCAGCTGATCGCCGCCGCCTGGGACGGTCGCCTGGACAAGGGCCGCGATCAACTGGTGGCCAATGCCATCAACGGGATCAACGCCATGCCCGCGCGCGGCGGCCGCATGGACCTGAGCGACGAGCAGGTCGCCGCTTCGGTGGACTACATGCTCGGCGCCCTCGAGTAAGCATCGCCCCATTCCCCGACCTGCCGCTGCAGGTCGGGGAACAGCTCCAGAAACACCGACTCGATCTCAGGCTCCCAGCCATCCAGGATGTCCAGCCCGCGCCCCAGCGGACTGGGTCGTCCGTGGCGCGCGGCAAGGCCCTGGAAGATCCGCTCCAGCATCGCTCGATCATCGTAGCGCTCCCATAAGCGCTGCCGCTTCGCCCAGCGGCCGAAGCGCACCAGACGCTCCGGCAGGGCCTCCGCGTGCCGTTCGAGCATCCGATCGTTCCGGTTGGCGAAGGCGTTCAGAGGCTCGGGACCGAATAGCGACCAGTGGCGGGTGAGCATGGCATCGAACAGCACGTCGAGCACGATGGGGCCGTAGCGTCGCCAGGCACCTTGCCAGCCCGACCTCAAGGCCACGACCGAAGGATGTCGGTCGCAGGCCGTATCGATGAATCGGTGCAACTCCACTCCCCGGGCCCAGGCCGGCGGCAAGGACTCCAGCGCCAGTCGCCCCTTGACGTGATCGCCGAGAAACGCGCCCAGCCGAAGGCCTTCGCTTTCGCCGGCGAGCACCAGGTGCGCCAGGTGATTCATACAGCTGCATCGCGTCGGGCCAGTACGGTATGATGAGCGCCTCATCGAATTCAGACAAGTTCTGAGGCCCGATTCCAGCGTGCTCGATCCCGATCATTTTCCATCCCGGAACGCCGAGTTCCTGCTCACCGGACCCGCCGGGCACCTGGAGTGCCTGAGCGAAATGCCGGAGCCCGAGCTCGAGCGCCCGGCGACCGCGGTCCTCTGCCATCCGCACCCGCTGCACGGGGGCACGATGCGCAACAAGGTGGTCACGATCATGGAGCGCTCCCTGCGCGAACTCGGCCTGGCCACCGTGCGTTTCAATTACCGGGGCGTCGGGGAGAGCCAGGGCGAATACGATGACGGCAACGGCGAGGTCGAAGACCTTAAGGCCGTGGTCGAATGGGCAATGCGCCATCGCCCGGGCACGGACCTCTGGCTGGGAGGCTTTTCCTTCGGCGCCTACATCACCCTTCGCGCGTCCCAGGATCTGCCGGTGCGGCAGCTGATCAGCATCGCACCGCCCGTCGAGCGCTACGGTTTCGACCAGCTGCAGCCGCCGAGCTGCCCCTGGCTGGTGGTGCAGGGCGACGAGGACGAGGTCGTCTCCTCCGACGCCGTGGAACACTGGGCCAACGGCCTCGACCAGGGCCCGGATCTGGTCATGATGGAAGGCGCCGGCCATTTCTTCCATCGCCGGCTGATGGATCTGCGCGGCCTGATCAAGAACCACGTCCAGTCCAACCTGCCCTGACCGGGGCCATCCGCTTTTGTCCTCATCGAACCCGATCGGTCCGCTGGCTCAGTACCGAGCTCGAATCGAGCGTGGGGAACTGATCCCCGACCCCCGCCAGGAGGCTCTGGCCGGGATCCTGGAGGAGCGCTACCGGCAGCTCCTGCAGCCGCCCAGGCGCTGGTGGGAAGCCTGGCGACCCCGCCGGAGCCCGGTCCGTGGGCTCTATCTGCACGGTCGCGTCGGTCGTGGCAAGACCATGCTGATGGACCTGCTGGCCAGCAGCCTGGACCAGGCCGGCGTGCCGGTCTGGCGCATCCACTTCCACCGCTTCATGACGCACGTCCATGACCGACTGGCCGAGCTGGATCGGCAGCGCAACCCGCTGGAGAAGGTGGCCGCGGCAATCGCGGCGCGGGCCCGCGTGCTGTGCTTCGACGAGTTCCACGTCGACGACATCGGTGACGCGATGATCCTGGGAGAGCTCATCCAGCAACTGGCGGAAAGGGACGTGGTGCTGGTCGCCACCAGCAATACGGAACCCAAGAATCTGTATGCCGATGGCCTGCAGAGGGCGCGCTTTCTGCCGGCCATCGAGCTGATCGAGAAGAACTGCGACGTCATGTCCCTCGATGCGCGGGAAGACTATCGTTTGCGCGAGCTGTCCCGACACCCGGTCTATCGCTGGCCCGCCGACGAGTTCGCGCAGCAGGAACTCGAGCGCGAATTCCGCACTCTGGCGGCCGGCGAAGCGGTCAGCACTGCGGCCCTGAAGGTACGAAACCGCAGCCTGCAACCCCTGCGGCGTGCCGGTTCGCTCGCCTGGTTCGAATTCTCGACCCTCTGCGACGGCCCCCGCGCCAGCGCCGACTACATCGAACTGGCCCGACGGTTCAGCACCCTGATGATCAGCAATGTCCGACAAATGGATGACAGCGACAACGATGCGGCTCGGCGATTCATCCACCTGGTGGACGAGTGCTACGACCGGGCGGTCAAGCTGATCGTGATCGCCGAGGCCTCACCGGAGGCCCTGTACCTCGGTCGCAGGCTGGCCGCGCCCTTCGAACGCACCGTCTCCCGGCTGATCGAGATGCAGAGCCACGACTACCTCGCCCGCCCGCACCAGCCCTGATCGGCCCGGTGGGCTGGGCCTTCAGGCCTCGTCGCTGGAGGGACTGGGATGGTCGAGGTCGACCAGGGTCTCGATGACGTGCCCCACGTAATGCTCGAAGGCCGGATCGTCCTTGTCCGGCACCAGGCCCTGAGCCTGGAGATGCAGGTACCCCACGTAGGAGGAGTACACCAGATTCGCGCGGTGGCCGGCCGACTCCGGGCTCAGGCCCAGCTCGGCGAAGGCCGCCGTCAGGTACTTGATCCGGCGAGCCGTGACGCGCTTGATGACCGGGCCGATCCGTTCGTCGTTCGGCATCGCGCAGAGCGCCACGTAGATCCGGTGGGTCAGGGTCTGACGGCTGGTCCGCCAGACGAATTCGGCAAGGCGCTCGGCCGGGCGAGAACCGGAGGTCAGGCTCTGCTGGAGGTGGTAACGATCCTGATTCTCCCAGCGGGCCAGAGCCCGCTCGAGCAGGTCGTCCCGGCCGGAGAAGTGCCAGTAGAAGCTGCCCTTGGTGATCCCCAGGCGCCGGGCCAGCGGCTCCACGCCCAACGCACTGAGACCCTGATCGGCAATCAATTCCAGCGCCGCCTGTTCCCAGTCGCCCGGGGTCAGGGTCACGCGTTCGGCATTCGGTCGCTTGTCGGGACTGGCTTTACTCATGGGCTGGCATCATACTCGTTCACGCAGGTCGGTATCGGGGGCGATTCAGGGCTTGCATCGACACCCTCTCGATCCAATCTGTACCATGATTGACTAATAGAAAGGGTAACCCCATACTCTGCCGTATGGAAGCAGTTCGAAAACTCAATGACGACATTCGCCGGCGCCAGATCTGGACCGACGACGGAATCCGTCTGAGCCTGCGCTACTACGGAGACGATCGCGCGCCGATCGTGCTCATGGCCCACGGCTTCGGCCAGACCCAGTACGCCTGGGAAGAAACCGGTCGTCGCCTGGCCGCCGCCGGCTGGCAGGCCGTCAGCTACGATGCCCGCGGCCACGGCGAGAGCGATCGCGCGCCGAGCGGCGAGTACGACTTCGAACAATTCATCGAAGATTTCCGTCGCGTCTGCGATTCCCTGCCCAATCCGCCCATCGTCATCGGCGCCTCAATGGGGGGACTCACCGCCCTGCTCGCCCACTCGGAAAAGCCCAAGGTCGACCTGAAGGCGCTCGTGCTGGTGGATATCGCACCGCGCTGGGACGAACGTGGCGTCAGCGCGATGCTCGCCTTCATGCGCCAGCATCCGCAGGGATTTGCCACCCTCGATGAAGCGGCCGAGGCGATCCGAGGCTTCCTGCCGCATCGGCGCCGGAACGGCGGCAGCAGTTCCAGCCTGAACCGGAACCTTCGTCAGGCCAGCGACGGTCGCTGGTACTGGCACTGGGACCCCGCCATGCTGGCCCTGGCCGAAAAGAGCAGCAACCTGCAGTCGCGCCTGCAGTCGGCCAGCCGCCGCCTGAAATCCCCGGCCCTGCTGGTGACCGGCGGCATGAGCGAACTGATCGGCGCCGAGCACGCCGAAGAGTTCCTGAAACTCGCACCGCACGCCGAGCACGCCGAGGTGGCCGATGCCGCCCACATGGTGGCCGGTGATGCCAACGACCGATTCCTGGGCGCCATCATGCCCTTCCTCAAGAAGCAGGCCCAGAAAGGAGAGAAAACCTCATGATGATCGCATTGTTCTTCGCGGCGCTGGCCGTGGCGGGTCTGGCTTGCGCCTATTTCAAGACGGCCATCCCGGTCTGGACCGGCGTGATCGGCGCCGTTCTGCTCACCTTCTCCCTGGCCGGCGAGCCTGGACCGATCCTGCTCGTGCTGTCCTGGCTGATCTTCGCGGCCGTGACCGTGCCGCTGAATTACCTGCCGTGGCGTCGTCAGTTCCTCACCGGGCCGATCCTGGACACCTTCAAGACCATGGTGCCGCAGATCTCCGAGACCGAGCAGGTGGCCCTGGACGCGGGCACCGTCGGCTTCGAAGGTGAGCTGTTCTCCGGCCGCCCGCGCTGGTCGCGATTCATCAAGCAGCCCCTGCACGAGCTGACCGTCGAGGAACAGGCCTTCATCGACGGCCCCGTCGAAGAACTCTGCGACATGATCGACGAGTGGGAAGTCTCCCACTACCGCGCTGGCCTGTCGGAGAAGGCCTGGGAGCACCTGAAGTCCAAGGGCTTCTTCGGCATGATCATTCCCAAGGAATACGGTGGCCTGGGCTTCAGCGCCGTTGCCCACCGCGCGGTGCTCGAGAAAGTGGCCGGCATCAGCTCCACCGTGGGCTCGGTGGTCGCGGTACCGAACTCCCTCGGCCCGGCCGAGCTGCTGCTGCACTACGGCACCCAGGAGCAGAAGGAGCACTACCTGCCGCGCCTGGCAGACGGCCGTGAAATTCCCTGTTTCGGCCTGACGTCCACCACGGCAGGCTCCGATGCCACCTCCATTGCCGACCATGGCGTGGTCTGCAAGGGCAAATGGAACGGCAAGAACGTCGTCGGCATCAAGCTCAACTTCGAGAAGCGCTACATCACCCTGGCGCCCGTCGCCACCGTGGTCGGCCTGGCCTTCCGCCTGTACGACCCCGAGGGTCTGATCGGCGACAAGGAAGACATCGGCATCACCCTGGCCCTGCTGCCCTCTGACCTGCCGGGCCTGGACATCGGCCGCCGCCACTTCCCGTTGAACAACCCCTTCCCGAACGGACCGATCCGCGGCAAGGACCTGTTCATCCCGCTCGACTTCCTGCTCGGCGGCGAGGAGTACATCGGTCAGGGCTGGCGCATGCTGGTCGAATCCCTGTCCGTGGGGCGTGCCATCTCCCTGCCCTCCTCGGCCACCGGCGGCGCGAAGTCCGCGGCCCTGGCCACGGGTGCCTACGCGCGCATCCGCAAGCAGTTCAACCTGCCGATCGGCCGCTTCGAGGGGGTCGAAGAAGCCCTGGCTCGGATCGCCGGCTACACCTATGCGATGAGCGCCCTGAGCCGCCAGACGGCCTCGGCGGTCGACGACGGCGAGAAGCCGGCCGTGCCCGGCGCGATCGCCAAGTACCACGCCACCGAGATGAGCCGCGAAGTCATCAAGGACGCGATGGACGTCCACGGCGGCAAGGGCATCATCCTGGGCCCGAAGAACTATCTCGGCCGCGCCTGGCAGGGTGCCCCGATCTGGATCACCGTCGAAGGTGCCAACATCCTGACCCGCTCGATGATGATCTTCGGCCAGGGTGCGATCCGCTGCCACCCCTACGTGCTCAAGGAGCTGGAGTCGATCAGCATCGAGGACGAAGAAGAGCGGCTGGTCGAATTCGACCGTCTGCTCGTCTCGCACGTCGGTCACAGCATCTCCTGTGCTGTCCGCTCCTTCGTGCTGGGCCTGAGCTTCGCGCGCTTCGCCGCCGTGCCCGGCGATCGCCGCACGCGCCAGTACTACCGCAAGCTGACCCGCTATTCCGCGGCCTTCGCCCTGCTCGCCGACGTCGCCATGCTGACCTACGGTGGCAAGTTGAAGCAGAAGGAAAAGATCTCCGGACGCCTGGCCGACGTCCTCAGCCAGCTCTACATCTGCTCGGCCATGCTGCGCCGCTTCGAACACGATGCACGCCCAGCCGCCGATCAGCCGATCCTGGCCTGGGCCTTCCATGACGCGATCTACAAGATCCAGCATGCGATGCGCGGGGTGATCGACAACTACCCCCTGGCCTGGGTTCGTCCCCTGCTGCGCTTCGTCGTCTTCCCCCTCGGTCGCGTCGAGCGTGCTCCGAACGACCGCCTGGGCCACAAGGTGGCGTCCCTGCTGCTCTCGCCCTCGGAGACCCGCAATCGCCTGACCCGCGGCATCTACATCTCCGACCGCAGCGGCCACCCGATCGGCGTCATGGAGAAGCTGCTCCCGGACGTGATCGCCGCCGAACCCCTGGAGCGCAAGATGCTCAAGGCCCAGCGCGCTGGCCAGATCAAGGGCCTGACCTTCGAGGAACAGGTCGCCGACGCGGTGGACAAGCAGGTCCTCAGCGAGAACGAACGCGACTTCCTGATGGACGTCCGCAAGCGCACGCTCGAGATCATCTCCGTGGACGACTTCGACCTTGCCGAAATCCAGGCCGGCTTCAGCGAACGGGGCGATGCTGCCCGCGCCGAAGGCCGCAAGACCGGCAAGAAGAAGGCCGCCTGAGACATTTCAAGCACCCCGGGCCGGCGAAGGCCGGTCCGGGGTATACTCCCCCGCGGTCACGCCAGCCGGTGTGACCTGAACTCGCGACAGGTGCCCGTGCAGTCGACGCTGACCGGGTGAAACGGGAAGCCGGTGTCAATCCGGCGCTGCCCCCGCAACTGTGACCGAGTCGGACGGCCTGAGCGCCGCCCGACGTTCGCCCAAGCCACTCGGCCCGAGCCGGGGAAGGCGCGAACTCGATCCCTCATCGAATCTCGATGACCCCGGAGTCGATCGGAAGCCAGGAGACCGGCCTGCCGCACCAAGCCAACGGGTTGCGGTGGGCAACGGCAGGCAGGCTCCGGCGCCGTTCCATGCCCCGGAGCCCGCATGCTCTCCCTCCAGCCCAGCCACAAGCGCGGGTGAGCGCGGGAGCACGACACATGATCCATCCTTCATTTCTTCGGCACTTGCTGGCCCTGGCCGCGCTGCTGTCGAGCGCCGAGACGCTGGCCGACGCGATCGAGGCCAGCGATACCCTGGTCGTCACGGCCACGCGTTCGGAGCAGGGCCTGAACGACAGCCTGGCCCCGATCAGCGTGATCGATCGCGACGACATCGAACGCAGCCAGGCGCCCGATCTGTTCGAGCTTCTGCGCCTGGAAGCCGGCGTCGACATCGCCCGGGCGGGCGGACCAGGCGGACAGACCAGCCTGTTCCTGCGAGGCAGCAACTCCAACCACGTGCTGGTGCTGATCGATGGCGTTCGGGTCGCCTCGGCCGCCACCGGCGCCTTCGCCTGGGAAAACCTCGACCCCGCCCTGATCGAGCGAATCGAGATCGTTCGTGGCCCACGCGCCGCGCGCTGGGGCTCGGACGCCATCGGCGGCGTGATCCAGATCTTCACCCGCCGGGCCGAAGCCGCGGAACTGCGCGCCGGGCTGGGCAGCCATGGCGACCGGCGAGTTTCCGCCGCTCTGGGCGGCGAGCGCTGGCGCTTCGCTGCCTCCTGGCGAAGGAACGATGGCTTTTCGTCCCAGAACCCGGACGGTTTCGCCTTCGATCCCGATGACGACGGCGTCGAACAGCGCGGCGCCACGGTGGCGACGAATCTGCCATTGGGGGACGGGCGTCTCGAGCTGCACGGCCGCGTGCAGGACGGACGGCTCGAATTCGATCAGGGCGAGTCCGACATCCAGAGCTACTCCGGCGGACTGGACTACCACCAGGACTCCAACGGCCCCTGGCGCTTCGACGCCCACCTGCTCGGCGCGCGCGAACGGCTCGAAACGACGACCGCCTTCGGCGAGTCCGACATCGTCACCCGGCGCGTGCAGCTGGGCCTGCAAGCCGAGCGCGAGCTGCGCGCCGGGCTGGACTGGATGGTCGGTGTCGACGGCTGGCAGGAGGACGGAGTCCTGCGCGGCAGCTGGCGCGAGGATCGGCATACGTTCGGCGTCTGGACCGGCCTGGATGGCGGCCTTGGCGACCTGGACATCGAAACCGCCCTGCGCCTGGACCGCGATCAGCGCTTCGGCTCCGAACTGACCGGGAACCTCGCCCTCGGCTGGCGGCTCGGCGAGGGGTTTCGCCTTCAGGGCAGTGTCGGACGCAGTTTCCGCGCGCCGAATTTCAATCAGCTCTACTCCCCCGGCTTCGACGGCCTGTTTGCCGGCAATCCGGAGCTGGCGCCCGAAACCGCCGAGGCGATCGAACTCGGCCTGAGCTGGCAGCCTGCCGACGGGCAGCAGCTCCAGCTGAACCTCTTCGAAACCCGCATCGACGACCTGATCGACTTCAGTGGCCCGGACTTCCAGGCCATCAATATCCGCCGTGCCCGCATCCGCGGTCTGGAGATCAGCCACCGAGTCGAGCACGGCCCCTGGATCGCCGCGAGTCAGGTCACCTGGCAGGAGCCGGAGGACCGCGACAGCGGCCTGCGCCTGCTCAGACGGGCAAAGACCAAGGCCGCGGTCCAGATCGACCGCCGGCTGGCCGGCGGGGGATGGTGGGGCCTCGAAGTGCTCTACACGAGCGCGCGTATCGATGTCGCACAGGCCCGTCTGGATGCGCACACCCTGATCAACCTGCGCGCGGGTCTGCCGCTCGGTGAGCAGTGGCGTCTGGAAGGGCGAATCGACAATGTCGGCGACCGGGACTACGATCCCCTGATCGGTTTCAACGCGCCCGGCCGCACCGGCCACCTGGCCCTGCGCTGGACGCCCTGAGCAAGGACTGAGCGCATCGACAGGCAGACGCTTTCACGAACAGTGCGCCGGGGGCCGGCAGCCTTCACGCTGCTGGCCCTGTTGCTCTGTGCTTGCTCGGCGCCCGAGCCCGCCGTCGAACGCGCCCGCTTTCTGGTCTTCGGCACCGAGGTCGAGGTGCAGATCCGTGGTTCGGACCCGGACCGGACCGCCATTGCCTTCGCAGAGCTGGGCGCCGAGTTCCAGCGCATGCACCGCGATTGGCACCCCTGGGCGCCCGGCGCCCTGACCCGCCTGAACGCCGCGCTGACCACCGGAAGCTGGGTCGCCGACGTCGACGCGGACCTGCTGCGCCTGATCGAGGTCAGCCGAAGCCTCGAGCAGCGCACCGGGGGTCGATTCAATGCCGGCATCGGCGCGCTGGTTTCCCTGTGGGGCTTCCACACCTCCGACTACCCGATCACCAGCCCGCCGCCGAGCGCGGAGGCCATCCGCGCCCTGAGCGCCAAGGCGCCCTCGCTGCTCGAACTGGACATCGACGGCGGCCGCGTTCGCAGCCCGAATCCGGCGCTGCAGCTCGACTTCAGTGGCATCGCCAAGGGCATGGCGGGACGGCTCGCCTGCGAACGCCTGGCCGTGCTCGATCTTGACGATGCCCTGATCAATCTGGGCGGCGACGTGGTCATCTGTGCACCCGGCCGTCCCTGGCGCATCGCCATCAGCGATCGAGGCGAAGGGCTGCTCGAAGTTCGCAGCCTGAGCGGCCCGCTGGCGATCTTCACCTCGGGCAACGACCAGCGCTGGGGAGAATGGCAGGGAGAGCGCTATGCGCACATCCTGGACCCCAGTACAGGGCAGCCCGTCGACCATGTCATGCAGGCCACGGTGATCGATCGCGACCCGATCCTCGCCGATGCCGCCGCCACCGCGCTGGTCGTTGCCGGGCCGGACTGGAAAGCGCTGGCCAGCGATCTGGCGCTGGATCAGGTGCTGGTCATCGACGCCGAAGGCCAGGTCCATCGAGCCGAATCGCCCACCACGCCCGGGCCGCCCCCGGACTGATTGCGTCCTTGCAGGCGAAAGGGTAAGGTCGTGAGAGGAATATCTGACCGGTCTCGATCCTTGCCCACCCGCTCGAACCTGATCTCAAGCCCGGTACGCCTCGATCGCTCGGGCATTCTGATGGCCCTGGGCTGGCTGCTCTGTATCGGGCCCATGGTGGCGCTGGCCGACTCGGAAGACCTGCTCGATCAGCGCCTGGACGCCGCCGAGCGCCTGAACGCGTCCTCGCACTGGCGATCCGGACGCGCCGTTCTCGAGAGCATCGAACCGGACCTGGCTCGCGCCAGCCCCGAGCAGCGCAACGCATACGATCTTTCCCTGGCCCGGAATCTGGCCCTCAGCGGCGCCTCGGCGGCGGGGCTGGAACTGATCGACCAGGTACTGGACCGCAATCCCCGGATCGAGATTCGCCTGCGCGCCCTGTGGTTGGCAACCAACCTGGCCATGAGCGAGCGCAGCCACCATCGCGCCTTCAACTACGCGCAGGAAGGGTTGGCGCTGATCCCCCGGGTCGACGATCCGGCCACCCGGGCCGGCATTCTCGGCGTCGCCGGCCTGCTCTATGCCGAAGCCGGCGAGTTCGAGCAGGGCATCGAAATGATCCAGCGCGGCGTCGACGCGGCCATGGAGGCCCCGCCGGACCCACAGGAAAGCACGCGCTGCATCGCGGCCTCGCGTCTCGCCAAGGCAATGCGCCTCGGCAGCGACTGGCAGGGCGCCATGGACGCCGCGGAACGGGCGCTCGTGCACTGCAGGGAGGAAAGCAATGGCCACTTCATCGCCTCGCTGGAAAGCGAGATCGGGGAAATCCTGCTGCAGCAGGGTCGCCTCGACGAGGCCGAACCCTGGCTGGAACGCGCTCGTCAACGCCAGCAGGACATCGGTCATCGGGGCGGCCTGCTGCTGACACGGCTGAGACTGGCGGAACTGGCGCTGGGTCATGATCGGGACAGCGATGCCGAGGCCTGGGTGGACGGGATCGTCGACTTCTTCCGTGAAGCCCGGGATTGGGAACGAAAGGCCCGCGCCCATCGTGTCCTGGCGGACATCGAAGAACATCGAGGTAACTACGAAGAGGCCGTGGAGCAGCTACGGCGCAGCAGCGTGGCCCTGGAACGCTTCCACGCCCGCGAGCGGACGCGCCGAGTCGCCTTCCTGGAGGCCCGCTTCGACCGGGACCGGCAGCGGCGGGAACTGGCGCTGCTCGAAGAGCAGGCCCGGGCGAGTCGGCTGGAGCAGAGCAGCACCGATCAGCAGGCGTCCCTGCGCCTGGCCGTTCAGTCCGGTGGCAGCCTGCTGATCGCCGCGCTGGCCTGGATGCTGTTCCGGACCACGCGACAGCGACGCCACTTCCGGGCCCTGTCCCGCTCGGACAGCCTGACCGGCCTGCTCGATCACACGGCCTTCTTCGATACCGCCGATGAAGCGCTGCAGCACAGCATGCAGAAGCGGCAAGGCTTCGTGCTGGTCATTGCCGACATCGACCATTTCAAACGCATCAACGACAGCCATGGCCATCTGGCCGGTGATCGCGTGCTTCGCCGGATTTCCGGGCTGCTGCGCGATCTCTTCCCGACCCCGGCCCTGCTCGGACGCATCGGCGGCGAGGAATTCGCCATCGCCCTGCAGGACTGCACGACCGAGCAGGCTCGCTCCATGATCCAGGCCTTCCAGAATCGCGTCCGCCTGGCCCACTCGGAAGACCGGGCCTTTCGCGTGACGATGAGCTTCGGCCTGGCCGAATTCGATGGCCTCGAGTCCCTCGAGCAGCTCCGACGTCGTACCGATGCCGCGCTCTACCGCGCCAAGCAGACCGGCCGCGATCGCCTCGTGGTCGCCGAGTGAACCGCTCTCCCGAGCTGGTCATCGTTGGCAGCGGCATCCAGCTGGGCCGCCATATGAGCCCGCGCTCGATCTCCGAATTCGAAAGCGCCGACGCCGTCTTCGCCCTCGCCGATCCCTTCACTTTCCAGTGGCTGCAATCCCGACGGCCCGAGCTGGTCAATCTGTCCGAGCTCTACGCCGACGACCGGGATCGACGGGAAACCTACGAGGCCATGACCGAGCGCCTGCTCGCGCCCCTCGGCCGTGGCGAATCCGTCTGCGCGGTGTTCTACGGGCATCCGGGTGTCTTTGCCTGCGTTCCCCATCGCGCCATCGAGCGGGCCCGGCACCTCGGCCATGTCGCTCGCATGGAGCCGGGCATCTCGGCCGAAGACTGCCTGGTGGCCGATCTGGGTCTCGATCCCGGCGAACGGGGCATGCTGGCCTGCGAGGCCACACAATTCCTGATCAATCAGCGTGAGGCCGATCCCAGCGCCCTGTTGATCCTCTGGCAGGTGACCCTGACCGGCAACCTGGACTGCATCGGCTTCGAGGCGCATCCGCCGAGCCTGGAACTGCTGGTCGGCAAGCTGGCACGCTGGTACCCGCTCGAGACCGAAGTCATCCTTTACGAGGCCGCGCGTCTGCCCATCGAGCCGTTTCGCGCTGATCGCCTGCCGCTCGCGGACCTGCCCCGGGCCGGATTCAAGGAATGGACCACCCTGGTGATTCCTCCGATCAAGGCACTGGAGCTCGATGAGGCCATGGTGCGCCAGCTTCGCCGGATCAGATCGCTATAATCGAACGGTTCCGGCTGCCGCCGGGATCGCCAAGGGGGCAGGGCGAACCACTGACCCATTCAAGAAGGGAGAACCATCATGGCGAGCAGACTGGCAGAGCTTCTCAAGGAGCTGGGGCAGAACGCAGAGCTTCACGATGAGTACGTCAAGGATCCGGAAGGGGTCATGCAGCGCTACGACATGAGCAAGGAGGAGATCAAGGCCATGCTCGACAAGGACGTCAAGAAGCTCGAGGAATTGAGCGGCCTCGACGGACTGAAAGCCAATGGCATCGTCCGGGCCCACGACATCTGACGCCGTGAGCGGGCGATGCTTGATCATCGCCATCCTGGTCACGCTGCTCGGCGTGACCGGGACCCTTGCCGCGCCCTGGGCCAGGGCGTCGCAAGGGGACTTCGAGGCCCGCCTGAACGAGGCCGCGGAGCTGAACATCACTGCGCCCTGGCGCGAATCCCAGGCCGTGCTGGACGAGTTGCGACCTCGACTGGCCGAGGCCACGATCGAACAGCGGGCTCGCTTCGAGCTCATCGAGGCGCGCAATCTGATCCTGGCCGGCGATTTCGAAGCGGGCCTGGCTCGCATCGACCAACTGCTCGAACAGCCGATCCCCACCGCCCAGGTGCTTCGAGCGAGAACGCTCGGCGCCAATGCCGCCATCGTCTCTCGCCGCTACAACCGGGGCTTCGAACTGCTCAATGCGGCGCTGGCCATGCCCGGGCTCGAACAGTACGAGCAACTCGCCAGTGAGCTCCTGAGCCTCGCTTCCTATGCCTACGCCCTCGTCGGCCAGCCGGAACTGGGCCTCGAGTACGGCTATCGGGCGATCGATCTGGCCCGGGAACACGACACCGAGCGAGGACTCTGTGTCGTGCAGCAACGCATGGGTTTCAACAACAAGATCATCGGGCGCTACGAGCAGGCCCGGCACCACTATGAAAGTGGCCTGGAAGCCTGCGAAGACACCAATGACGAACTGGTCAGCGGCATCATCCAGTACTCCCTGGCCGATCTGCTACGACTGGACGGCGACCTGGAAGGCGCCCGCGCCCTTTTCGAGCAGGCCCTTCCCCGCATGGAAGCTACCGGCTTTCCCAATGGCATCGCCGAAGCTCGACTCTATTGGGCCCGCCTCGAGAACGAATTGGGCAACGACGAGAAGGTCACCGAGCTGGTCACCCCGGCGCTGAGCGCCTTTACCGAGTCCCAGGCCTGGGACTACCTCGCCGAGGCCCACCAGCTGCTCGGCGAAGTCGCGATCCGCGCCGGCCGCCACGCGGAGGCGCTGGAACACTTCGAGGCGCGTCTCGCTGCCAATCAGGAATTCCAGGACCTGGACCGCAACCGCCGCCTCGCCTATCTGGAGGTCGAGTTCGACACCCGCTTCAAGGAGCAGGAAATCGAGCTGCTCAGAGAGCAGACCCGAGTCGCTCAGCTGGAGGCCGAGACGCAACGGCAGAACGCCCGGCTACGCTGGATCAGCGTGATCTTCGGCCTGCTGCTGATTCTCGCCCTGGCGCTCTGGCTGGCCCGCGCGCTGCGCGAGCGGCGCCATTTCCACCGCCTGTCACAGACCGACGGCCTCACCGAGCTCTACAACCACACGCGCTTCTTCGAACTGCTGGAAGAAGCCGCCGCCCGAGTCCGCCGGGACGGCAAGGAGCTGAGCATCGTGCTCGCCGACATCGACCACTTCAAACAGGTCAATGATCGCTTCGGCCACCTGGTCGGTGACGAAGTGCTCAGGCACACGTCCAGGGTGCTGAAGGAGGTCTTCGGCCCATCGGCCCTGATCGGGCGGATCGGCGGCGAAGAGTTCGCGATCGCCCTGCCCGACGCAGGCCTGAGCGAAGCCGCCGAGCGAGTCGAACAGCTTCGCAAGCGCCTGGCCGGGGCCGACCGCCGTCGCACCGACCCGCCCGTTACGCTCAGTTTCGGCCTGGCCAGACTGGAGACCGGGGAAAGCCCGGAGGAAATGCGGATCCGCGCCGATGAGGCCCTCTATCGGGCCAAGAACTCGGGCCGGAACCGCGCTGAATTCGCTCAATCCACCTGAGGACTCAGCCCTTCAGCTTCGCCTCCTTGAACCAGTGGATACGACACTCGAGGCCGCGCGGACTCTTGCCCACGTAGACGAAGTCGATGCCCGGCCAGTTGGGCATCCGTCCCTTCTCGCCGAAGCGCTGGTTCTCGAGTTCCAGCAGCACCCCGATGCAGGGCCAGTCATGCGCTCGTGCGTCCTCTTCCAGCAGCGCCACCGCCTGCTTGAGCAAGCGGAACACGACCAGGGTCTGGCGCCACTCGGGCGCGACGAAACTGCGATAGAAGTAGACCGGCTGGCCGAGCTGCGGTGGATTCTGCGGCACGGCGGTGCACACGGCGGCGACCTTGCCTTCCGGATCACGAGCGAACATCACGACCTGGGCCACGCGCTGGCGGCCCTGGGCCTCGTTGGGCAGGGCCTTGTGCTCGAGCCAGAACGCGATCAGATCGCTCTGATCCTGGGTCGACAACTCCCCCCAGCCACGGTGATAGCTGAACTTCGACATCGGCTCAGTCCTCGTCGCGCTCGAGCAGAGCCGGCCCCGATCCGAAGCTGACCGGCGACTGGGCCGACAGCCAGGCCAGCACGGCGTAGGCCGCCGCGTTCTGTGCCATGTCCTCGGGATCGATCTTGTCCAGCGTGTCGTTCTCCGTGTGGTGGTAATCGAAATAGGTCGTGCCGTCCTGGTAGAGATCGATGGCCGCCAGACCCAGCGGTGCGGCCGGGATGAAATCGGGACCACCGACGGCCTGGCGACGATCCGTGAGCTCGATCCCCAGCGGCGCCAGCTCGGCGGCCATGGCCTCGATCACGCCTCGCGCCGAGTCCTGGACCTTGGCCGCCATGGCATAGATCCGGCCGGCGCCGAAATCGGATTCGGCGGCCACCTGGTAGCGCCCGATTTCCTCGGCCCGGGCCTGAGCCCAGGCACGCCCGCCCCAGAGCCCGATCTCTTCGGCTGCGAACAGGATGACCTGGATCGAGCGGTCCGGGCGCTCATCGAGGGCCATGATCTGCCGCGCTGCCTCGGTCACGATGCCGACCCCGGCGCCATCGTCCAGCGCGCCGGTGCCGACATCCCAGGAATCCAGATGCGCGCCCAGGGCGACGATCTCCTCGGGCAGCACGGCGCCGTCGATCTGACCGATCACGTTGTGACTGGTGTAGGCCTCGTTGATCTGCGCGTCGATGTCCATGTGAATCACCACCGGCTCGCCCAGGCCCATGAGTCGCTCGAGCTGGTCCGCGTCCGGGTTCGAGATCGCCGCGGCCGGCAGGCGCCGCTGGGCCGTATCGAAGCGCATGCCGCCGGTGTGGGCGAAGCGATTGGTCGAGGTGCCGATCGAGCGGATCAGGACGGCCGCGGCCCCCTTGTCGGCGGCGACCAGGGCCCCGCGAGCACGTGCCTGCACTGCCGGTCCGTAACCGGACCCGTCCCGAGCCCGTTCCATGCGGTTGCGGATGAACACGATCCGGCCGGCCACCACCTCGGGTTCCACCGCTTCGAGGGCGGCCAGATCGTCGAGCATGACGACCTCGGCCTCGATGCCACCCGCCGGCGTGGCCGGGGAATACCCGATCGCCAGGGCCTGGAAATCCTGCTCGACCGGCGAGACCACCGCCACGCGCTCATGGCCACGCGACCAGGTCGGGAACGTGGCCGGCTCCAGCCAGACGCGATCGAATCCGGCCTCGAGCAGCATCGCCTCGGCCCAGGCGACGGCACGCGCATCGGCCGGCGAACCTGCCAGGCGCGGTCCGACCCGGGTCGTCAGATCCTCGACCACGTCGAAACCGCCGTTCCCGGCCAGGGCGCTGGCACGGAGCTCACGGGCCGTCTCCAGGTCGGCCGGGTCGAATTCCTGGGCAGACACCGAGCCCAACATGGCGCAGCTCAGCAGCGAAAGGATCAGGGGAAATTTCATCAATCGTCTCCAAAGGAGGGGGCCGGGCCCCGAGGGTGGCCGGACTCATCGACCACCGTGGACCGCCACCGGCGCCGGTGCGCCGGGCAGCATGGGTTCGAGATGCTTGAGCGCCCGCACGTAGACGCGCCGCTTGAACGGAATGACGTTCTTGACCGGATACCAGAAATCGACCCAGCGAAAACGATCGAATTCCGGCGATTCGGCGGCGTCCAGGCGAACGGCATCGTCGTCGGCCAGAAAATGCAGCAGGAACCAGACCTGCTTCTGCCCGATGCAGACGGGCTTCTGGTGGCGACGCCGGTAGCGGCGAGGAAGGCGGTAACGCAGCCAGCCCGGCGTGGAGCCGAGCACACGCACATGATCCGCCCGCAGCCCCGTTTCCTCGGCAAGCTCGCGATACATGGCCTCGAGGGGCGTTTCATCGGTGTTCATGCCGCCCTGGGGAAACTGCCAGCCGTCCTGTCCTGCGCGGCGCGCCCAGAACACCCGGCCATCATCCCTGGCCAGCACGATTCCGACGTTCGGTCGAAAACCGTCCGGGTCGATCATGTGCCTTGTGGCGGCCCCGGCTGTGGTACCGTGCCGCAGATTCATCAACTGCTTCGAATGGTAATCAATTCAAGCGTTTCTTGCCAGCCATGACCCGCCCATGCCGACCCCTTTTCACCCTCGTCTGACCTGGTTCGCGCTGATCGCCCTGCTGCTGCTGAGCCTGGGCCTGGCGACCAGTCTGGGATCGAGCGGCTGGAGCTGGCCCTGGACCGCGGATGCGGCCATGTCTCGGGTCGTCCTGGAGCTGCGACTGCCGCGCGCCATCGCCGCCCTGGTCACCGGCAGCCTGCTGGCCGTGGCCGGCTGCCTGATGCAGGTGCTGTTGAGGAACCCCCTGGCCGACCCCTACGTGCTCGGCCTGTCCGGCGGCGCCAGCGCCTTCGCCCTGGCGGGCATGCTGCTGGGCCTGAGCTGGCTGCCGATCCCGGTGCTGGCCTTTCTCGGCGCCCTGCTGACCACCGTGCTGGTGTTCGTCCTGGCGCGGGGCCGGGGCGCCTGGAGCACGACCCGCCTGTTGCTGACCGGGGTGGTCATGGCCGCGGGCTGGGGGGCCCTGATCAGCCTGATGCTGGCCCTCGGCGACGACGCCAGCCTGCGCGGCATGCTCTACTGGCTGATGGGCGACCTGAGCCACGCCGGCCTTTCCCCGCTCTGGCTGCTGCCGCTGATCACCGGCCTGACCCTGCTCTGGCTGCGGGCACGCAGCCTCAATGTCCTCAGCAGTGGCCCCGAGCAGGCCGCCCTGCTCGGCGAGCCCAGCCAGCGCCGCTTCTGGGAGATCTATCTGGCGGCGTCCCTGCTGACGGGCCTGGCGGTGGCGATCGCCGGCGCCATCGGCTTCGTCGGCCTGATCGTGCCGCATCTGATGCGCCTGGTCGTCGGGGCCGATCATCGCCGCCTGATCCCGGCCGCCGCCCTGTTCGGCGGCGCTTTCCTGGTGCTCGCCGACACCCTGGCGCGCAGCCTGCTCAGCCCCCGCCAGCTTCCGGTCGGAGTGCTGACGGCGCTGATCGGCGTGCCGCTGTTCCTGCTGCTGCTCAACCGGGCCAGCCGAGTCCGATGAGTGCTTCCAGCCTGCTCACGGCCCGACAACTCGAGGTGTCGATCGGCCAGACTCGGGTCGTTCGCGGACTCGACCTGCAGCTGGAACCTGGGCAGAGCCTGGGCGTCCTGGGCCGCAACGGCAGCGGCAAGACGACGCTGCTGCGCAGCCTGGCGGGCCTGCATCGCCCGGACCGGGGCGAGCTCCTGCTCGACGGTCACCCCCTGCAAACGCTCGACCGTCGCCACATCGCGCGGCGCCTGGGCATGCTGCTGCAACACACGAACTACGCTTTCGAGGCGAGCTGCGAAGCCATTGCCCTGATCGGGCGCCATCCCCACCTGGGTCCGCTGGCCACGGAATCCGCCGAGGATCACGCACTGGCCCGGCAGGCTCTCGCCGACGTCGGCCTGGCCGAGCTGGCCGAGCGCAGCTGCATGGACCTGTCCGGGGGCGAGTCCCGGCGCCTGGCCCTGGCCACCCTGCTCGTCCAGGACCCGGCGATCATGCTCCTCGACGAGCCCACCAACCACCTCGACCCGGCCAACCAGGTCGCGGTCCTCGATGTCGTGATCCGCCGCCAGCGCCAGTCCGGACGCGCGGCCATCCTCGCCCTCCACGACGTCAACCTGGCCACCTGCTACTGCAGCCACGTCCTGATGCTGCACGGCGACGGGGAATGGCGCTGCGGGCCCACGGCCGAGCTGCTGAACGAGGCCGAACTCAGTCGACTCTACGGCTGCCGAGTTCGCCGGGTCGATGATGGTCAGCAGCAGGTCTTCGCGGTGGCCGGCGCGCGTTGAAGGGCCTGAATCGGCGAATTTCACCCAACTGAACGCAGGACCGACGCGTCTGCGCTAGTCTTTGAGCGCATGGACCTCTCAGACTACCGTTCCGACGAATTCTTCGATGAACTGATCGGCCCCGGCGGGCGCCCTCGGGCCGCCGCCCGCGCGGCGATCAAGTACCTCAAGGGCCTCGACGATGACGAGCTGGCCGAGCGCAAGGCGGCCTGCGAGCTCGCCGCGATGGTCGCCGGCATCACCTTCCGGGTCTACTTCGAGGACACGGGCGTCGATCGCGCCATGCCCTTCGACCTGATCCCACGGGTCATCGCCCTGAAGGAGTGGCAGCAGATCGAAGCCGGGCTCAAGCAGCGAGTGCTCGCGCTCAACCGTTTCATCGACGACCTCTACAACGACCAGCAGATCATCCAGGACGGCGTCTTCCCGGCCGATCTGCTCGAAGGCTCGGTGAATTTCCGAGAACACTGCCGGGGCATCTCGCCACCGCTGGGCATCTGGGCTCATATCTGCGGCTCCGACCTTGTCCGCGACGGCGACGGCACGGTCTATGTGCTCGAAGACAATCTCCGCATCCCATCGGGCGTGTCCTACATGCTCGAGAACCGGCAGGTCATGAAACGGGTCTTTCCCGAGCTGTTCGAGGACTCGGGCATCCAGCCGGTCGACGACTACTGCTCTCAGCTCTACGACACCCTGGCCTCGCTGTCGCCGCGGCCGGTGGACTATCCCGGCGTCGTCGTCCTGACGCCGGGCATGTACAACTCGGCCTATTTCGAGCATGCCTACCTCGCCCAGCAGATGGGCGTGGCCCTGGTCGAGGGTCGCGACCTGCTCGTCGACGACAACGACGAGGTCTGGATGCGAACGATCGCGGGCCTGAGTCGGGTCGACGTGATCTACCGGCGCATCGACGACGACTTCCTCGACCCGGAGGCCTTCCGCAAGGATTCGGTGCTCGGCGTGCCCGGCCTGATGCGCGCCTGGCGAGCCGGCAAGGTCGCCCTGGCCAACGCCCCCGGGGCCGGGGTGGCCGACGACAAGGTCGTCTACGCCTACGTCCCCGAGATCATCCGCTACTACCTGGGCGAAGCGCCACTGATCGACAACGTGCCGACCTACAAGTGTCGCGAGCCCGAGGAAATGGCCTACGTGCTCGACCACCTCGACGAACTGGTCGTCAAGCCGGCCAACGAGTCCGGCGGCTACGGCATGCTGATCGGACCGCGCTCGACCCGCAAGGAGCAGAAGCAGTTCGCTCGCCTGATCCAGGCCGACCCGCGCAACTACATCGCCCAGCCCACGCTGGCCCTTTCGACCTGTCCGACCTTCGTCCAGGGCGGCGTGGCGCCCAGGCACGTCGACCTGCGCCCCTTCATCCTGTCCGGACTGCACACTTACGTCACCAACGGCGGTCTGACCCGAGTGGCCTTGAAGGCCGGCTCCCTGGTGGTCAACTCATCCCAGGGTGGCGGCAGCAAGGACACCTGGATCGTCGACACGGGAGGTGCCTGATGCTATCGAGACTGGCTGACAACCTCTATTGGCATGGCCGCTATCTCGAGCGCGCCGAGGATCTGGCGCGGCTGATCAACGTCAATGCCAACCTCAATCTCGACCTGCCCAGTGGCCTGAGCGCCGGCTGGCTGCCGCTGGTGAGGATTACCGGCAGCGCCCCCTTGTTCAAGCAGCTGCACGATGACCATGGCGAGCGCCAGGTCGTCCGCTTCCTGCTCTCCGACGAGCGCAATCCAGGCTCGCTGCGCGCCACGCTGGAATTCGCCCGGGAAAACCTTCGATCGGCCCGTGACCTGCTGCCTCGCGAGCTCTGGGAGCAGATGAATGCGCTCTATCTCAAGGGCCAGGAAGAACTGAGCGGTCCGCTGTCGCGACGGCGACGCCATGAATTCCTGCATCAGCTCATCCTGGATTGCCAGCAGATCGCCGGCACCCTGCTCGGCACCATGAGCCAGGACCACGCCTACGACTTCATCCTGATCGGCCGCTACCTGGAGCGTGCCGACATGATCACCCGCATCCTCGAGGTGCGCGGCTACGACCTGCTGCCGGACACCAGCGAGGACCTCGGCCCCTTCGAGTCGATCCAGTGGATGAGCGTGCTCAAATCGCTGACCGGCTACCAGATGTACCGACGCCACGTGCGCACCCGGGTCAGCGGCAACGACGTGCTGAACTTCCTGCTGCGTGACGAGCAGTTCCCGCGTTCGGTCATGTTCTGCCTGCGCGCGCTCGAGGCCCTGCTGCTGGAGCTGCCGGGCGACGACGATCAGGCCCTGCGCGTGGTCACCCGGCTGCAGCGCCAGGTGCACGAATGCGAACTGAGCGGTCGACGCGGCAGCGCCCTGGCCGAGCTGATGGATCAGCTGCAGGTCGAGCTGGCGGCAATCGACGAATCGATCCGTCAGACCTGGTTCGGAGCCGGCACTTGAAGACCTTCCGCTGCGTCTGCGGAAACCGGCTGTACTTCGAGAACACCGACTGCCTGCAGTGCGGGCGAAAGCTCGGCTTCCTGCCGGGACCACTCGCCCTGGCCGCCCTGGAACCGGCCGGCAAGGACCGCTGGACGGTGCTGACCCCGCCCGACCAGGGGCCCCACCGCTTCTGCCGAAACAGCGGCGACCTCGACGGCTGCAACTGGATGATTCCCGTCGATGAGCCCGAGCCCTATTGCCTGGCCTGTCGTCTGAACCAGGTCATCCCGAACCTGAGCAAGCCCGGCAACCGGTCCCTCTGGATTCGCATCGAGAAGCGCAAACGCCGGCTCGTCTACGATCTGCGGCGCCTCGCCCTTCCCGTGATCCCGAAGCGCAGCCCCGAAGACGAGGCCGGCCTGGCCTTCGCCTTCCTGGAAGACGACCCGGGCGAGCTCGAGTTCTCCGACGCGCATCAGAGCAACCACATCCTGACCGGCCATGCCCATGGCCTGATCACCATCAACATCGCCGAGGCCGACGACCTGGAGCGCGAGCGCCGACGCCACGAGCTCAACGAACAGCAGCGCACCCTGCTCGGGCATTTCCGCCACGAGAGCGGCCACTACTACTGGGATCGCCTGGTGGCCGGCGGCCCGCTGCAGGATCGGATCCGGGCCGTGTTCGGTGATGAGCGGGAGGACTACGGCGAGGCCCTGTCCCGCTACTACCGCGACGGGCCCCGGCCGGACTGGCAGGATGGGCACGTCAGCGCCTACGCCAGTGCGCACCCCTGGGAAGACTGGGCCGAGTGCTGGGCCCACTGGCTGCAGATCACCGACACGCTGGAGACCTCCGTGGCCATCGGCCTGGCAGCGGCCGAGGTGCTCGACGGCGACGTCGATGAACGGATTTCACACTGGGTGGATCTGGCCTTGAAGATCAATCTGATCAACCGCTCCCTCGATCAGCCCGACCCCTACCCCTTCGTGCTCACCACGCCGGTCATCGACAAGCTGCGGCTGGTCGAGGAGGTGATCCGCAACAGCGCCTTCAGCCCCTGAAGCGGCGCTGCGGGTCTTTCAGGCCTCCCAGGGGAAGCGCGGCAGCTCCAGAAACAGGCGATCCAGACCATCCGCCCAGGCCCGGCTGAGCGACTGGAGATAGGCGTCGTCCTGATCGAAGCGACAGCGACGTTCGACCTCGAAGCTGTCGGCCCGGTAGATCAGCAGTTCGATCGGCGGCCCCACGCTCAGGTTCGAACGCATCGACGCATCCATCGAAATGATGGCGCAGCGCCCGGCGCGCTCCAGGCTGATCCCGGCATCGATGATCCGATCCAGGATGGGCTTGCCGTACTTGGTCTCACCGATCTGGAGGAAGGGCTTGTTCCGAGACACGGCGATGTAATTGCCCTGCGGGTAGATCAGGAAGGCATCGTGGGCCTCACCGCGGATCTGGCCGGCAAGAATGAAGAAGGCCTGCATCAGGCCCGCGTTCTGCTCGGCCTGACCGGAAAAATCGTTCTGGATCTGGGCGCTGATCTCACCGACGTAGCGGGCCACCTCGTCCAGGTGCGCCAGCTGGTCGAGATTCGTGTCGGCCGACGCATCGCCCAGATCGCGTTCGATGCGCTTGATCACCGCCTGCGTGGTCGCCAGATTGCCCGACGAGAGCAAGGCGATCACGCGGTCGCCGGCGGTGTCGAAACGATGCATCTTGGAATAGATGTTCAGATCGTCGACACCGGCGCTGGTGCGCGAATCGGAGGCAAGCACCAGACCGGCATCGAGCCGGATGGCGAGGCAATAGGTCATCGAAGTCCGAGGCCCTGAGGCGCCGAAGAAGCAGCCCTGATTATACGCCCGGAGCCCGGAAGATCAGGCCGATTCCGTCGGCATCTGAACGGCCACTTCCTGCCCGGCTCGCAGGCGCTCGTTTCCGCGCGTGACGACGCGATCGCCGGCCTGGATCGGGCCCTGGACCTCGATCCACTCGCCCTCGCCGATGCCGGTGGTGACCCGAATCCGGCGGGCCGTGTTGTCCTCACCGACGATGAAGACCGCGATGCCGTCGCCGCGCAGGACCAGGGCATCGCGAGGCACCGCCAGGACTTCGCGAACATCGGCGGTCGGCACCGTGACCCGCACGGTCTGCCCCACGGGCAGTGCCTCGTTGACGTCCAGACGAAGTTCGAAGACGTGCTGGGCCTCGCCGCCCACGCTGACCACGGTCCGTACCGGCATGACCATCGGTTCGTCCTGCCCGGCCCGAACGGCCAGCTCGTCGCCGGAACGAACGTAGCGGTAGTAGTCCAGCGGGGCCCTCGCGACCACTTCCAGGGAGTTCGGATTGACCAGGCGAACCACGGCATTGCCCACCGCCACGCGCTCGCCGGCCTGCGCCCGACGCTCGACCACCACCCCCTCGAAGGGCGCGGTGATCCGGGTTCTGGCCAGCTGATCCTCGACCTGCTGAAGACGAGCATTGACCACCGCCAGGTCACTGGCGGCGATGTCGCGCTCGGAGCGGGTCTGATCGATCTGACTGACGGCGGCCAGATTGGTCTCGGCCAGGCGCTCGACGCGCCGCAGCTCGGCCGCCAGGAACTCCAGTCGCGCCTCGGCCCGCGCGACCTCGGCAGCCAGTTCCAGAGCCCTGAGATTCAGGCTCGTGTCCTCGATGCTGGCGATCACATCACCCGCCTGGACGCGCGTGCCGACGTCGGCCACGTTGACCAGCCGGCCTTCGACCTCGGCCGACAGCAGGGCGTCCTGGCGTGATACCACGGTCCCGGCCACCTGCATGGTCGGCGCCATCGCGGTGACCCGCGCTTCGCCCACCTGCACCGGCGACGCGCCGCCCCACTGCGCCGCCAGCGGCGGCGCCAGGAGCACCAGGCTCAGGAAGATCGTATTTCTCATCATTTCAAGGCTCCTCATGCCGGCACCGCTTCGCCGGTCCCGGCGGGGACCCGCTCTTCGTTCATGCGAAGCAGACTCGGCAACAACAACAGGGTGAACAGAGTGCTCAGGGCCATACCGCCCACGATCACCGCGGCCAGTCCGCGATACAGTTCGGTGCCGGCCCCGGGCAGGATCAGCAGCGGCAGCATGCCGAACAGACTGGTAAAGGTACTCATCAGGATGGGGCGCAGACGCAGACGGATGGCGGATTCGACCGCATCCCGGCGGCTCAGGCCCTCGCGCTCGCCATCGCGGGCCCGATAGACCAGCAGGATGGCGTTGTTGACCACGAGACCCAGCAGGATCACGAAACCGATCATCGTCAGCATGTCCATGGCCTGACCACTGATCAGCCCGACCGTTCGAAGCCCGAGAATGCCGCCCACGGTGGCCATCGGCAGGGTCAGCAGCACCAGCACCGAGTCCTTGAAGGACCGGAACAGGGCCGAGATCAGCAGATAGAGAATCACCACCGCGAGCACGAAGCTGCCGGCCAGATTGCCGAGGGTCTCGTTCAGCGCCTCCGCGGTGCCCGTGTAGGTGATGACCCCATCGGGCGGCAGGGCCTGGCGAATGGCCGGCTCGACCTCGGTGGCCAAGGTCTCCAGCGCCACCTCCATCGGCATGCCCGAGGGTGGCGTGACCTGCAGACTCAGGGTACGACGACGATCGACGCGCCGGATCTGGTTCGGCCCGGCGGTCCGCTCCAGGCGAGTCAGCTCGCCCAGCGTCGCCACCCGGCCCGAAGGCGTGGACAGCGGCATCGCCATCAATTCTTCCGGCGTCAGCCAATCCTCACCGCGCAGGATCACGTCGAGGCGACGGTCACCGTCGAAGTAGTCGCCCAGGTAGGCCCCGTTGCCCAGCGCGCGGATGAGGGTCGCGACATCGGAGCGGGTCCATCCCAGCTCGGCGATGCGGCGATCATCCGGCACCAGGCGAAGCTCGGGCTCGGCCAGCTCCAGGCCGGGCTGTGGCCGCACGGTGCTGCCGGGCAGAGCCTGCTGGATCGCGCCGAAGCCGACCTGTCCCGCGGCCAGCAGCTCGGTGAAGTCGCCGGCCTGCAGGTTGACCTCGATATTGCGCGAACCGCGCCCGCCGAAGATCGGTCGGCGATTGGCGCGCCCGAAGGTGTCCGGGAAACCGCTCAAGATCTCGTTGTTGACGACCTCGAGAAGCTCATCGACTTCGTCTTCGTTGACGGCCCGAATGCCCATGAAGGCGCCGCTGCCGAAGAAGCCGAGGAAGCTGTTCTGGATGGCGGGTTCACGCTCGCCCTCGAGGAAGGGACGGAGGCGGTCGTTGACCACGTTGACCAGTTCGGCCTGGGCCGTCTCCGGGCCCATGCCGGAGGGCGTCTGGATGAAGCCGAACACGGAATTCTGGTTGCCTTCGGGCAGGTAGTCGGCCGGCGGCAGCAGCAGGATGCCGACCAGGACGGGGACGACCGTCAGACCCGCGATCCAGCCCCAACGACGGCGCGGCGTGTCGGTCAGGGCCATCACCCGATCGGTGGACCAGCGCCACCAGCTGGCATGGCGATCGACCAGTTCGGCGTCGCCGAGCAGGCGATAGCTGGCCGTCGGCAGAACGATGATGGCCACCAGCAGGGAGCAGACGATCGCCGCCGAGATCACCACGGCCAGGTCGGCAAACAGCTGCCCGGCCTCGTCCTGCAGGAAGATCACCGGCAAGAAGATGGCCACCGTCGTGGCCGTCGACGCCAGCAGCGCGCCCCAGACCTGGCTGGCCCCACGATCGGCCGACTCCATCGCCGCGCGCCCCTGCTCGCGCTGGCGAACGATGTTCTCCAGCACGACGATGGCCGCATCGAGCACCATGCCCGTCGCGAAAGCCAGACCGGCGAGGGAAATGACGTTCAGGGTCCGACCGGTGCCGTCGAGGACCAGGAAGGCAAAACAGAGACAGAGCGGGATGGCCAGCGCCACCATCAAGGTCGCTCGGAACTTGCGGAAGAAGAACCAGAGCACCGCCACCGCCAGCAGCATGCCGAGGATCATGTTGGTCGCCACCATCCACACCGACTGCTTGATGTAGATCGTGTCGTCGGAGGCCTGGGAGATGGTCAGGCCCGCGGGCTCCAGGTGGCTGACGCGCAGCGATTCCACCTCGGCCTTGAGCGCGTCCATCACCTCGAGCACGTTAATGCCGGGCTCTCCGATCACGTTCATCGCGATCGAGGGCGAGGCATTCTGGGACATGACGCTGGTGGAATCCTGCATGAGCCGCTCGACCGAGGCCACGTCACGAAGGTAGACGGGACGGCCTTCGCGCCAGTCCAGCACCAGATTCTCCAGGTCGCTGACCTCGTACTGCCCGGCAAATCGAAGGGTGTACTGTCGTCGACCGACTTCCTGGAAGCCACCGGAGACATCGGCGTTCTGCCCGAGACGGGAACCGATACGGGTCAGATCGACGCCGATGGCGGCCGCTCGGTAGGGATCGAAGGTGATGCGAATCTCGAAGGGACGCCCACCGCGCGGCGTGGCCGAAGAAATCCCGGGGATCCGCTCGAGTCGCTCGCGGACCACCTCATCGATGAAATCCTGGTATTCGATGATCGGACGGGTATTGCCCTCGACGGTCTGGATCGCGAACCAGGCCATGGTGTCGCCGAACTGGTCGGAACCCACACGCACCGTCGGTTCGGTCACGTCGGCAGGGTAACGGGAGACCTGGTTGAGCCGGTTGATGACCTCGATCAGGGCCCGGTTGAGATCGGCATCGACGTCGAACTCGAGGTTGATGCTGCCGCGACCCTGGCTGGCCGTTGCCGTCATCCGCTGCAGTCCGGGAACGTCGCGCAGCTGGTCTTCCTGCGGCTCGATGATTTCGGACTCGATCTCTTCCGGAGCCGCCGCGCGCCAGCCAGTCGTGATCGAGATCGATGGCCGCTCGATGTTCGGCGTCATCTGCACGGGAAGGCGCGCCAGACTGAGCAGGCCGAAGATCACGAGCAGTATGCAGCCCACGGCCACGGCCACGGGGTTGCTCAGTCCGATTCGAGTCAATGGCAAGGTTCCGGTCCTCTCAGATCAGTTCGTGCCCGGAGGCACAGCCCGCGGAGCATACGCCCGCGGCCATCCATGGGGCGTCAACGTCCCCGGCCTGAATGGACCATCATTCCCGCAGAAAGTGCCGTTGCCGACGCATGCAGGAGACCGGCAAATCGGCTAATGTAAGGAAATCGAAACGATCGGGGCCTGCCAGGGTCTGCAGCGCCCCCGCAGCCGGACGCGTCGAAGCCGGCGGCCACTCTGACTGGAAGGGCGCAACTTGCCACAGCTCGATCTGATCATTGCCCTGCAAGCCGGACAGTCCCTGTTCGGCCTGATCCTCGCGCTGTTGCTGCTGGCCTTTCTGGCCGAGTTCAAACACAGCTTCCTGCGTCACTGGGCCTTCAGCTGCCTGGCCCTGGCCGCCTACTCCGGCTCCGCCGCGGGTCTGATGCTGCTGATCCATTCGGGCGACTTCAGCCCCGAGCACCGTCTGGCCCTGTCGATCTTCTCGCAGGTGGCCGCCTACCTGCACGTGGTCTGGCTGATGGTGGGCACCTGGGAAGCGGTCAACGAGCGCTCGATTGCCGCCCGCCCCCAGGCCGTGCTCATATTCCTGGCGATCGCCATCGGCGTCGGCACCACGCTGATCTACCCTTTCGACGCCGAGGCGGCCTGGCTTCGACAGACGGTGCGCTACACCGCCCTGCACGCCGTCACCGGCCTGGCCTTCGTCATCACCTCGGTCATGCTGTGGCGCTCGCTGCACCCCTATCGGATGCTCAGCTCCCGATTGACGCCGCTGGCCTTCGGCGGCTACGGGCTCTATCTGCTGTTCCTCAGCGGCATCAGTTTCTGGATGAACTTCTACACCCGGATGCCGGATTACGTGCCCTACCTCGGCGTGGTCGGCTTCCTGCTGCTGATCCTGATCGGCTACAGCATCATCATCTGGCTTCTGGAGATCGAACGCCGGCGCTCGGCCAGCGCTCACCAGAAAGCCGCCAGCGCCGAGAAGCGCCTCGTGCATTTCCGCATGCACGATGCGGCCACGGGCCTGCCGAACCGTCGCCAGCTCCAGGACCAGCTCTCCAGCGAGATCCGCGCGGCCATCGACAAGCACAGTCGCGTCGCCGTGGTCGCCATCGGCATCCATCGCTTCAACCTCGTCTCCCAGGCCCTCGGCTGGACCAAGACCGACAACCTCATTCGCCGCCTCGCCCAGCGCCTTCGCGAGCACAGTCCGGCCAACGCCATCCTCGGGCGGATCGGCGAGCGGGATTTCCTGCTGATCATCCCGGCCTCGGGACGGCGCGAGAAGACCCTGCAACGCATCCGCAAGATGCTCCAGTCCAGCGCCACCCCGCTGACCGAGCAGGGCCAGGAGCTGTACCTCAGCCTGAGCGGCGGCGTGTGCTTCTCGCCCGACGACGAGATCGACGCGGTCGCCCTGATCAACATGGCCCAGCAGGCACAGATGCGCGCTGCCGAGGCCGGTCAGACCCTGATGATGCACCGCGAGACCGCCGGTGCCACGCATCCCCACGATTTGCTGAACCTCGAGCGGGAATTGCGCGCCGGGGTTCAGCAGCAGCAGTTCTGCCTGCATTTCCAACCCCTGGTCAGCCTGCGCGAGCGTCGCATCACCGGCTTCGAGACCCTGCTGCGCTGGAACCACCCGGAGCGCGGCATCCTCACGCCCGGCTCCTTCCTGCAGGAGGCCGTGCGCCTGGGGGTGCTCGACGAGCTCGAGGATCAGATCCTCGACCAGGCCCTCAGCCAGGTCCACGAGTGGCAGAACGAGCTGTCCCTCGGCCCGATCACCGCGTCGATCAACCTGTCTGCCCAGCGCTTCCAGCAGCCGGACCTGGCCGACAAGCTGGCTCGGCTCTGCGAGCAGAAGAAGGTCAACCCGAGTGACCTGCACCTGGAAATCACCGAATCGACCGCCATGGACGATTTCGAAGCCGGCCTGAACACGATCTCCCGCCTGCGCGAGCTGGGCTGCAAGGTCTGTCTGGACGACTTCGGCACGGGCTACAGCTCGCTCGCCCACCTGCGCCGTCTTCAGGTCGACTACGTCAAGCTCGATCGCAGCTTCATCACCAACATCGAGCGCGACCCGCAGGAGCGCGATCTCACCCGTGCCATCGTCGATCTGATTCATTCACTCGGGATGACCGTGCTGGCCGAGGGCGTGGAGACCCGGCAGCAGCTGGGCTACATGATCCAGTGCCGGGTGGACGTGGTACAGGGCTTCCTGCTCGGCCGTCCGGCACCCGCCGCCGACTACCGCGGCGCCCTGGAACGCCCCAACCTGGTCATCGAACCGGAAAGCGGCGGCTGAGCGTTACCTAATCAGCCGCATGGGTCACTAGGCGTCGAGTTCAGCGCGGAGGCACTCGATGCGCCGCTGCCGTTCCCGAGCCATGGCCTCGGCGATGGCCGGCCCCTCGAGACCCTGCTCGACGAAGGGCCGCGCCTCCACCTCGGCGGCTGCCGCATGCGCGCGGCGCAGGAATTCGCCCTGGGGATAGGGGTCATCCTCACGCCCCAGGCGCCCGCGCAGGTCGGCCTGGCAGGCCAGCAGGAAATGTGTCAGACGCTCGGGCTTGCGGAAGGCATCGAGCTGCTCGAAGAGTCTGAGCACGGTCGCCGGCCTGAGCTCCAGCGCTCGATGCGAATGCAGGTGAAACTCGCCGACCTTGAGGGCCAGATCCCGGCATTCACTCGGCACCGCCAGGCGGCGGCTGACTTCGGCAATCGGCTCGAGGCCGCGTTTTTCGTGGCCGCGGTGCGAGGGCCATTCCGCGCGCGGCGTCAGCGCCTTGCCCAGATCATGCACCAGACAGGCGTAGCGAACCGCCAGCGGCGCCCCCAGGCGGGCAGCCTGATCCAGGACCATCAGGGTGTGGCGACCGGAGTCGATCTCCGGATGATATCGCTCGGGCTGGGGCACGCCGAACAGGGCTTCGACCTCCGGGAAGACGATGGCCAGCGCCCCGGTCTCGCGCAGCACATCGAAGAAGCGCGAGGGCTGCTCGTGCATCAGGGCCCGGCGGGTTTCCTGCCAGACGCGCTCGGGCACGAGATGATCCAGTTCGCCCGATTCGACCATCTGTCGGCACAGCGCGAGGGTCCTGGGGGCGATCCGGAACTCGCTGAAACGGGTCGCGAAGCGGGCCAACCGCAGCACGCGAAGCGGGTCTTCGGCGAAGGCGTCGGAGACGTGCCGAAGCAGGCGCTCGTTCAGATCCAGGCGTCCATGGAAAGGATCGATCAAGGTGCCGTCGGCGCTCAGGGCCATGGCGTTGATGGTCAGGTCCCGGCGGATGAGATCCTGTTCGAGGGTCACGTCCGGGCCGGCATGAAAGACGAAGCCCCGATAGCCGTGGCCGGACTTGCGCTCCGTCCGGGCAAGGGCATATTCCTCATGCGTTTCGGGATGCAGGAAGACCGGAAAATCTCGACCCACGGGCCTGAAGCCACGCCGGACCATCTCTTCCGGCCCGGCGCCGACCACCACGTAATCCCGGTCTTCCGAAGTCAGCCCGAGCAGGGCGTCACGAACCGACCCCCCGACCTGGTAGCAGTCCAGGCCACGGGTCAGCTCGTCGTCGACCTCAGTGCCCCCCACGCCGCGCCTGACGTCGGAAGGCCTGGTAGCGCTGCTGACGCGTCGCCGGCCCCAGCCAGGAGGGCGCCAGCTGAGACAGGCCCCAGGGTTCGATGCCCAGTTCGATCAGACCGTTGTCGGTGCACACGCTGTCGTGCTTGAGCGACTTGTAGTTGTCGCTGGAGAAGGGCTTGCCCGGCACGAAGTCGAAGGCCAGGGCCTGGAGTCGCCCCAACGCGTCGGGCAGGCCCACGACCATGCGCTTGAGTCCGAGCTGGTCGCGCACCCAGCGCACCATTTCCTTCAGGCTCCAGAGCTCCGAGCCGCAGAGTTCGTAGATCCGGCCATGGGTCGACTCGTCGCTGACGGCGCGCGCGAAGGCCTCGGCCACATCGCCGACGTAGACCGGCGCGAAGCGCGCGTTCGGACGGGCCAGCGGTAACACCGGCGAGAGCTTGAGCAGACCGGCAAAGCGATTGATGAAGCTGTCGTCGGGGCCGAAGATCACCGAGGGACGGAAGATCGTCGTATTGAGCTGGCCATCGCGCCAGGCGCCCATCACCAGCTCTTCCGCCTGCCCGCGCGTGCGCAGGTAGTGGCTGTCACCGAGACCGGCGTTGATCGCGCTCATCTGGATGAGTCGGCGCACACGGGCGGCCTCGCAGGAAATGATCAGCTTTTCGACCAGCTCGACGTGGGCGCGCTTGAACCCGCGGCCACCGAAGCCTCGCTCGTTGAGGATACCGACCAGGTTGATGGCCACGTCCTGGCCCTCCAGCGCCGCCGTCAACGAGTCCAGATCGTAGGGGTTGACCCGCGCGATCTTCAGACCGGGGATGACCTGCAGATGCCGGGCCGCCGGCGGATAGCGCGTGGCAATGGTGACTTGATGTCCCTCAGCGGCCAGACGGCGCGCGAGATGACCTCCGACGAATCCCGATCCCCCCAGAATGAAGACGTTCATGGCGTGCTCTTTGGCTCCGCGGCTTGATGATGGAACCGCCTATTCTACCCGTCATGGCGCGCAGCTGAAGACCGCCGGCGCGCCACCGGCCGATGGCCGCACGTGTCGGGCCAGCAGCTGCGGGTCACGGCCGAGCTGCCACTCGTAGATGGTGGCGAAAGCCAGCACCCGCGGCACGTAGTCGCGGGTCTCGTAGAACGGCAGGGTCTCGAGCCAGACATCGGCCTCGGTGAAGGGCCGGGAATCCAGCCAGCGACGCACGGCGCCGGCGCCGGCATTGTAGGCCGCCGCGACGTGGATCCAGTCGCCGTTGAACTGATCCTGAAGCTCCGACAGATGGGCGACCCCGAGCGGAATATTGATGCTGGGCTGCATCAGGTCCTGGCGGCCGCCGTAGCGCAGGCCGTGGCGGCGCGCCACTTGACTGGCCGTCCCCGGCATGAGCTGGAGCAGGCCGCGCGCACCGGCCGGCGAGAGCGCATCGGGCTGCAGGGCCGATTCGGCCCGCATCAGCCCATAGACCAGGGCCGGATCGACGCCATTGCGACCGGCTTCGTTCAGGACCCGAGCCCGCTCGATCAGCGGGAAGCGCCAGGGGTAGGCCTGGAGCGTACCGGCATTGCCGAGGGCATGGATCGCTCGATCGTGCCAGCCCTGCCCGGCGGCCAGCAGCGCGGCCTGGTGCAGTTCGGCCTGACCCAGGCGGCGGGTGACGCGGAACCAGGTCCAGCGTGCGTGCCATATCAGACCCGCACGGTGCAGCTCCAGCGCCCGCTCGAACTCCGCGTCGCGCATCAGGCGTCGCTGCATCTCGGCATCGGCGTGCAACTCCTCGCTGCATAACTGCAGATCCTGCCCCAGGGCCTGCGCGGCCAGAAATCCGTAGTAGTTGGCCTCGGCCGCCAGGCTGGCATAGGCCAGCAGGGCCTCTGGGCGCTGCAGGGCCGCCAGGGCCCGGCCGCGCCAGTAGCGCCATCGGTCTCGGGCCTGTTCGCGCAGGCTCATCGCCTCGATCGACGCCAGCACGTCCTGCCAGTGGCCATGGGCCATGGCCGCGCGCGCCCGCCATTCCAGCATCTGCTGATCGAGCTGTCCTGTGGGCAGAGCATCGATCACCGCCACGGCATCCGGATCCAGGGCCACGGCCTGGAACAGGGCCAGCTGTCGCTCGATGCCGGCCCGCTGCGCTTCGGTCCAGGAAAAATGCGGTTCGAGCAGGCCCCAGGCGTCGCGGGCACGCTCCCAGTCGCTTCCCGCCAGACCCCTGAGCGTCGAGGTCAGCAGCTGACGTGACTGCGGATGGTCGATCCACTGCCTCGCCTGGCGCAGGGTCGGCCAGGGCCGGGCCTCGATCGCCAGCCAGCGCTCGGCCCAGTAATCCCGGTCGGCGTCGAGGTAGCGGCGCAGGTAGCGAGCCAGATCGACATGGCCCTCCTCCATCGCCAGGCCGAAGCGCTGCCAGGCGATTTCGGCGGTCAGATGATTGTTGCTGCGCCACCAGTCGAACAGCAGATCGCAGTCCTCGGGCTGGGAATGGCCGACGCGCCAGAGCTCGGTGGTCCGCTCGACCAGGCCCTCCAGTCGCCCATCGGCCAGATCGGCGCGGGCCAGATGGCAGCGCACGATCGCATCCTCGCTGGCGGCCCCATGACGTCGGAGCACCTCGTAGTCGCCCACCCGCGCCAGGCTCCGGAGCCACTGCTGCTCCAGTCGACTGGCAAAGGACCAATCGCGATAGCGCGCCAGGAACTGCTCCATGACCCCTTCCGGAACCCGATCGATGCGCTGACGCAGCAGCTCGAATTCAAGATAGGGCTTGAGCGGGTAGTCGCCCAGATCCCGGATCGCGTCGAGGGTGGCCGACTGATCGCCACGGGCGGCGGCCGCCCAACCCTCTCGGAATCGTTCGCGCTGGGCATCCAGATCCAGATTGGCCGTCACGGGACCCGTCAGCGACAGGGCCAGCAGGACCAGGACGCCGAAGATCCGCGATCTCAGTGAGTTCTCCATGAAAAACTGCAATACTCCAACAGGCCCGTTCATGATGCGCCGGGATTCGAATTCGAACAAGTGATCGAGCTGCTCCTCATGCTTCTGATCGTCGGCGCCGTGGCCGGCGTCCTCGCCGGCCTGCTCGGCATCGGCGGCGGTCTGGTCATCGTGCCGGCCCTGGTCGTGCTGCTCGGCCGCTATAGCCTGCCCGCCGACGCGCTGATGGCCGTCGCCGTGGCCAGCGCCCTGGCCTCCATGTTGCTGACCTCGGCCAGTGCCATCGGGTTCCATCTACGTCGCCGGGCCATCGACCCGCAGGTCATCGCTCGCCTCGCACCGGCCGTCACCCTGGGCGCCCTGGGCGGCGCCTGGCTGGCCACCTGGCTGGATGGCGTGGTCCTGAGTCGGGTCTTTGCGGTGGTCGCCGCACTGATCGGACTTCGCATGCTCCTCGCCCGCCCCCGCTCGGCCCCGGACCGCGAGCCGGCGCCACGGGCCTGGTGGCTGGCCGGCCCGCTGATCGGTGCCGTCTCGGCGATGATCGGGATCGGCGGCGGCAGCTTCAACGTGCCCTACCTGATCTACAACGGCTATTCGACGGTACGCGCCGTAGCCATGGCGTCGACCTGCGGCTGGCTGATCGGCCTCGGCGGCACGATCACCTTTCTGATCACCGCGCCCCCGGCCGGCGACACGCCCTGGCTGATCGGTTACGTGCACTGGCCGGCGGCCCTGCTGATCGGCCTCGGCGGCGCGGCCTCTGCACCGCTCGGTGTCGCCCTGGCCCATCGCCTGCCGGCCCGGCGCCTGGCCCGGATCTTCGGGATCGTGCTGATCCTGGTCGCGCTACGGATGGGTCTGGTCGGGTAGCGGAATCTTCAGATCCAGGTTCAGACTCATGGCCAGCGGCCGATGATCGGAGAAGGTCACCGGCAGGGCCTGGAGATCGGCGATGTCCATGTCCGGCGACACCAGGATGTGGTCGATGGCGCGCTTCGGCTCCCAGGACGGAAAGGTCCGGATGTCCCGATCCGGAATGATCAGACCGGCGCGATCGCAGAACTGGGAGAGCTCGCGCGACCCGGGACCGGTGTTCAGATCCCCCATCACCACCACGTGCGGGTAGTCGCGAATCAGTCCGGCCACGTAGTCGAGCTGCTGGGAGCGGGCGCGCCGGCCCAGGGCCAGATGCAGCACCACCAGCCAGAGGGCAGCCGGGCCTTCGCCGAAACGCGCGACCATCGCCCCGCGCCCCGGGATGGCCCCGGGCAGCTTGTGTTCTTCGACTTCGCTGGGGGGAATGCGGCTGAGCAGCCCGTTGCCGGCGTGCGCCAGCACACCGACCTTGCGATTGCCCTGATGATGCCAATGGGGAAATCCAGCGTGGGTCGCCAGGTACTTGGCCTGGTTGAGAAAGCCGGAACGAAGGCTGCCGCAGTCGACTTCCTGCAGGGCCACGATGTCGTAGTCGGCCACCAGTTCGGCAATCGAGTCGAGATTGGCGATGCGCTGGTTGTTCGGGAGTACCTGACGCCAGCTCTTGGTCAGGTACTCCCGATAGTTCGCGGTGGTGGTGCCGGCCTGGATGTTGTAGCTCAGCAGCCTGAGCTGGCGTCGGCCGGTAGTCACGCGAGGGTCGAGCTTGCGATGCGGCGAGCGCCTCAGTGGGTGTCGGGCTCGGCCGTCTCGGCCGCTTCCTCGACGTCGGCATCGCTGTCGCTGCCGTCCAGACCCAGCTCGGCGGCTTCGCGGGCGATCAGGAAATCGATCGCCCCCAGCAACTGCTCGTAGGAGGTGTAACCGCTGCCCGGCGTGATCCGCCACTTGCCCTGGACGATGATCGTGGGCGTGGAACGGACGCCGAAGCGGGTCAGGTCGGAGCGATTCTTGCGCATGGCCGAGTCGACGGCGAAGGTGCCCGCCGTGGCGACGAAGGACTCGACGGTGACGTCGGAGTTCTCCGCATAGATCTCGGCCAGGTCCTCGAGGGAGCGGATCGGGCGACGCTGGTCGTGGATCGCCTCGAACACCGCACCATGAACGTCATGCAGGTCCACGCCCATGATCTGGGCGGTGTAGAAACCCAGCGCAAACAACTCCCAGCCCTGCTGGAGCGGCACCGGCAGACGCTGCACATCGACATAGTCCGGCAGGGTCTCTTCCCAGGCCTTCATGTAGGGCTCGAAATTGTTGCAGGCACCGCAGGGATAGGCAAATGCCTCGATCACTTCGACGCGATCTTCGATCGGCACGGACGGACCGTCGATGCGATGGTAATGGGTGCCTTCGATGAAGGGCTGGGCCTGAGCCGCGCCGGCCAGCAGTGCGGCCAGGCATCCGATGATGAGCATTCTGGACATGAATCAGTTCCGTCGCTTGAGTGAGTGTCGTTCTAGAAGACCCGGATCCGGACGATCAGTTCCCTGCTGCATCCTGCCAACGCGCCATGTGCAGCCCTTCGATGTAGGAGCTGACGGCATTGATTTCCTCGTCGGTCAGGTTCGTGGCCACGCCGACCATGATCCGGCTGTAGGGGTCGTTCTCACCATTGGTCTCGCCATCGCGATAGCGGGTCAGGCGACTGGCCGTGTAATCGGCGTGCTGGGCCTGAACCACCGGGTAGTTGGCACCGAGGACGCCGGAGCCCGCCGGGCCGTGGCAGGCTGCGCAGGCCGGCACGCCGCTATCGGCGTTGCCGCCGTGGTAGATCTGACGACCCAGCTCGACCAGGGCCTCGTCGGCCACGCCCGGCATCAGGGTCTGGCTGGCGAAATAGGCCGCGATGTCGGCAATGTCCTGATCCGACAGGTTCATGACCATCGGGTACATCTCGGGAACGTTGCGCTGCTGATCGCGCACCATGCGCGTCTGGCGGGCAATGTAGTCCTCGTGCTGGCCGGCAATCTTGGGCCAGGCCGAAACGGCACTATTGCCGTCCATGCCGTGGCAGGCGGCGCAGACCCCGGACTTGGCTTCACCGGCGGCAGGATCGCCCGCGGCCGAAACGGCGACCGGCAGGAAGACGAGGAGCATCAGCATGAATCGGACCATGATCGGTTGGAACTCCGTGTTACGCATACAAACTGGACCTGATATTATCGCCGGAAGTCGTCGAGCGTGCCAGCCCGTGAGTGATATTCGACCCCTGCTTCACCGCGCAGTCTATCTGGACAGCGTGCACGAACTGGCACAGCTGCCCCCCGATCAAGGCATCGAAGTGGCCATCGCCGGCCGCTCCAACGCGGGCAAGTCCAGCCTGCTCAACCGTCTTTGCCGCCAGAACCACCTAGCGCGTACCAGTCGCACGCCGGGCCGCACGCGCCAGCTGGTGTTCTTCAGGCTCGATGAGTCCCGCCACCTCGTCGACCTGCCCGGCTATGGCTACGCCAAGGTCGGCGGCGCCCTGAAGAAGCACTGGCACGGCCTGATCCAGAGCTACCTCGACCGGCGCCAGTCCCTGATCGGCCTGGTGGTGCTGATGGACATCCGCCATCCCCTCAAGCCCCAGGACATCGAGCTGATCGAATGGGCCGGCGCTCGCGGCCTGGCCCTGCATCTGGTGCTGACCAAGGCCGACAAGCTCGGTCGCGGCAAGCAGAAGGAAGCGCTGATCAAGGTCCGCAACCGCGTCGACGAGCGGGTCGGCGTGCAGGTCTTCTCCGCGACCAGCGGCCAGGGCCTGGAGACCCTCGAGGCCTGCATGGCCAACTGGTTCGGCGTCGATCAGGACCAGGCCGGCTAGTGGTCCACCAGACCCCCTGCCGGACTCAGGCCTCGGCCACCAGCCCAGGCCAGTAATCGAGCTGGGTCAGCTCGCGATCGAGCAGGCTTGCATCCCCGAGATTCGCCTCGACCAGGCCTTTCAGCTGCTCGAAGCTGGAGGCCGGCATGCCGGTGAAGTGACAGGCCAGCAGATCCGCGTGAACCCGCACGGCACGGACCGTGCCCTTCAGATCGATCTCCTGACCGTCCTGCTCGCCGGTCAGGCGCAGCGACAGCTCCCCATCGAAGCTCAGGCCCAGGCCCGGCTCCACGTGCAGCTTGAGCAGCACGCCGTTGATGGACAGATCCAGCAGATCGCAGTCGATCGGCTGGCCGGACACGCCAAGACGGCAGCTGGCATTGAACGGAAAACGGTGAAAACGGCGGCGCTCGGACTCGCTCATGCGCTCGATTCTCCCAGTCGTACTCTGAAGCGGCCCCTTGCTTGCCCCCATCATAGCCGCCGGAGCGCCGATGGAACAGGCCCGAACGCTGGGATACACTTCGCCCCCATGCGCATCGGCCCCTACACGATCGAACCGAATCTCGGCCTGGCGCCCATGGCGGGCGTCACGGACAAGCCGTTCCGATTGCTGTGCAAACGCCTGGGCGCCGGCCTCGCCACGACGGAAATGACCACCTCCGACCCGAGCCTCTGGCACACGAAAAAATCCCGAAGCCGCATGGACCACGCGGGCGAGCCCGAGCCGATCAGCGTCCAGATCGCCGGCACCGTCCCCGAACGCATGGCCGAAGCCGCCGCCCACAACGTCGCCCTCGGCGCCGACCTGATCGACATCAACATGGGCTGCCCGGCGAAGAAGGTCTGCAAGGCCTGGGCCGGCTCCGCCCTGATGCAGGACGAGGCCCTGGTCGAGCGCATCCTCTTGGCCGTCGTCGCCGCCGTCGACGTGCCCGTCACCCTCAAGATCCGCACCGGCTGGGCCCCGGACCGGAAGAACGCCCCGACCATCGCGCGCATCGCCGAACAGACCGGCATCGCGGCGCTCGCCATCCACGGCCGCACCCGCGACCAGAAATACACGGGCCAGGCCGAGTACGACACGATCGCGAAGATCAAGCAGGACCTGAGCATCCCGATCCTCGCCAACGGCGACATCGACACGCCGGAAAAGGCGAAGGCCGTCCTGGAACACACCAAGGCCGATGGCCTGCTGATCGGCCGCGCGGCCCAGGGCAGACCCTGGATCTTCCGCGAAATCGCCCACTACCTCGCCACCGGCGAACAGCTGCCCGAACCAAGCCTCACCGAGGTCCGCGACATCCTCATCGAACACCTGGACGCCCTGCACCGCTTCTACGGCGAGACCGCCGGCGTGCGCATCGCCCGCAAGCACCTGGGCTGGTACGCCAAGGACCGCCCCGAGAACGCGAGCTTTCGGGCGGTGGTCAACAAGGCGGAATCGGCCAGCGAGCAGATCGATCTGACCTGGGGGTATTTCGAAGGCTTGATTCAATTGCAAGCTGAATCGGCGTCCAGACCCACCCTCTCTGCCGCCTGAATCCTGCCGAAGACGAACAACGCCTGGCAGGGTCCTCGACGCTGGCGCCTGTTTCTCTGGCACACACATCTCGGTCCTGACGAGTCGATCGATCGAAGCCAGGCGTCCAGCCTGCTGTTCAGAACCTGCTACGTCTCGAGCCCCGGTTCGACCACTCCATCCTTTGCGGGTCCTCGGTCAGTCAAACCCGGCGTTCGCCCGGGCCTGCTGGAGCAATCCTTGGTACTCCGCACGCTGCGATGAAGGCAGCGCGGAAGGATCGATCCGCTCGAGCATCTGGACCGCCTCGGCGGCCCGGCCATTCGCCAGATAGGCCTTGGCCAGGGCAAATTGGTAAACGACATTTCCGGCATCCAGCTCGTAGGCCCTTCTGAAATAAGAAAGCGCTTCAGCCCTGCTGCCCTGACTCGAAAGGGTCTGGGCCAGCATGAAGTGTCCCCCTGCAAAATCAGGCTGCGCGTTGACAACGGCACTGAATTCCGCCACGGCTCGAGCAAGATCCCCATTCCGAAACGCCGCCACGCCCTCATCCCATCCGGCCCGAGCTGGCCCGACAACCGCCATCAGCAAGAGCAGCAGCGCAATCGCACGAATCCTGGGCATGACAAATTCCCGGATGACAGGTCTACCAGTGTCGGCCGACACTGAGACCGGGTCAAGCCCGGACGAATTCAGCCAGCATATGCACACTTCAATCGAGAAGAATCAGCATGGAAAATGACGCCGACTGGAGTATTGCTGCGCGCGATGCGCGCAAGTCGAAACCCTTTTCCGTTGGCTTGCTGAGACCACCGGATCCACGGCAGACCATCAGGACCAGGATCGCTGCAAATTCGATTTCCGCAGGGCTCGACTTCGCGGCGCCAGAATCAGTTCACCTGCAAGTATCCGGATTGGCTTGGCAGAGCTGCTCGAAGGACAGCGTCTCCCCGTCAGAGAAGCGAAAGATGGAAACGACCTCGCCATCCGCACCATTCAGGACAAACAGGCGAGACTTCCTGGGCACTTCCGCATAGCCATACTGGATCTCGAGATCAGCGACCCCAGACTCGCGGATCATCACAACGTCCTCCACCCCCATGCCTCCAATGAAGATGACTTGATTGCCCTCGCCCGGCCCATCAATGACTTCAGTCCTTGATTGCGATTCGAACGGCAGATCGTCCTCGAATTGAAAAACATAAGTATCCGCCCCAGGACCGCCCTGCAAACGATCGCCACCACGATCACCCCGAATGAAGTCGTCCCCATCTCCGCCCTCGATATGGTCGTCTCCGTCGCCACCACGCATCGAGTCGATGCCATCTCCTCCAGCCAGAGAATCGTTGCCATCACCGCCTGCGAGCAAATCATCGCCGCTCCCTCCAAGCAAGCGATCATCTCCAGCGGCCCCGAACAATCGATCATTTCCTTCACCGCCTTCAAGAAGGTCATCACCAGGACCGCCATCCAGCATATCGTTCCCGGCACCGCCCGAGGCGGTATCCGCGCCGCCTTTCCCTATGAATACGTCATCACCCGCCAGAAGCTCTGCTTGATCGATACCCGGACCACCCTCGTACCAGTCATTGAACTCGGTGACTTCATTGCTGCCAGCAGGGCGGGTCTGCGCCATCGCGGCTACAGCAACAAGGGAAGACACCACGATCAAGACAAGCCCGCGGCTGACCATGATTCGATCATTCATCGAAATACTCCAAGCGGAATTCGTCAGTACCCATTGCAGGAATCCAACGCCGAGAGCGAGCATACCAGACTACCCCCAAGGCCTTCAGCGACGAAAAGTTCCGGGTCATTCAAACCCTTGCCAGAACGCCTACTCGGGCTGGAAAGAGGTGGTTCAATTCGGCGGCGAGGGCAGAATGCTTTTCAGCCTGCGGATCCACGGCCAAATGCTCTTGCGTAGAGCGATTCGATATACCGCACCTCGTCCTCCGTCAGCGCGCTGAATTCCTTGTCTCGGGCACGCTTGGAGAACGAACCATCGTTTTGCTGCAAGAATCTGAACAAGAGGTCGAGAGTTCGATCAGGCATATCAATATAAGCCTCCACCTTGCTGCGGAAGGCATCATATCTGCGCAGAAAATCCGCTTCCTGTGGGAGGTCTTCCTCGATCGTTTTCTGCACGCATTCGTACAGAAACTCTGCATGCAAGGTTGCGTCGAAGAATCGGTAGTAGTCACCTGTATCGTTCAGCACCTCAACATTGTTGCGCTCGGTCGGCTCCCATTCGATGAGCGGCAGAAGGCGTCTGGAGTAGCTTTCCAATACGTCGCGATAGTCGTCGATCCGTTCCAGGATGGCCGACGAAACCGGGAAGACCACGCCGGGCGGGTTGAACCCGCGCTCAGCGAGAACGTGGTGGATTAGATAGCGGTGAATTCGTCCGTTGCCATCATCAAACGGATGGATATACACAAAGCCGAAGGCCAGCGCGGCGGCAGCAATGACCGGATCCAACTGCTGCGCAGGCCCTCGATCGAAGTCGCTCATCCCCCGAATCAGGCCAAAGAGATCATCAGGGCGGGCGCTGATATGTTCCGGTAGCGGCACTTGAGTGACACGATCATGCTCGCCGACGAATCCACCCTCACCTCGTATTCCCATGCTCACGAACCGTGCGTCTCCGATCACGATGCGCTGCAGACGCTGAAGCTCATCAATATCGATAGGTCTCTGGCCGGCTTCGCCAGTCGCACGGCCCCAGCGCTGGATTCGGTCTTGGGGCGCGCTCTCGCCCTCAATGGCGTAGCTTGAGCGAGAGTCCTTAAGAAGCAGGAATGCAGCCGTGCGGGCGAGAATGTCGCGTGGCACATCGGCCATCACAGCGCGGGCCTTCTCTGCAAGATCCTGCGCCGTGAACGCCTCAAGCACCTCAGTACGAAACACAAGTGGGCAGAAGTTGGGCGTGCCCGGCATGTTGTTCTTCACGCGATATCTGGATTCGTTGCGCTCCTCGCCACCGAATTGGATATCGGGATCAACAGCCAGCACGTATCGACCATCGGACGCGTCTGGCAGATCCAGAGTCTCGCCAGTCAGCCATTCGTAGAGAAACCAGATCCTACGTGCGTAGACACCCGTAGGTGTTTCGCGAACCCATGCCTCCAGAGGCTCAGGACCCGTGGTGAGGAATAGTCGCTTCAGGACTGCGAGATCCAACCCTTCGTACTTAAGAGCAAATGTCAGGTGGCCTTCCAGGCTGACTTGCGGGGCATGGCGAGGTGTAAGAATTCGCCACCCATCCTGATCGAGGATTCGATGACGCTTGCCCGTCGCAAAAAGCTTTCTGGGCAGAGGCACTGCAAGGCCATAGGCATCAATCAGCGCAGCATAGCCGGCCGGCGTAGCAGCCTCAGGAAGCCGTTGCTCCTGAAAAGCCGTCACTGCATCTGAAAATCGAACTTTATGAGCCCCCGCCATGAAAAACGCACCTTTTCTCTGAAATCCAACCACTTTTATTTTCCAAACCTGAAAAACGATCCTATCATCTGAAAAACACTCCTCAAAGAACATTTTTCATGAAAAGTGGTTTTTCAGACCCCAATGTAGCTGCTAGTTGTTGGCAATATTTGAGAAGAAGTGCCCCTTGTGCCCCCAGAGTGGAGAATCGCCGCTTTTGGGCTAACCGATAAAGCCAGCAAATAATTGATTTTAGGGGATTTAAAATGGCGCCGGCTGGAGGATTGCTGCGCCCGCTTGGCGTGCTTGCCCTTCGGGCTGTCGCTGACGCTCCAGCGATTGCGCACAGAGCGCGCAAGTCGAACCCGATTATTCATTATCGGGGGTTCGAATCAGTGCAAGTAGGCGCCGAGTCGAAAACTGGCTGTTCGGCGGTCAATCGAAAATGGTGCCGGCTGGAGGATTGCTGCGGCCGCTACGCGGCCTTGCCCTTCGGGCTGTCGCTGACGCTCCAGCGATTACGCGCGATGCGCGCAAGTCGAACCCGATTGTTAATGGTCGGGGGTTCGAATCAGTGCAAGTAGCTCTAATCTCAGACGCTGCCATTGTCTTGGCAGACAGAAAAATGGTGCCGGCTGGAGGATTCGAACCCCCGACCCACTGATTACAAATCCTGCGTTTTCCGGACCAGTAACGCGCGAGGAAATACAACGCGAAACTCTAAAGCCCATGTTTTACTAAGGATATGAGGCAATAACGTCCAACAATATCCATTGACAGCTTGCGCGAAGTAGTCGCATAGTAGTCGCATTCTCCCGCAAGAAGACCCGCCGGTGACTACTTCGAAACGCAAGACCCGAACGCTGACAACCCGAACCGTCGATGCCCTGAAGCCCAGGCAAGCCGCGAGCGAGCCACTGGGCTATGGCGCTGGCGCGCTCGAAGCCCAGGGCCGGCAAGGCGGGGCCCGCTATTTCTTTCGCTATGGCAAGCCACAACGCCGGGTGGCGTTGCCTGACTACAACGGACAGGGCCACCCCCTGAGCCTGACCGAAGCGCGCACAAAAGCCCGCGCCTTATCTGCCCGCTTTCTGGAATTGCGAGCCGAGGGCCGCGATTTGCTTGAAACGCTGGAAGCCGAAAAACTGGCCGCCGAGAGGGCCCGGAAAGCCGAACGCCGCCAAGCCGAAGAATACGATGCGAATCCGATCACCTTCGGGGCGCTGATGGCCGCCTATATCGAATGGATGGAACAGGGCGGCAAGGTGAGCGCCTACGATGCTGGCAATACGATTGGAAACCATATCGAGCACCACGCAGAACAATGGAACAAGCCCGCGAAAGAGCTGACCCTTGATGATGTGCTGGCGATCCTGGAACCCCTGACCACCGCCGGCAAATTGACCACTGCCCGAAAGGTACGCGCCTACATTCGCCGCGCCTACGCACTGGGCCTTCGGGCAAAGACAAGCGCGCAAGCCAGTGCATTTCGCCGCTTCCAGATCAGCCACAACCCGGCCGCCGATACCGCCCCCATAGAAGGTGCAAATAATTCCCGGGATGTTGCGCTGAGCCTGTCGGAACTACGAGCCGTCTGGAAACGCGCAAACCGCCCCGATGAACCCGCCGGGCCGCTAGTGCGAACTTATCTGCTATTGGGCGGACAGCGCTTCGAGCAGTTGCGCCGAGCAACGGTGGCCGATGTTGCCGACGAACGGTTAACCCTGTGGGACCCGAAAGGCAAGCGAACGCAACCGCGCCGCCATGTGGTGCCAATCCTGCCCGAAGCTCAGGCCGCGATTGATGAAATGCGGGGGGCGAAGCTGGGGCCGTTCCTGGTGACACTGACGCAAGGGGAAAGCGGGGCCGATAGAAGCAAAGTCGGAAAGCAGGTCAAGGCGATGGCGCGCCGTATGGTAGAGGCTGGCGAGATAACCAAGCCGTTTACACTCGGGGCTTTGCGCTCAACCGTCGAAACCCAGTTAGCGGCTGCCGGTGTGCAATCCGACACGCTTGCACAACTACAAAGCCATGGGTTATCCGGGGTGCAGTGGCGTCACTATAACCGTCACGACTATTTTGCCGAAAAGCTGGCCGCACTCGAAAAACTGCGAGACTTGATGACACAAGCGCCGGCGAAGGTGTCGAGCCTCGACGAAGCGCGAAAAGCGGATAGGCGCGCCTGAACTTCAAACATTCAACAACACAGCGTGCTCAATGAAGATGCTCAGAACAACAGAGCACCCTACCCCATAGGTTCTTCCGGCGAGCCCCGAACAGCGGGTATCTGGGAGCGCGCCCACCGCCTATTTATGACTCAAAAGCTGACGGCCGGTTGTTGTTGCGGCCATCCCCTACTCACTACCCGACTGACACGAGACCCTAGCTTGGTCGGGACCGAACGGCATCACACAATATATGGCGCTATACTGCGGTCACCGGCACAAGATATTGTGATCCCCGTCATGCCGCTACTGGATAAAGGAACAGGCAGCGGGTATCCTAAGCCGGCTTGCGGTAATCCCGCAAAAAGCGAAGCCCCGGACGTTGCAGCGCCCGAGGCTTCAGAAATGCAGCTTGAGAGTCGCTGCGGTCTTGCACAAAAGCCGGGCAGAAGCCCGGCAGGTAAAAAGGAATCGGTTTGAATAGCGCAATAACATTCGCTATTACGGTTGACACGGTAAACCTTGGTTTACTCCCCTGTCAAGCTCCGCTTTACCTTCCGCCCCGACTTTCTCGCTGCTCTACGTCACTCTCAAAAAGAGGAAACAAAGAGCAATGCAAAGTCCAAAATCACTCCCGACCACCGGATTTCTTCGACTCCCACAAATCATTGGGGAACCCGCCGGCACCGGCTTGGTACCAGTCTCTCGGGCCACTTGGTATAGCTGGATCAAGCAGGGCCACGCTCCCGCCCCCTTAAAGATTGGCCCACGCGCCGCCGCTTGGAAGGCTGAAGAAATTCACGCCTTCATCAAGCGCCTGCATGAAAGCGCGGAGGCTTAATTATGATTTCAGGAAAGCAAAACCCCGCCGATCGGCGGGGTCAGGAGAGTTGTGCGCTTAGCTGGCCGGCTGGGCACTCAATCAATTATACCGCCTTCCGTGATGCCATAGTCGCCGCCGGGCTGGAGCCCCCCACCCATATCGAGTCGGGCCGGTGGATCCGATTTCCAGGCAGGGGTAAGGGCCGAGACAATCGCGCGGGCTGGTGCTGGCTAGCGCCTCACGAGCAGGCCGGGGCTTTCGGGTGCTGGGCTAGCGGGCTTTCAGAAACCTGGCACGCTGAGCGCCACCACTTCACGCTTGAGGAACGCTCCGCCTTCGGACGGCAAATCACCGAAGCGAAGAAACGGGCCGAACGCGAAAAGGTGCAAACCTGGAACAAAGCCGCCGCCCGCGCCCTCGACATCTGGCATCAGGCGCAACCGGCAAGCCCGGACAATGCCTACCTGAAGCGCAAAGCAGCAGCCCCGTACTGTGCCCGGCAATCAGGGCAGCGGCTGGTGCTGCCGATTGTCGGATGGGATGGGCAGTTATCAAGCCTTCAGTTTATCGGACCGGATGGCGAAAAGCGGATGCTTAAGGGGGGCCGCAAGCGGGGCCGATTCATTCCGGTGAATGGCACGCGCGGGGCCAGCCGGATCCTGATTGCGGAAGGATTCGCCACCGCCGCGACGCTGGCCGAAATCGAACCCGAAGCCCTGACGCTGGCCGCCCTTGATGCGGGCAACCTTGAGGCGGTGGCGGTGGAAGCGCGCAAGCGCTGCCCGGCCGCTGAAATCATCCTGGCCGCCGATGCTGACGCGGTGGGCACTGCAAAGGCGCGCGCCGCTGCAATTGCTTGTGCTGGCCTAGTGGCGGTGCCTGAGTTCCCGCCGGGTGCCAAAGGTTCCGACTGGAACGACTTAGCCGCCCTTCAACGGCAAGGGGGCACGCCATGAGCGCCGCTATTCAGCAAGCCCTAACCGATGCGCGCCCGGTGGACTGGCCTGAGGCTGAGCCGCTGCCCGATGGGCTACCCGATGTTCCGACAATTGATGAAGCCCTACTACCCGCAACCCTAAAGCCATGGGTGATGGATATTGCCGAGCGCGTTTCCTGCCCGCCGGATTTTCCGGCCGTCGGGGCAATGGTGTCGCTAGCTGCGGTGGTGGGCCGGCAAATCGCAATAAGGCCACAGCGCCAGGATGACTGGACGGTAGTTCCGAATCTATGGGGCGCGATTGTGGGCCGGCCGGGGCTGCTGAAAACGCCAGCGCTGGCCGAAATGCTCAAACCCCTTTACAGGCTGGAAGTTGAAGCGCGCGAACAATTCGAACAGGCGGTGAAAGAACACGAAGCGGATAAGATGGTATCTGCACAAGCCCGCAAACACGCCGAAGCCGAGGTAAAAAAAGCCGTGCGGGCCGGCAACCGCGCTCGGGCTGGTGAACTGGCTCTGAGCGCTTTGCAGGATGAACAGGAACCGCCCACACGCCGTCGATACGTCACTCAGGATGCAACGCCCGAAATGTTGGGCGCACTGCTGGCGAGCAACCCGCGCGGGCTGCTGGTATTCCGCGATGAGTTAACGGGCTGGTTTGCGAATCTGGAGCGGGAAGGAAACGAATCCGCACGCGCGTTCTATCTCGAAGCCTGGAACGGAACTGGCCGCTTTACCTTCGACAGAATAGGCCGGGGCACGGTGGATATTGAAAGCGCCACTGTGTCGGTTCTAGGCGGTATCCAGCCTGGCCCGCTTGCCGCTTATGTCCGGCAAACCATGGGCAACACGAAAGGCGATGACGGGCTGTTACAGCGCCTTCAGGTTGTGAGCTGGCCCGACGCCCCGAAGGACTGGCGAAACGTCGATAGATGGCCCGACAGTGACGCCCGCAACGAAGCCCATACCCTGTGGCAACGCTTAGACGAAATCAGGCCCGAACAAATCGGGGCGGACACTGACGCCCGCTTACCTTTTCTTCGGTTTGATGACGAAGCCCAGGACGCCTGGTGCGAATGGCGCGAGCGCCTAGAAACCCGACTAAGGGCCGGCAATGAAGCGCCCGCCTTCGAATCCGCGCTAAGCAAGCAACGCTCACTGGTGCCGAGTATTGCCCTATTGATTCACTTAGCCGACAACCCCGAAGGCGGGCCTGTCACGCTACGGGCTGCGCTTCAGGCGATGGCATGGGCCGAGTACCTGGAAGACCACGCCCGGCGACTGTATGCGCCCGCGCTGTTTCCTGAAGCCCAGGCCGCCAAAGCGCTAGGGGCGCGAATCCAGGCCGGCGAATTGCCCGCAACCTTCAGCGCCCGGGACGTATACCGCAAAGGATGGACGGGGCTTGATAGGGCGGCCGTTGATATGGCGCTGCCCTACCTGATCGAATCGGGCTGGCTGCAGTGCAGGGACGTTGAAACCGGGGGCCGCCCGAGTCTGGCTTATGACATTAACCCGGGCTGCCGGCGATGAGTTACGCGGAAGCCCTGGAACGGCTGAAAAAACTTCCAGAAACCCCGCCCCGGGTACTGCCAAAACCGACAAATACCCCTTTTGGCAGTTTTGGCAGTAGGCGGGTGGGCCATTCTGAAAAAATCACGCCGGGCAAATCCGCCCGGCTGCCCACGCCCGAGCCTGCCCCGAAACGCGCCCGAATGGAAAACCCGATATCCGCCCCGGTGCTGACCCTGGTGCGTTGCGGGCAGTGCCAGCACTTCGAGCCAAACCCAAACAGCCCCGCGCAAGGGCTGGGGCGTTGCAGAGTCGGCGCGGAAGGTGAATCGCCGCCATGGCCAAATGCACTCCGCCTCTGCCATGCCTGGAACTCCTCAGAAGCCGCGCTGCTGGAATTCTGCCAGGACGCAACCTCAGGCACTCATGTGGAACCAAAGGCGCTTGCTGATTGGCTAAGGCGGCAAGATGACCCGGGATGGATGCACCCTCCAGCTATTGAGCACTGGGTTAAGCTGATCGCTGCTCGAGGACTCCCCAACAGGTGAGAGAACCTGAGCTCCGGCACAGGGGCCGCTTCCTAAAGGGGGCGTCCCTTGGTTAAGCCGGAACTGAACCCCCACTGTTAGACAGAGCTATCCTGAGCACATAAACTCCGCTACTGGCGTTGCAGTGGAGATTCAAAGTGCCTAAGTTTTCATTCCCTCTTGTCATTCTGCTTTTTATCCCGAGCCCTTCGATTGCTCAACAAGCCTGGGAAGCCCTCTGGGATGGGTCGACAATTAGCGTAGACACCGCACATGAGTATCATCCAAGCGAAATGCGGCTCAGTAATGGCGCCACGATTCGCGGCTCAAAGTGGTCTGAATTTCTCGAAGATTTCGTTTTGTCATTGCCCGAACAACAACGAGACCCAGTAATCGATGGGCTTAGTCGACACTGGGTCGAATTCGACCGGATGGACCGCGTAATCCGCTTTGAGCCAATTCGGCTCATGTCTGGGCCGTACTCGCGCAAGTCGCATATCGCTGCGGTTGGGCAGATAACGGAAAATCGAGTCACAGGGGCGCTGAGAATCCGCTACTACGGCCGGAACTGGATATTCGCCAATCGGGTCGACATCAGAGTAGATGATTGGACCACTTCCATAACGCCGAATTTCCGACGCAACAATGCTGCCGGGTATGTTTGGGAAACCGTCAATTTTCCGCTCTCGCTGCCAGAAACTCGTGAACTGATAACCCGGATCACCAATGGAGAAGAAGCTTTAATCAGATTCCGTGGCGAGCGAGGCTACTCTGACCTCGAGGTAACAGCGGCTATGAAAGTGGACCTGGCTGCGATCCTAACGATGATCGAAACACTCGAAAATTGACGGATGAATGAAGGGAAAGCCTATCCGCATCCCAATTACTCCCCGCTGCGGCTCAATTTTTGACACATCTACGCGCGCGGGGAATCCTTCAATAACTTGAATCCGGATTGACCGACGGGAGGAGGTTGAGCATTTAGTTTGCTAGCCACCCCAGTCATTCTTAGCTCCGAGGCGACGCGCTTCCGCTTCCGATTAATTTAAAACCTGCGAGAATCACTCAGGACCTCAAATCGGATACCCACGAGCGCTGCTTTACGGCAGCAGGCTCAGCTAGCGTGATTAGGAAATAGACCTTTAACGACCGCCAAAACCAATCCAATAGCACTGACGGCAGTAGAGCCGACCAAGACTATCAAAACATTATCCGGCAATTCGAACCCACACAAACTCCATCCGCTAGCAACGAGGAGAAGAAAAACACATGCTGAGTAACCGATTAGAAACCTATAAACCCAGCTAGCATATCTAAAACGGAGCTCTCGGTTCGCTTCAATGTCTTGATTTGCTTGGATGATCGAGTCAGTCTTGGCGCGTTCTCTGCGTTCATCCTCGGTACTGAAAGCCGCCTCCGCCTCTTCCTCAGGCGTAGGAGTTTCATCCAGATGAATCTTGCTCAAAACCTAGCCGCCCGATTGTGCAGCCTGCGCAGCATGCGCCGCTCTCTTATTCGCTCTACCAGACTCACGCTCAAAAATCGATGAAAATTCTTCGAATATGTACTGGTCAGGAATTTGAGTATCCAGCTCCACTAAAAAATCGTTCTCTTGAGCGACTCGATACCAAGGGGTGCCTGGCTTGTGAGTAAGATCGGAGAGCGCGAAACTGGTCAAATGGCCGTATCGGTTCCAAATCCAACCAACGAGCTTCTGTGTGTCGGTGTCTCCAGGTTCGACCAAATCGGGCTCAAGAAACGGATTTCTGGCCTGCGGCTCCATAATCGCCGACCGTCCAAAAATCTTTAGCGCGTGGTACAGCTCTGGAAAAACTGGCCCATGCCTCCAAATTTCCGGATGATCAGCCGTCAACCGCTTACCCGCCAAACCAGCGTAGGCCAGCCACCACCCATAAGCGCAGTAGACGAGCTTTTGCAGCTTCATGTGCTCAATACCTTTGCTCCGACCATAGTTGTCGATAAAGGTATTTGCGATGGCTAGGGAAGAATATGGAATTGACATAGTTTGGCCTCCTCACGGACCAGTCGGCATTAATTATACCCGCAAGGCCCGAAAATGAATAATGAGCGAGAACCCTTACAAAATAAAGCTTCGAAGCGAAAGAGCTTTCTAGTCCAGTCGTCCTCGAAAAATATCGAAGTAGTCGCGTAGTAGTCAACTCAAGAGCAAAATCGTTCCATTCAACAGAATCGCCAAGACCGCTGTTTCTTTAAGCTACTGATAACAATAAGTTTAAATGGTGCCGGCTGGAGGATTCGAACCCCCGACCCACTGATTACAAATCAGTTGCTCTACCACCTGAGCTAAGCCGGCACTGGGTGCAAGAAGAATTTCCCCTGAAGTCGGGATTGTATTCCAATCACGGAGTCGTTGCGGCTTCGCAGCGCAGCGGAGATGAAGCGACGGCGGAGTTCCGAAACCGCTCTACCACCTGAGCTAAGCCGGCACTGGATCACTGAGGAAAGTCCCCGACCTTGGGATTGTATCGAATCATGGAGTCTTTGCGGTTTTCGCCGGAGGCGAAAGAAGCGAAGACGGAATTCACTTCCCGCTCTACCACCTGAGCTAAGCCGGCACTGGATGCATGAGGAACTAGCAGAGATCACTGATTTTATTCGAATCACGAAGCCGTTGCGGCTTCGGAGCGAAGCGGAGATGAAGCGACGGTGGAGTTCAAAAAACCGCTCTACCACTTGTCCCAGAAGGCGAGAAGCCCTCTACACGGTGCTTCCGAACTCAGCGGGCTGGCAGAAGCAGTCCGTCAAGCCGCTGAAAACTCCCTCAATCCCTTACTAGTCCCACTCCCAACCCCAAACCCGCGAGCGCGGTGGCCCGTCGTTCGGCCAGGGGTCGCGGGCACAGCCAAGAAGCCACCAGCAACAATCAGCCTCCAAACTCAGTCCAATACACCCCGAAACACCACGCGCCAAGAACCCCATTCGATGGCACCCAGGCTTCTCCTCACCAGCAGCCAACGCCACCGCCGTTCGACCCCTGGCCGAACGACGGGCCACCGCGCTCGCAGCCTTGCACTAAACTCCCTCCCCATGGATATGATCGACATCGGGTGCAATCTCACCCACGACAGCTTCGACAAGGACCGGCCCGAGGTGATCGAGGCTGCCCGGGCCGTGGGCGTGACCCAGATGGTCGTCACCGGCGCCTCGGAAGATGGCAGCGTCAAGGCCCTGGAACTGGCAAGGCAATGGCCCGGGATCCTCAGCGCCACGGCCGGCGTGCATCCGCACCTGGCCGCGGACTTCAGCGCCGACACGGCCAGTGTCCTGGCCGAGCTGCACCGCGACGAGCGCGTCGTGGCCGTGGGCGAATGCGGCCTGGACTATTTCCGGGATTTCTCGCCCCGCCCGGCCCAGCGCCGCGCCTTCGAGCGCCAGCTGGAGCTGGCCGTGGACTGCGGCAAGCCCGTTTTCCTGCATCAGCGCGAAGCGCACGAGGACTTCATGGCGATCCTGAAGGAGTTTCGATCTTCTCTGGGCGCCCTGGTCGTGCACTGCTTCACCGATACTCGCGAGGCGATGCTGGACTACCTGGCCCTGGACTGCCACATCGGCATCACCGGCTGGATCTGCGACGAGCGCCGAGGGCATCACCTGAAGGACTTCGTGCAGGAGATTCCGGCCGATCGCCTGATGATCGAGACCGATGCGCCCTACCTCAAGCCGCGCAATCTTCGGCCCAAGGTCAAGAGCCACCGCAACGAACCCCAGTGGCTGCCCTGGATCGCCGGTACGGTGGCCGCCTGTCGCGGCGTCAGCCCGGTCCGATTGGCCGAGGAAACCACCGCAACGGCCCGCGCCTTCTTCGACCTTTGAGACTCGACGCGAAGCGGGGGCCGACGGCCCCCGCCTCTTCCTTCCATCGGTCGAGGGGCAAGTCGCCGACTCAACCGGCGCTGGCCCGCTCCTCGATGAGGACCGTTGAGCGCCGGGTCATGCGCCGGCTTCCCCACCACAGCCGCAGGATGAACAGGGCCAGGGTGACGCCGCCAGCGGCGAAGACGATGTCGCCGGGCACGCGCAGCCAGACCATCGCCCGCATCCAGGCTGAATGGATGACCTCCGGCGACCGGGCCAGCCAGAGCCCTTCGCTGACCGACCAGTAGGCCTGGTAGATCCCTGCCGGCAGGAGCGAGAAGAAGACCATCGCGAACAGGCCCGCATTCAGCAGCCAGAAGGTCTGCTTGAGCAGCCGATCGTTCCAGGCCCGGTCACGGGTCATGCCGCGCAGGCAGAACAGCATCAGACCGATGCCGAGCAAGCCGTAGACCCCGAACAGCGCCGAATGACCATGCGCGGCGGTCGTGTTCAGTCCCTGCACGTAGTAGAGGGAGATCGGCGGGTTGATGAGAAAGCCGAGCAGGCCGGCCCCGACCAGGTTCCAGAAGGCAACCGCGACGAAGAACAGGATCGGCCACTTGTAGCGCGCCACCCAGGGTGCGGCCTTGCGCAGGCGGTAGTTTTCGTAGGCCTCGAAACCGATCAGTACGAGGGGAACCACTTCAAGGGCTGAAAACACGGCACCAACGGCGATCACCGATGTCGGCGTGCCGGCAAAGTAGAGATGGTGAAGCGTGCCCAGGATGCCCCCGAACAGGAACACGATGGTCGCGAACAGTACCGCATCGGTGGCCAGGCGCGCGCGGACCAGACCGAGGCGCGTGAACAGCAGCGCCACGGCCGCGGTCGCGAACACCTCGAAGAAACCCTCGACCCAGAGGTGGACCACCCACCAGCGCCAGTAGGTAACGATGGACAGGTGGGTGTGCTTGCCCCAGGTCAGGCCAGCGCCGTAGAACAGGCCGATGGCAATGGTCGACAGGAACAGAATGGTGATCAGGGCGCGGTGTTCGGACGGCTTGCGCAGCGCCGGCCACAGGGCCCGCCCCATGAGCGCCAGCCAGATCAACAGACCGGCGAACAGGCCGATCTGCCAGACCCGTCCGAGATCGACATACTCCCAGCCCTGATGACCGATCCAGAAGCTGGCGTCCAGACCGAGGCGCTGCTGGACGGCGAACCACTCACCGGTCATCGAGCCCACGACCACGACCAGCAGCGCCCCGAACAGGACATTGACACCCAGACGCTGCCACCTCGGCTCGACCCCGGAAATGGCCGGCGCCAGGTACAGGCCGGTGGCCAGCCAGGCCGTCGCGATCCAGAAGATTCCCAGCTGCGTATGCCAGGTCCTGGTCACCGCGTAAGGCAGGATTTCCGACAGGTTGAAGCCATAGAACTCGTGCCCCTCGACCGCGTAGTGGGCGGTGATCGCACCGAGCAGGATCTGGGCCATGAAGAGGGCGACGGCGGTGTAGAAGTACTTCGCCACCGCTCGCTGGGAGGGCGTCGGATCGAGGCCGAGCAGGGGGTCATCCTTGGGCGGCTGGCTCAGGTGGCCGGCGTCGTGGGTGGCGACGTAGTACCAGGTCAGGGCGCCGATCCCTGCCAACAGCAGGATGATCGAGGCGATCGACCACATCGCCGTTCCGGTCGTCGGTGAATTGCCCACCAAAGGCTCATGCGGCCAGTTGCTGGTATAGGTGATATCGCTCCCCGGCCGTTCCGTCGTGGCCGCCCAGGCCGCCCAGAAGAAGAAGGCCGGCAGCAGATCACGGTGGACCTCGGACGGGATGGCGTCGTTGGCGATGGCAAACTGCTCACGCAGCACCGCATGCGATTCGCCATCGCTGAACAGGGCCTTGTAGTGAGCATGCGCCAATGCCATGGCCGCGGCGCGATCGTCGGACACCACGAGACGGTCCTGAACCGCATCGTAGCGGTTCGCGCGCATTTCGGTTTCGAGCCGGTTCTGCAGCGCCGCCTGCGCCGGACCGTCGAGCGAATCGAAGCTCTGCCGATGGGATTCCTCGGCCCAGCGGTCGAGCAGCGCCAGCGCCTCACGGTGCAACCAGTCGGCGGACCAATCGGGTGCCAGGTAGGCGCCGTGTCCCCAGACCGAGCCGACCTGCTGGCCGCCCATGGTCTGCCAGACCTGGCGACCCTGTTCGATCTGGTCACGCGTGTAGAGGATCTCCCCGCTTTCGCTGACGACTTCCGCGGGCACCGGCGGCATCTGCCGGTAGATCTCGGTCCCGATGAAACCCAGCGCCGCGAACGAAACGACGAACAAAATCCCAAGAATCCACCACAGTCGGCGAGTCGGGTTCATGACAGCTCTCCTTGTTTTTCTGACTCCAGGCCCATCCGGGCGCGTAGAGGTATTTTATTTACATCTTTAAAAGAAGTAAACTATCTGCATGTTAAAAAAATCACCGCATCGAAAATCCGCACGGCGGACGGGCGCGAGAGCCGATCGCATCATCTGGCTGAGCATCGCGCACGGGGCGCTGGTGCTGGGGGGCGCCGGCGTGTTGCTGCCCCTGCTCCCGACCACCCCGTTCCTCCTGCTGGCCCTGTTCGCTGCTGGCCGCTCCAGCCCCGAGCTGAAGCAGGCCATGCTCGATCACCCGCGCTTCGGGCGCCTGTTGAGGGACTGGACCGCACACCGGATCGTCCCGATTCAGGCCAAGCTTCTGACCGCCCTCATGCTGACCGCCAGCTGGACCCTGCTCTACGCCCTGGGCGCTGCCACCGTTCTGCTGGCGGGCCTCGCGCTGGGCTTCGGCCTGTTGCTCCTCTGGCTCCTGTCCCGACCGAGCCGGCCCCGCCAGACCCACGACCCGAGGACCCAGGCATGAACCCGCAGCCATTTCGGACCCTGTTCGCCTATCCCTTCCGGATCTTCTTTCTGGCCGCAGCGGGCTACGCGATCGTCGCCCTGCCCGCCTGGCTGACCGTGATCATCGGCGGACTGCCGCTCAACGGCAGCATTCCGGCGCTGAACTGGCACGCCCATGAAATGCTGTTCGGGTTCACCGGCGCCGCCATTGCCGGGTTTCTGCTGACCGCGATGTGCAACTGGACCGGCGCGGCTCCGCTCGAGGGTCGCAGGCTGATGCTGCTTTTCCTGTGCTGGCTGGCCGGTCGCATGGCCATGTGGCTGTCCAGCGCGTTGCCGGAGGCCGTGGTTGCCCTGATCGATCTATCCTTTCCAGCCATCGTCACCGTTTACGCCGGCCGCATCATCATCGCAGCCGGCAGCCGCCGGAACCTGGTTCTGGTCGCCGTCCTGGCCGTCTTCTGCCTGTGCAATGCCGGCTTCCACCTGGGTCTCCTGACCGATCGAATCGGACTCGTGATAGCAAGCGAACGGGCCGCCCTGCTGCTGGTGGTGATCCTGATCACGGTGATCGGCGGGCGGATCACGCCTGCGTTCTCGCGCAACTGGCTGCAGCGGCAAGCGCGCTCCAGCCACAGCGTTCGCGCCTGGGCCTGGCTCGATCGCAGCACCATCGGCAGCCTGCTCGCGCTGGTGATCGCCCTGTTCGCGTTCGGCTCATCGCCCTTGACGGGCGCCCTGGCCTGCGCCGCAGCCCTGTTCCAGAGCGCCCGGCTGCTGGCCTGGAGCGGCTGGTCGACGGCGCGGGAACCGCTGCTCTGGATCCTGCATCTGGGACAGGTCTTCATTCCCCTGGGTCTGGGCCTGATGGCTGCGGCGATGCTGGGCCTGGCGATTCCCGCCACCGCCTGGGCGCACGCGCTCGGCACCGCCGTCGCGATCATGATCCTGGGCGTGATGACGCGGGTGGCACTGGGCCACACCGGACGTCCACTGACACTACCGACGGGTGGCGTTGCGCTCTATGCGGCAGCGATCGCGGCCATGCTGCTTCGCCTGGCCGTGGCCCTGGGCTGGTTGCCCTGGCGTGGTGGACTGCTGGTCTCGGGCCTGCTCTGGATGCTCGCCTTTCTGGGCTTTGTGCTGATCTACTGGCCGATCCTCAGCCGTCCCCGGGTCGACGGCAGACTGGGCTGATGCGATGCGCCTGACCCAGCACACCGACTACGCGATCCGGGTTCTGATCCAGGCTGCCCTGCAGGTGGATCGCCGCCTGACCATCGAGCAGGTGGCCAGCTGCAACCGCATTTCGCGCCACCACGTCGTCAAGATCGTGCAGGAACTCAAGAACCTGGGGCTGCTGAAGACCACTCGGGGCAGTGGTGGTGGCATCGAGCTGCAGCGAGCCCCGAACACGATCGTGCTGGGTGAGCTGGTCCGCGCGATGGAACCGGACCTGGGCCTGGTCGAATGCTTCCGACCCGGCAATCGCTGCGTGATCACGCCCGGCTGTGTACTGCCCGCCATACTTGACGAGGCCCTGCGGGCCTTCCTCGAGGTGCTGGACCGCCATACGCTGGCGGATCTGCTCGAGCGCGAACAGCGGCGGATTCTGCTGCGGGTCCTGACCGGGGCCGGGGGGCCCTGAACAAACCGATCGGGGCTGCCTGATGGCCCCGGCACGCTCCACCGGACCGGCGGAGCGGGGGAAGATCAGGCCGCCGAGAAGGCCGCCTGCTGCAGGGTCGTCAGACGGCGATGCTGCATCTTGAGCCGATACTCCAGCTCCTTGTAGCGGGTGCGCAGCTCGGTCTTGCGCCAGCGATCGCGCAGGGCCTCGGTCCCGGCCGCCATACGCTCGGCCTGGACGGCCTGCCACTGGCTGACGGTCTCCTTGAACTGCTGGTACTCCCGCTCCACCGTCTCGCGCCAGGTCAGCGCGGCATCGTCGGCCTGCTGGGCCAGACGCTCGCGCAGTTCGCGGAACTGCATCTGCAGGCGCGCGCGCTGGATCTTGAACTTCGGCGTGCGCTTCAGTTCACGGGCCAGGCCCAGAGACGCGGCCGTGGCGATCAACCACTTGCCCGGGTCGAACTGCCACCAGCGCAGGCCATTGCGGTAGTCGGCCTGGAAGGCGTGGTGGAAATTGTGATAACCCTCGCCCCAGGTCAGCAGCGCGATGATGCCGTTGTCGCGAGCGGTGTTCTCGTCGGAATAGCTGCGCTTGCCCCAGGTGTGGGCCAGGGAGTTGATGAAGAAGGTGCAGTGCTGGGAGAAGGCCAGGCGGAAGGCTCCGGCCAGCAGGATGGTGCCGACCACATCGCCCGTGAACCAGCCGAACACCGCCGGCAGACCCAGGTTCAGCGCCCAGACCATCGGCCAGTAGACGCGGTGCTGCCACATGACGACACGATCCTTCTGCAGGTCCGGCACCTGGTCCAGATCGACCTTGCTGGTCGGCCAGTCGCGGATCATCCAGCCCATGTGCGCGTGCCAGAAGCCGGACTTGATCGAATGCGGGTCCTCGTTCACGTCATCGACGTGGCGATGGTGGATGCGGTGCCGAGCGGCCCAGATCAGGATCGAGTTCTGCAGCGAAAAGATGCCGAAGAAGGCCAGGAACCACTTCAGCGGCTCGCTCGCCTTGTAGGTGCGGTGCGACCACAGGCGGTGGTAACCGGCGGTGATCGACAGGCCGCTCAGGGTCAGCAGCACGGTGCAGAGCACCCAGGCGGCCGGCGTGAAGCCGACGGTGAAGAACCAGATCGGCGCGGCCACGAGGCCGAGCAGATTGATGGCAATGAAGAAGATCAGGTTGTGCTTGACCAGCGGCGGCTTGGCCGGGGACGAGGTGTTTTTCATCGTGTTCGCGAATCTCTCGGGTGAAACCGCCGCGGCCGGCCCGATGGGCCGACCGCGACTGGTGTCGATTTCAGACGCTTACTTGAAGAACTTGATCGACAGCGGATACGGCCAGACTTCGCCCTCAGAGGCCTTGATCGCGCCAATGATCGGGAAGACGATCGAGGCGATGGCCACGGCGATCAGGCCGAGGATGCCGATCAGGATCACCATCAGGATGGCGCTGACGATGGCGTAGATGAAGGCGCTGATCATCCAGTTGAAGACCACGTAGCCGTGCGGAACGATGCCCGGCATGGAGTCCTTCTTCATGATGTAGATGATGATCGGCGCGATCAGGCCGGCGAACGGCACGATCAGGCCGGCCAGCAGGGACAGGTGCAGGATCATGGCCCACTGATTGGTGTCCTTGTCCTGGCTCACTTCGGTTGTCGGTTCTTGTTCCATCGCTCAGGGGCTCCCTTTGGCGCTGAATGGAGGGTCGATCAACGTCCGCCGGTCTCCGTGGCCACGCTGATCGAAGCAATGCCGACCACGTTGGCCGCGTCCAGTACCCGCACCAGGGAATTGGTGTCGGCATCCGGATGCGCCGCGATGATCAGCGGGGATGAGGGGTTCTGGGCACGCTCGCGCTCGAGGTTGGCGCGCACCGCGTCGGCCTCGACCTGGCGATTGTTCACGGAAATCATGCTGAGCTGGTTGATGCGCACCAGGATCGGCAGATTGTCTTCGTCCTGCTGCTGTTGTTCCTCGGCCTGCGTCGGGCGCGAAATATCCAGGCCCTGCTCGCGCACGAAGGAGGTCGTGACGATAAAGAAGATCAGCATGATGAAGACGATATCGAGCATCGGCGTGATGTTGATTTCGGCTTCGTCCTCTGTGCGATGACGCTTGCGCATGTGTCGTGTTCCAGATCAGATCAAACAGGATGTGGAGAATACCGCAGGCGGCGCCCGGACGCCAACCTGCGCCGAATCAGTCCTCGGCCGTCTTCGGCGTCGGACGCTTCCAGTCCGCCACCGTTCGCTGGCGTGCTCGCGCCACGGTCAGCTCACCGTCCGGCGCCCGTCGAGTCAGCACCGTGCCGGCCCCGACCGTCGCCTCTGCACCGACTTCGACCGGCGCGACCAGGGCGGAGTTCGATCCGACGAAGGCACGCTCGCCGATGACCGTGCGGTGCTTGTTGACGCCGTCGTAGTTGCAGGTGATGGTTCCAGCGCCGAGATTGGCCTCCGCACCGACCTCGGCATCACCGATGTAGCTCAGGTGGCTGGCCTTGGCGCCGGCAGCGAAGCTCGCCTTCTTCGTCTCGACGAAATTGCCGATCTTGACGTCTCGGGCCAGCACCGTGCCGGCACGCAGGCGGGCGAAGGGGCCGATGGTGCAGGCGCCGGTCGTGGTGGCGCCTTCGAGGACGCTGTAGGGCTTCAGGCAGGTGCCCGCGGCCAGCTGGCTGTCTTCCAGCACGCAGCCGGGACCGATCTGCACCCCGTCACCCAGCTCGATGGCGCCGACCAGGGTGACGTTGGCGTCGATGAAGACATCGCGCCCTACGCCGACCTGCCCCCGGATCTGCACCGTGTCGGGGGCGGCCAGGGTGGCACCGGCGGCCATCAGGGCCTGCCGTGCGCGGCCCTGGAAAACGGCCTCGAGCTCCGCCAGCTGGGCTCGGTCGTTCGCGCCCTGCAGTTCGCCCGCGTCGTCGGCGACGAGCGCCTCGACCCGGGCCCCGTCACCGGCGGCCAGGCCGATGCAGTCGGTCAGGTAGTACTCGCCCTGGGCATTGTCGGCGCGCACCCGGCCGAGCCAGTCGATCAAGCGGCTTGCGCTCGCCACCAGCACGCCCGAATTGACCTCATCGACGCGACGCTCGGCCTCGCTGGCGTCCTTTTCTTCGCGGATGGCCTGCACCTGGCCCTGCGCGTCGCGCAGGATGCGGCCGTAGCCCGTCGGATCGTCGGCGCGGAAGCTCAGCAGAGCCAGCTCGGCCTCGACGGCCAGCAGGGCCTGCAGGGTGCTCGCTCGCACCAGGGGCATGTCGCCCGGCAGCACCAGCACCCGGGCCTGGGGATCGATCCCCGGCAGGGCCTGCTGGGCCGCGTGTCCAGTGCCGAGACGCTCGGCCTGGGTCACGAAATCGCAGTCCCGCCCGGCCAGCGCGGCCTGAACCTGTTCACCGCCCGCGCCGACCACGACATGCACGCGCTCGGGCGAGAGCGCTTGGACCGTGTCGAGGAGATGGTCGAGCATCGGCCGCCCACCGATCGGCTGCAGCACCTTTGGACGGGAGGAGTTCATGCGACGGCCTTCGCCGGCGGCGAGAATGACGATGTGCAGCATGCGGGATGCCCTGTTCGGCATGGGGTGGATTCAGCGAGCAGTATAGCGGTGGGCTCGATCGACGACCGGCGCTCCTCGGGAATGATCGGCAGATAAAGATAGGCCCCGGGCGAGGGAGGACCCGGGGCCTAGAGTCGGATCCGGTTTGGGGACTGTAAACCGAACCCTGATGGCCTGCCTAGGGAGGGAGACAGGCCGAACCATGCACATGGTATGAACATAGACCGGCCGTCTTCGGCAAAAGTTCCGATTCGAAGAAGAAATTTTTATCTTTTTTATTTCTCCTTTCGAATCAGGCAATTAGTGCGCGGATTCCCAGTCCTTCCCCGTGCCGGCTTCGACCTCCAGCGGCACGGACAGTTGCGCCGCCGAGGCCATGCGTTCGATGACGCCCTCGCGCACTCGGTCCACGGCGCCCTCCTCGACTTCGAGCACCAACTCATCGTGCACCTGCATGACCAGCCGCGCCGGCTGCTTTTCGCTCTGGATCCAGGCATCGACGTCGATCATCGCGCGCTTGATGATGTCCGCCGCCGTGCCCTGCATCGGCGCATTGATGGCGGCCCGCTCGGCGGCCTGGCGGCGCTGCGGGTTGCGCGCCTTGATCTCGTCCAGCCACAGGCGCCGTCCGAACAGGGTCTCGACGTAGCCCTTCTCGCGCGCGCCGGCCCGGGTCTCGTCCATGTAGCGGCGCACGCCGGGGTAGCGCTCGAAGTAGCGCTCGATGTAGGCGTCGGCCTCCTTGCGCTCGATCTCGAGCTGGCGGGCCAGGCCCCAGCCGCTCATGCCATACATCAGGCCGAAGTTGATCGCCTTGGCGGCCCGACGCTGATTGTCGGTGACCTTGGCAGGCGCGCAGTCGAAGACTTCGGCCGCCGTGGCCCGGTGGATGTCCTCGCCCTGGGCGAAGGCCTCGAGCAGGCGCTCGTCGCCGGACAGATGCGCCATGATGCGAAGCTCGATCTGGGAGTAGTCGGCGGCCAGCATCACGCTGCCCTTCGGAGCGACGAAGGCCTTGCGGATGCGGCGGCCTTCGGCGGTACGGATCGGGATGTTCTGGAGATTGGGATCGGTCGAGGACAGACGCCCGGTGGCGGCCACGGCCTGGTGATAGTGGGTGTGCACGCGGCCCGTGTCCGGGTGGATCTTCTCCGGCAGGCGGTCCGTGTAGGTGCTCTTCAGTTTGGCCAGACTGCGGTGTTCGAGGATCAGCCGCGGCAGGGCGAATTCCACCGCCAGCTCCTGCAGCACGTCCTCGGCGGTCGATGGCTGGCCCTTGGGCGTCTTCCGGACCACCGGCAGATCCAGCTCGCCGAACAGGATTTCCTGCAGCTGCTTGGGCGAGCTCAGATTGAACTCGCGTCCGGCCTCGGCGTGGGCGGATTCCTCGAGCTCGGCCAACCGAGCCTCGATCTCCTTGCTCTGGCGCCCCAGCAGGTCCGCATCCAGGGCCACACCGATGCGCTCCATTCGCGCAAGCACCGGAACCAGCGGGATTTCCAGTTCCTGATAGACGCGAAGGGGCCCCGACTGCGCTTCCAGCTTGGGCCAGAGCGTGCGGTGCAGGGCCAGGGTGATCTCCGCGTCTTCGCCAGCATATTCCGCGGCCCTGGCCACCGGCACCTGGTCGAACGTGACCTGGGCCTTGCCCTTGCCGGCCACCTGCTCATAGGAAATCGTCTGGCGACCCAGGTAGCGGCCAGCCAGGGAATCCATGTCGTGGCGGGTGGCGGTCGAGTTGTACACATAGGACTCGAGCATCGTGTCGTGCGCGATCCCGTTCAGTTGGTAGCCGGCACGCTCGAGCACGTTCAGGTCGTATTTCAGGTGCTGCCCGACCTTCGGCCGGTCGGCATCGGCCAGGATGGGCGTGACGCGCTCCAGGGCCTCCTCGGCATCGAATTCCGTGTCCTGATCGGCGTGGCGCAGGGGCAGATACCAGGCTTTCGACGGCTCGACGGCAAAGCTCATGCCGACCAGCTCGGCGTCCAGCGGCTCGAGGCTGGTGGTTTCCGTGTCGAAGGCGATCAGCTCGGCCTCGTCCAGGGCCTCGATCAGGGCATCGAGCTGCTTGCGCGTCGACACCAGGCTGACTTCCAGCTTAGCGTCGGCAGCGGGTGATTCGCCGTCCTGGTAGTCCTTGAGCCAGGAGGAGAAACCGAACTCGCGCAGCAGGTCGATCAACCGGGCCTGATCAGGCGAAGGCGGACCGATGTCATCGGGGCCGCGATCGAGCTCGACCGACTCGTCCAGAGCCACCAGCTTGCGGCTGAGGGGCAGCTGGTCCAGCGCGGCACGCAGATGCTCGCCGATCTTGCCGCCGACCTCGTCGGCGTTCTCGATCACGGCCTCGAGGCTGCCGTATTGGGCCAGCCACTTGGCGGCGGTCTTGGGGCCGCATTTCTCCACCCCGGGGATATTGTCCGAGCTGTCACCGGTCAGGGCCAGGTAGTCGCCAATCAGCGCCGGCGGCACGCCGAACTTCTCCTCGACCGCCGCCGCGTCGTAGCGCTTCTCCTGCATGCTGTCCTCGAGGACCACGCGATCGTCGACCAGCTGGGCCAGGTCCTTGTCCCCGGAGGAGATCAGCACGTTCAGACCCTTCGCCGCAGCGGCTCGGGCCAGGGTCGCGATCACGTCATCGGCCTCCACGCCGGGCACTTCGATCCGCTCCACGCCCATCGCGTCGATCAGACCTTTCAGCGGATCGATCTGGGCCCGGAGCTCATCGGGCATCTTCGGCCGGTTGGCCTTGTAGTCCGCATACAGTTCATGCCGGAAATTCTTGCCGGGGGCATCGAAGATCACCGCCACCCGATCCGGCGCATGCGCCTGAACGAGCCGCCGCAGCATGTTGGCGACGCCGAAGATCGCGCCCGTGGGCTGGCCGGCCGCGTTGCTCAGCGACGGCAGGGCGTGGAAGGCGCGGTAGAGGTAGGAGGAACCATCCACCAGGCAGAGCGTTTGCGGCTTGGACATGATCGACGATCGGCATGAAGAATGAACCATGATAGCGAAAGTGATCGGGATCAAAGTGCAGGCACGCGGCTTTGATAGACTGGCAGCCAATCAGAATTCCGGAGGCCCGGTGGTCATGAAGATGCGCGCAATCCCCCTGTTGGCCCTGCTGCTGGCCGCCCCTCTGTATGCCCTGCAGAGCGAAGCTCCCCCGCCCCCGCCGATCCCGGAGCCCGAGCCCCTGCCGCCGAAGGTTCAGGACCCGGACGAGCAGGTCCTTCCCGAGGTCAACATCCGCCGCGAGGAGGACCGCGACGTCGAGGAGTACTCGATCAATGGCGTGGTCTACATGATCCGGATCGTGCCCGACGTCGGTCCGGCCTATTACCTGATCGACACCACCGGCGACGGCAACTTCGACTCGCAGATGCAGCACGACCAGCTCGCCCCGGTCCGCCCGGCGCACTGGAAGATCCGCGAGTGGTAGGCCCGACGGTGGATTGAGGAACACCTTACTAGTCCCACCGTCAGTATTGAAACCGTCGCTGCCGTCCGCGGCGACGAGGCCAGTAGACACCCCAGCGGCCCTCAGCCGCCGCCGAGGGCCCTCGCCAGCGCCAGAAACCGATCCAGGCTCAGGGTTTCCGGACGAGCGGCCGGGTCGACGCCCGTCGCCTCGATGCGCTCGACGTCGAGGAGATTCTTCAGGCTGTTGCGCAGGGTCTTGCGCTTCTGACCGAAGGCCGCCTTGACCACTCGATCCAGGTCGGGGCGCAGGGCTCGCTCCGATGCCGACAGCACGCGCGGGCGCATGCGGATGATCGCCGAGTCGACCTTGGGCGGCGGCTCGAAGGCCTCGGGCGGCACGTCGAACAACCAGGCCATCTCGCAGTGGTAGGAGGCCATCACCGACAGGCGGCCGTACTGGCGCGAGCCAGGCTCGGCGACGAGCCGATCGACCACTTCCTTCTGCAGCATGAACACCATGTCCTCGATGGCTTCGGCCTGGTCGAAGAGGTGGAACAGCAGCGGCGTCGAGATGTTGTAGGGGAGATTGCCGATGACCCGCATCGGCCCCTCACTGGCCAGGCCGGAGAAATCGAAATCGAGGGCATCGGCCTGGTGGATGACCAGGCCCTGGGGCTCGCCGAGGCGACGGGCCAGGGTCGTGGCCAGATCGCGGTCGAGCTCGACCACGTCCAGACGGCCGGCGCGCGCCAGCACGGGGCCGGTCAGTACGCCCTCGCCGGGGCCGATCTCGACCAGGCGCTGGCCGGGCCGTGGATCGATCGCCGCCACGATGCGCCCGATCACGCCGGCATCGCGGAGGAAATGCTGCCCGAAGCGCTTGCGCGGTCGATGTGCGCTCATGGCGCGTTGCTCTGAAGCTGCATGGCCAGATCGACGGCGGCCAGCAGGCTGCCCGCATCGGCCCGGTTCTTTCCGGCGATGTCCAGGGCCGTACCATGGTCGACCGAGGTGCGGAGGAACGGCAGCCCGAGGGTCACGTTGACGGCCTGACCGAAGCCCGCGTACTTGAGCACCGGCAGGCCCTGATCGTGGTACATGGCCAGCACCGCGTCGAACTCGCGCACGCGCTCGGGCACCATGGCGGTATCGGCCGGCAGGGGACCGATCAGGTCCAGGCCGGCCTGGCGCTCGGCCTCCAGCACCGGTTCGATCACCTCGATTTCCTCACGCCCGAGATAGCCCCCCTCGCCCGCATGCGGGTTCAGGCCCAGCACGGCAATGCGAGGGCGCTCGATCGCGAAACGGAAACGCAGGTCGTGATCGAGGATGCGGAGGGTCCGGCGGAGGGAGTCGGCCTGGATGGCATCCGGCACCTCGCGCAGGGGCAGATGGGTCGTCGCCAGGGCCACGCGGAAACGGCCGGCGACCAGCATCATGACCACCCGCTCGACCCCGGCGCGCTCGGCCAGGAACTCCGTGTGGCCACTGAAAGGGATACCGGCCTGGTTGATCACGCCCTTGTGCAACGGACCGGTGACCAGGCCCGCGGCACGGCCATCCAGACAGGCGTCGGCCGCACGACCCAGACAGTCGAGCACGTAGCCGGCGTTGGCAGGATCGACCCGGCCGGGCGTCTCGATCCGGGCCAGCTCGACGGGCCAGCAGCGGATGCTGCCCGGCTCGTGAACCGAGTCATCCTCGGGATCGCACTCAAGGACCTTGCAGTCCAGGCCGAGGCGTTCGAGATTGCGCTCGAGCAGGCCGGGATCGGCCACCAGCAGCAGCTCGGGCCGCACGCTGGCGAGTCGACAGGCGATTTCGGGACCGACCCCGGCAGGATCGCCCGGGGTCAGGAGCAGCGACCGGCTCACCGCCGATCAGAGCCGTTCTTCGACGAAGCTCTCATCGCGCAGACGCCGCAGGAAGCGGTCGACTTCCTCTTCGGCCTTCTGACGGAACAGCATGTCGCGCGCCTGGGCACGCTGGATCTCTTCGGTGCGGTCGGCATCGCGTTCCGCCTCGAGTCGCAGCAGATGCCAGCCCACCGCCGTGCGGAAGGGTTCGCTGGTCTCACCCGGGTCGAGTCCGTCGATGACGGACTGGATCTCGTCGCCGTAGGCGCCGGCCTGGAACCAGTCGAGCAGCCCGCCGATATTGGCCGAGGTCTCGTCCATCGAGTGCTCACGAGCCAGCTCGCCGAAGTCGGCACCCGCCTGCAGCTGATCGTAGAGACTGCGGATCCGCGTTTCGGCTTCCTCGGGCGTGATCAGTTCGTTCGGGCGGATCATCAGGTGGCGCGCCTGATACTCGCGGACGATGATTTCAGGCTGGTCGCGGCGATCGCGCACGTCGAGGATGATGAACCCGGACGGCGAACGCAGGACCTCGGTGAAGTTACCTACACCGACGGCCTCGATGGCATCGGCGACCATCGGCGGCAGGGCATTGATGCTGCGCCAGCCCACCTCGCCCCCTTCCAGGGCATCCGGGCTTTCGGAAAAGGTCAATGCCGCGGTGGCGAACTCCAGACCGTCTTCGAGGCGCTGGTGCACTTCATTGGCGCGCGCTTCGGCCTGAGCGACCTCGGCCTGATCCGCCGACTCGGGCACGCCGATCACGATCTGCGAGAGCAGGTACTCATCACCGCCGAAGCGGTCCGAGGCCATGATGATGTCGATCTCCGTGTCGCTGATCTCTTCCATGCCGTTGACCACGCGCTGGCGCAGGCGGCTGGAGAGGATTTCCTCGCGGATCGTGCGACGGAATTCGGCGAAATCGACGCCATCGGATTCGATCGCCTGGCGGAGCTGGGTGACGGTCAGATTGTTCTGCCGTGCCACCTGCTGCAGGGCCTGGTCGACGTCGGAGTCGGAGACGCGAATGCCGGTGTCCTGGGCACGCAGGACTTCCAGGCGGGTGAGAATCAGGCGCTGCAGCACCTGCTCCTCCATCACGCTGCGCGGCGGCAGGCGCTCACCGCTGCCAGCGGCCTGGCGCTCGATTCGGTCGATGGCTTCGTCGAGTTCGCTCTGGAGGATGACGTCATCCTCGACCAGGGCCACGATCCGGTCGACCGGCTGGCCGTCCTGGGCCTGCAGAACCATCGGCAGCAGCACGAGGGCCAGCAGACCGAGCTTGGCGAGGTTTCGATTCAGGTTCATAGATGATTCATTTCCAGTGAATGAGTCGGATTCAAACAGTGCCCGACCGCGCTCAATAGGCGTGGTCGGCAAACAACGGATAGGGCCGGCGGCCCAGGCTGCCCAGACCCTTCAGGTGCAGCTCCAGGAACACGGCGCTGCGCCGATCGGCATCACGATCGCGTACGTACTCGCGACCGATCAGACGCACCGCCCAGCAGCAGCTCTCGTATTCGACGCCGGCCAGCAGCTCGAGCGGTTCGTCGTCTTCGAAACTGTAGTTGGCCCGGCCGATCAGAGCCAGATTCTCTCGCACCGGCCAGCGCAGACGCAGGTCCACCTGGTCGACGCGATCGCGGCGGAAGCGGTAGCCGAGCGCCGCGCGCCCGCCCCGCTGACCCTGGTAGCTCAGACCGAATTGGGCGACCTGGGTTTCATCGTTTTCGTGATCCCACTGCAGGCCGGCGCTGGCGATGATCGCCTGGGCCGGCCGCCAGTTGAACTCGGCCACGGAGGCAGAGCGGTTGCGATCATCGAGGATCTCCTCCTCCAGGCCGACCCGGAGGTCCCGGAAATAGAAGATCTGACCGATGCTGAAATCGAGCACCGAGCGGCCGCTATCTGCCTCCATCAGCCGCGAGGTCAGTGCGGCGGTGAGCTGGTTGGCATCACCGTGACGATCCGGCCCGGAAAAGCGGTTGTCGCTGAACAGCTGGCTGAAACCGAAGGTCAGCTCGCGGGTGTCGAAGTCGGGCAGATCGGTCTGATCCCGGTAGGGCACGTACAGATAGAACAGGCGGGGCTCGAGGGTCTGGGTCCGACCACTGGACAGGCGACGCTCGAAGATCAGGCCGCCATCGAGGCTGGCGATCGGCAGTGAACGCGACAGGCTGTCGTCGCCATCCGTGCCGTTGAGCTGATAGGCCGTCGAGCGGAAACCGACAGTCGGGCGCAGGAACCAGCCCGGCGCGAGCAGGTTGTAGCGCAGGCGCGGATACAGGTCCAGGCGCGCGCCGGTCACGCCTTCGTCGCGGTCGAAGTAGACCAGCTCCGAGTCCAGCTGCAGGTCGAGACGCTGACCGAGGGCCTGATCCAGGCGGAATTCCATCCGGGGCAGACGACGATACGGCTCGGAGGCCTCGCTGACCGAGTCGTCGAGGACCTGGAAGCTGTCCGCGCTCAGCGACAGGGTCCAGGCCTGACCACGCCCGCTGACCGCCGCCACCGAGCGCAGGAACTGCAGCGAGGAATCGGCCAGGTCGCCACCGAGGTCGAGGAAGTAATTCTCGTCGCTGGCCCGACGAAGATCGGCATCGAAGCGCCAGCGGGGCGCCAGCGAGGCCGAATAGCCGAACTGCCCGAAGTAGCGCGTGTCGCCGAAGTCCTTGTCATCGGGCAGCACTTCCAGATCGAGCTGCCCGCGCTGGCGCGGCGTCATGAACCGGTATTCGGCGCCGAGCATCACGCCACGCTCCTGGATCCAGCGCGGCGTCAGGGTGGCGTCCTGGTTGGGCGCGATGTTCCAGTACCAGGGCACGCTCAGATCGAAGCCGTCGTCGCTGGAGAAGCCCATCAGGGGGTAGAGGAAGCCCGTCTTGCGGCGATCGTCGAGGGGAAAGCTCAGCCAGGGCGACCACAGGATGGGCACGCCCTTGAAATCGAGACGGGCATTGCGGGCCACGCCGCGGCCGGATTCCATGTCCAGCTCGACGCTCGAGGCCTTGAGCTGCCAGTCCGGGTCGTCGGGATCGCAGGTCGTGAAATCGAAGCCTTCGACCTGAGCGCGGGATTCGCTCACCAGCTCGACGGTGCCGGCCGAGCCGCTGCCCTCGCCACGCTGGAAGCGATAGCGGACCTCTTCGAAACGGCCCTGATTGGCCGCGGTGACGAGCCAGCCGGAACCCGCCTCCAGGTCGATCAGCGCGTCACTGTAGTTCAGCCAGCCGGGGAGATCGATGCGACCGGTCTCGCGGTTGTAGATCAGCTCGCCGGTTTCCAGGCGCTGGTCACCCTGCTCGACGCGCACGTCCTCGTAGACACGGATCAGCTGGCCGGGGGGCGCCTCGAAGTGCTCGGCGAAGATATCGATCGGCGATGACGCATTTCGCTCGAGCTGGCGGCGCGGCGAATCATCGTCCATGGGCACGCAGCTCATGGCCGGCCGCTCGCTGTCGCTGCCCGGATTCTGGGCCAGCGCGGGCAGGGGCAACCCGGGGCTCAAGAGCAGGCAGAGCAGGAAATAACGGGTCAAGAACAGGTCCGCGAGAAGGTCAGCCCGGTAAGGTCGCACAACCGGCCCCAGAGTGCAATCACTGTGGACCCCCCGCCTGCAGAAATGCGCGTCGCTCGGCCGGTTTTGCCTCGGCCAGACGCGCCACCTCTCGATGCAGGCAGTCCAGCTCGCCGCGGCAGTCCTCGAGCAGGCCGACGAAGGCCGCTACGCCTGCCTCGTAGGTGGCCGTCAGGGCCAGGTCGGCATTGTTGAGCTCGCGGCTGCGCCAGGCCTCGAGCGCAGCGCCACCTTGTTGCTCGGCCAATTCGCCGATGTCGGCGGCCAGGCGCTCGAACTCGCCGTGCTTGAAGGCTGCCAGTTCATCTTCATCCTCCAGCCGCGCGTAGCCTTCGGCCAGGCGGCTGCGCGCGGCCAACAGGCGGTCGCTCAGGGCCTGGCGAAGCCGACGGCCCGCTTGCCAGCGCGCCAGCTCCCCATCGTTTCCATGCGCCGCCAGCCAGCGCCGAACGCCTTCCCGCTCGACCAGGCTGGCGTAGGCTTCGTTGAAAGCCGTGTCTCCTTTCGCGTAGACCCGCTCGTGCGCCAGCTCATGAAACAGGAAGCCGACCAGGTCGGCGCTTGGCCAGTCGATCATGGTGTTGAGCACCGGGTCGGCGAACCAGCCGAGGGTCGAATAGGCCACCGCCGGTGACACGATCACATCGAAGCCCTCGTCCCGCAGCGCCTCGGCCGCCGCCCGCGCGGCTTCGGGGTCGAAGTAACCTCGATAGGCGACGCAGCCGGCAATCGGGTAGCACCAGGCCTTCGGCTGGACCGAGTAGCGCGGCGCGGCGATCACGTTCCAGACGGCCGCCGGACGATCCAGGTCGGCGTAGTGACGATAGGAGCGGCCCTCGGGAAGCGCCAGCTCGTCGCGGGCGAACGCGCGCGCGGCCAGCACGGTCTCCAGTTGCCGGACGAGCGCCGGGTCGGTCGCCGGATCGGCGATCAGATCTGCGATATGCTCCCGCCTGGACAGCAGATCGAGCTGTCCACGGACGGCCTGACCGTACCAGGCCAGGGTGGCGCAGCCCGTGGCGACCACGCCCAATGCAAGGACGAGCAAGGCCTTGAGCGACGACTGGTACCTGGAAGACGATTTCTGGCGCAACTTCGGTTCGCTGATGTTCAATGCACAGACCTTTGCCGAGGGGGCCGATCAGATCGACGCCCTGCTGGAGCTCCTCGAGACGCCGCCGCGCGCCGTCCTCGACCTGGGCTGCGGCCCCGGCCGCCACAGCCTGCCTCTGGCCGAGGCAGGGTATCCGGTCACCGCCGTGGATACCAGTCGCAGCCTCCTCGACCAGCTCGATCAACGCAAGGGCGAGCTACCGATCGAGACCGTCGAGGCCGACATGCGGGTCTTCGAGCGCGCCGACGCCTTCGACCTGGTGCTGGTGATGTGGACGAGCTTCGGCTACTTCGAGAACGAGGCCGACCATGGCCGGGTCCTCGACCGGATTCACGCCAGCCTGAGCGCGGGCGGGCGCCTGGTGCTCGACCTGGTCGGCGTCGAATACCTGGCCCGCAACCTCCAGCCGGTGCATCTGACCGAATACGAGGACGGACGCATCCTGATCGAGCGGCCCGCGCTGATCGACCACATGACCCGCCTCGACAACGACTGGTACCTGATCGACGGAGACCGGGTGCATCGCACCCATATCTCCCATCGCGTCTGGTCCGCCGGCGAGATCCGCCGCCTCCTGTCCGACCATGGTCTGACGGTCGAGAGCCTGCTGGGCGGCTACGATGGCGAGGACTACGATCTGGACGCCGAGCGGATGATCGTCATCGCCCGCAAGCTCGAAGGAGACCCACGATGAGCATCGATCACCCCACGACCGACAACGCCCTGTTGCTGCTGGTCGACGTGCAGGGCCGCCTGGCCCGCCTGATGCATGAATCCGAGGCGATCATCGGCCAGTGCCGCCGCCTGATCCAGGCCTGCCGCCTGCTCGAGCTGCCCGTGGTCTGGGCCGAACAGCTGCCCGACAAGCTGGGCCCGACGGTGCCGGAGTTGACGGAAGTCCTCGACGGCCTGGCCCCGCAGTCCAAGTCCAGCTTCGGCTGCTGCGGCGATACGGGCCTGATGCAGGCGATCGAAGCCAGTGGTCGTTCGCGCATCCTGCTCTGCGGCATCGAGACCCATGTCTGCGTCTGGCAGACCGCGGCGGCCCTCAGGCAGCGCGACTACGAGGTCCATCTGATCGCCGATGCCGTGTCATCTCGCTCGGCCTTCAACCGCGACATCGGCCTGCGCCGCATGGCCGCCGCCGGCGTGCACCTGAGCAATGTCGAGATGGTGCTCTTCGAACTGATGGGCGATGCCGGCCACCCGAAGTTCCGCGACGTCAGCAAGCTCCTGAAATAGTCCCCTGATCCCGGAACGCGGGGTCCGGTCACATGTTCAAGGTTCGCCCACCGTCCACGGACAGGATCTGCCCGGTGACGTAGGGCGCATCCAGGGCGAGGAAGCAGACCGCGCCGGCGATGTCTTCGGGACGGCCCTGATGGCCCAGGGGGATCTTCTCCAGAATCGCTTCCGCCGCCTGCGCCGAGCCCTCGTTCTCGGGCCAGAGGATGGCGCCGGGCGCGACGGCGTTGACGCGGATCTCGGGCGCCAGGTCCTTGGCCAGGGCCCGGGTCTGCATCACCAGGCCGGCCTTGGCCTGGCAATAGATGCTGTGATCGGCCAGGGGCACCAGAGCATGAATATCGACCAGGTTGACGATTGCCCCACCGCGCCGGGCCAGGTGCGGGCGAGCCGCGCGCGACAGAAAATAGGGCGCGCGCAGATTGCTGGCCATCAATTCGTCCCATTGCTCGGGCGTGGCCTCATCCACGTCGGTCGGATAGAAGGCGGAGGCGTTGTTGACCAGCAGATCGATGCGACCGAAGGCATCCAGCGCTGCGCGGACGATGATCGCGGGCGCGGCCGCGTCGGCCAGGTCGGCGCTGACCGTCGCCACCGAGCCCGGGCGCTCGCCGTTCAATTCGGTGGCCAGGGCTTCGGCCTGCTCGCGCGACCCCCGATAGTGCACCAGCACGTCCAGGCCGCGCCCGTGCAGCTGTTCGACGATGGTGGCGCCGATGCGTCGGGCCGCACCCGTTACAATCGCCACCTTGCCGGCCTGAGGCCCTGTGTTCGATGTCATCACGTGATCCTTCTCTGAGTCTGCCCGAGCCGCCGTCCGAACTGCTGGCGCTGAGCGAACAATTGTGCACGAGGATCGTCAAGGCCATCGAAGCGGACGGTTTCCTGAGCTTCGATGCCTACATGAGCATGGCCCTGTACGAACCCGGGCTGGGCTACTACGTCAACGGCCTGCACAAGTTCGGCGCTTCTGGCGACTTCGTGACCGCGCCGGAACAGGGCCGCCTGTTCGCGCGCAGCCTGGCACGCCAGATCGATGAGCTCGGCGCCGAACTCGACGAGGACTGGACCCTGCTCGAGCTGGGCGCCGGCTCCGGTGCCCTGGCCCGCGATCTGTTGCAGAGCCTGGACGCGGCCCCGGCTCGCTACCTGATCCTCGAGCCCAGTGCAGCCCTGCGCGCCGTCCAGCAGGAGACCCTGTCGGCCCTGGACGAGCAACTCCAGGCGCGCGTGGAGTGGATCGCCACGCCACCCGAGGAGGACTTCGAGGGCGTGGTGCTGGCCAATGAAGTGCTCGACGCCCTGCCCGTTCGGGCCTTCGAGATCGGCGAACAGCAGGTCCTCGAGCGCGGCGTGGAATTGAGGCAGGGCCAGCTGCAGTGGACCAGCCGACCGGCCGGGCCCCGCCTCGTCGAGGCCGTAAAGGCGCTCCAGGCCAGCCTCTCGGCGCCCCTGCCCGTCGGCTATCGAAGCGAGATCAATCTCGACCTGGCCGCCTGGCTGGAGACGGTCACCCGCCCACTCGCACGGGGCCTGGCCCTGATGATCGACTATGGCTATCCGCGGCGCGAGTACTATCACCCGGACCGCAGCGAAGGCACGCTGGTTTGCCACTATCGCCATCGAGCGCACTTCGACCCATTCGTCTGGCCCGGCCTGACCGACCTGTCGAGCTTCGTCGACTTCACCGCCGTGGCCGAAGCGGGCGCGGACGCCGGACTGGACGTGCTGGGCTTTTCGTCGCAGGCCGGATTCCTCCTGTCCCTGGGCATCCAGGACGCGCTGGCCTCGGCCAGGGATGAGCGCGAGCATCTGGCCCTGGCCGGGGAGATCAAGCGTCTGACCCTGCCCGCGGAGATGGGTGAGAAGTTCAAGGTCATCGCGCTCGGTCGTGGCCTCGATCTGCCGCTGCGTGGCTTTTCCCTGATGGATCAGCTGGCCAGGCTCTGAGACCCGCCAGACACGGCGCCGGCCCGGGCGCATGTGCGCTCCGTCGCAGCCACGGCATTGAAGGCTCCGAATACAGACAAAATCGGAGCTTCCATGTTGCGCACGACCCTGCTACTTGCCTTGTTGCTGACCGCCGCCTCGGCCCGGTCGGCGGTCTTCTGTGTCGGCAATTCCACGGAATTCGCCGACGCCCTCACCGCCGCCTCGACCAACGGCGAGGGCGACGAAATTCGCCTGCTTGCCGGCGACTACCTGCCACCGACCGAGATCGGCTTCAATATCGCGTTGATCCAGAACGCTGAATCGCTGCAGATTTCGGGTGGCTGGTTCAACTTTCAGCAGCTGGGCTGCATTGGCCAGAACGGCGACCCTCGCCTGAGCCGGATCGTCGGCAACCAGACCCATCGCCTGCTTCGCACGACCGCCAGCCCGGACGTCCAGCTCGGCAACATCACCCTGAGCAACATGAGCTTCAGCGCCGGGCGCGGACCGGATAATCAGAACATCGGCGCGGTGCACCTGGGCCTGATTCCCAGCGCGATCCGCATCCTGATCGACCGGGTCCAGTTCAACGGCAATTCAGGCTACAGCGGCGCGGCGATCACGGCCCTGGGCATGCAGGAGCTGACCATCCGCAACTCCCTGTTCATGTTCAACGAGGTGCGCAGCCAGCAGGGCGCGATCTTCGTCTCCCTGACCCGCGATGATCAGCGCTTCTTCTTCGTCAACAACACCGTCATCGACAATGTCCACTCGGGCAGCCAGGCCACCCGCTGCTCGGGCCTGTACCTCTCCACTCCGCAGGAGACCCCCAGCCCTGACATGCTGATCGCCAACTCGATCTTCTGGGGCAACGAGGACTTCGACCTCTGCCTGTCCCCGGAGGGCGACAGCTATCTGCTCAACAACAATATCCAGGACCAGTTCCGAAGCGCCACCGTCGAAAGCGGCAACCTCTCGGTGGCGCCGATGCTGGCACCCCAGATTCTCGACATCACGCCCCTGCCCGGCTCGCCGATGATCGATGCGGGGCGCCCCCAGCCTGGCCTGTTCGATCAGGGCGACCCGATCGATCAGTCCTGGAGCCACGGCGATCACGGTTTCAACAACCTGATCACCCCGCGCGTGGTCGGCCAGCGCGTCGACATCGGTGCGGCCGAGTCGACCTTCGTCGATCGCGTCTTCTGCGATGGCTTCCAGCTCGAAGGCGGCTGCCCCGGTCAGCCCTGAATCGACTCGGGCCGCAGCAGTCGCGTGCGGATCTCGGGCCGCGCGGCATTGACGGGGGTGTCGCGGCCCATCGGGCCACCTCGGAATCATCCGGCAGAGCGCCGGCACAAGGAGCACCCTCATGTTCGACACCGCTGGACTCAAACACGCTGCCGTCCTTCTGGGCCTGCCGATCCTCGGCCTGCTGAGCAGCCCGGCCCTCGGAGCCATATTCTGCGTCGGGACAGCGAGCGAGTTTCGATCCGCCCTCCTCGACAGCCGGGACAACGGGGAAGACGACCAGATCCGACTCCGCTCGGGCAACTATCTTTCGACCGAAGGCTTTGGATTCATCACCGATCTGGAACTGGATCGCGCCCTGTCCATCACCGGCGGCTGGTTCGACTTCAACGCCATCAACTGCTTCAGCCAGCAGGGCAGCGACCCCACGGACACGGTGATCGATGGCCAGGATCAGCGGTCCGGCATCGTCATCAATGCCCTGGACGTCGGTAGCACGTCCTCGCTCCTGATCGGCAATCTGAGCATCGTCCAGGGTGCCACGACCAGCACCGACGCTGGACTGCGCATTTCGGGCGTGGCCGGCTTCGACGGCGAGATCCTGATCGAGCGGGTGCGGTTCGCCGGCAACGATGGCGGCGATGGCGCGGCCCTGCGGGCCATCGGTGGCAACAAGCTCACGGTCCGGAATTCGGTCTTTCAGTTCAATCACACGGCAGGCAGCGGCGGCACCATCCTTTTCAGCATGCCCGCCGAGGACCAGGGCGTCTATTTCATCAACAACACCGTGATCAACAACAGTTCCGACTTCGAGGGCATTTCGACCTCCGCCACCTCGGGCCTGAGCATCAATCTCAACCAGTCCGGTGACAACATCCCGCAGGCCCTGGTGGCCAACAATCTGTTCTGGTTCAACGAGCTGGCGGACCTGTTCTTCTCCGCCTCGGGCGGCATCAAGCACGTGTACAACAACAACTACGAGCAGCGCCTGGGCATCGTCCAGCATTCGGGAAACAACCTCTCCCTGCCGCCGCAGCTTGCGCCCCCCATACTCGACTTCACGCCCGGGGAAGACTCACCGCTGATCGATCAGGGCCTGGCGGCACCGGCACTCAGGGGCATTCCCTTCCTCCTCGACTGGAGCTACGGCAGCATCGACTTCGACGGCGGCATCATCCCTCGTGTCCATGGAGACCGGGTCGACATCGGCGCCGTGGAATCGCCCTATCGTGATGGCTTCTTCCGGGATCGCTTCCAGACGCCCTGACGCCTGACCGAGCATGGCCACCGAACACGGTCTCGGCGGCGCATCGAAGAGAAGTCGATAGCGGGTTGGGCCTACGGCGAGGCGCTCAGTCCACTCGAAGCAGCGCTCGCGCCTTTTCCGTATCGGGATGGCGGGGACCGGACTGCGCGGCGTAGTCCTCGATCAGCGCGATGATCTCGTCCTGCGACACCGTCGAAGGATCGATCCGTTGCCGGCTTTCCAGGGCCTGCCGGCGGGCGGTCAGGGTGAAGCCGTGCATCGGCCCGAGCATGTCGCTCAACACCGTCTCAGCCCGGTCGTGCAGCGCCAGCGATTCCGCAGACTGGCCAAGCCCGGCCAGGCTCTGCGCATGGTTGGACTCGGACAGCCATCGGAACGGATGGCCTTCTCCCAGCGTGCTGATCATGCGCTCGGTGGTCGAGCCGGACAGGGCCAGAGCTTCATCGTAGCGGCCGAGCTGATTGAGCAGCTCGGCCAGGTTGTATTCGAGGATCAGGACATTGAGGTGCTCCGGACCCAGCAGATCGGCTGCCCGGACCAGCAACTCCCGGATCAGGGCCTCACCCTCGTCGACCCGACCCGCCGCGTTCAGGAGGTTGGCGCGGTTCATTTCCAGGGTCAGGGCGTACTGTTCCGGCACCAGCTGCGGGCTGGCTTCGATCATGGCGCGGGCTCGTTCCTGGGTAGCCAGGGCCGCCGCATGGTCACCCATGTCGTACTGGATGGCGGAGTAGTTCACCAGGGTCGAAAGCTGAGCCTCGGAACCCTCGCCATACAGACGCCCTTGCAGGGTCAACAACTCATCGAGCGCTTCCAGGGCCGCTTGTGGCTGGCCACTGAACTTCAGCGCCAGGCTCAGATTGACCAGGGCCGATGCTCGATTGGCGGGCCGTGCCTGAGGATGTCGATCGAGCCAGTCCAGGCTGGTGCGGGCGGCCTCGATCGCCCCGTCATAGTCGCCCAGCTCCCGGCGTAGATTGCCCCGGGCATGCAGAATCTCGAAACCCAGGTTGTTGCTCGCCGTCTCCGGCGCCGGAATGTCTTCGAAATGCGCCTCCAGAATCGTGCCGGCTTCGTCATAGCGCGTCATCGCCAACAGATTGGTGATCTGGTACTTGCGCGCCATCTGCAGGTGCCAGTGATCCTCCTGCAGCGATCGGCGGTGCTCGGCAATGAAGGCCGTGGCCCGATCCAGGCTCTCCTGGTGCTGATCCAGGCCTTCCAGCGCGGCAATGGCCTCGAGTTCCAGAACCTGTCCGAGCAGGCGCGTCTCCGCGTCACTGCCGGCAAGGCGCTCGAGGCCGAAACGGGTCTGCTCGAGTGCGCGTTCGTGGAGTCCGATCACGTTGTAGGATTCGGCCAGCGCACGGTGCACGGCCGCCTGCGCCAGGGGCTGGCCCTGCAGACGGACATCGACCGCCTCGGCGGCATGATCGAGCATGTCCTCGACCGTGACGTCTCGTGCGCGCCCCGTCGAGTCCGGCGTCGCCAGCACACGACGAAGAAAATCACTGACCGCCGCCGTATTGCGTTGTTCGCGCTCGGCCTCGAGGCGGGCCTCGTTGGCCCGATAGAAGCCGACGCTGGTGAAGACCAGGCCGAGCAGCAGAACGCTGGTGATGGCGCCGATGGCCAGGCGTCGGAATCGCCTGTGCGGCGCGCTTCGAATCGCCTCGATCGCGGCCAGTAGTTCGGATTCCGTGGGACGTTCGGCCGGATCGCGGGCCAGCATGGCGCCGATCAGACGGGCAAGCGCGGTCGGTAGCGCGCGCTTCAGCGGCCGCGGATCGATCGACGCTCCGTCTTGATGCAATGCCCGCAGCGCGTCCCAATCCGTCGCTTCCAGGGGCGGCCGGCCGGTCGCGGCACGATACAGGGTTGCCCCCAGGGAATAGGCATCGGAGGCCGGCGAGGCCGACTCTCCCTTGACCAGTTCGGGCGCCATGTACAGGGGAGTTCCCGAGACCATGGCCGGCCCCTCACGACCCGGCTTGCGGTCCAGGCTGGCGCCGAAGTCCATCAGCACCCAGGTTCCCGAGGCATCGCGCATGATGTTGGACGGCTTGACGTCACCATGGATCAGCCCGGCCTCGTGGACCGCGGCCAGACCGCGCACCAGGGACTCGATCAGGTCCAGCCAGTCCGTCTCGCTCAGGCTCGCGGCCAGCGAGCCATCCGCCGGGAGGGTACGACCTTCGATCAGATCGCTCCACAGCCCGGGCCGGCCATCGTGGATGGCGGCCCCGTGCACTGCCAGCACATTGGGGTGGCGAACCATGGCGAGCTGCCTTGCCTCGTGCAGAAACAGCTGGGCCTGGAAGGGTCGGTCCTGATCGGCCTTGAGAAGTTTCAGGGCGACGTCGCGATCGAGGATTTCATCGTAGGCGCGAAAGACCTCTCCGAAGCTGCCCTCGCCGACCCGCTCCAGGGCCTGCAGATGTCCCCAGGAAAACAGCGCATCGGGCGATGCTTCAGGCTTGCGTTCACCGCCGTGCAGGAGGAACAACTGCTCGATCTGCTGCAGGCCGTCGGCCAGCTCCTCGGCATCGGACAGGGACTCGTTCAGGAACTCGGCAGACCCGGCCAGGCGCTCGAGAATGCGACGGGCCCGGGAATCGGAGGGCGGTTTGCGCCCGCTCACTTCATTGCCTCGGCCAGCTGCACCAGGGATCGGGAAACCAGCATGCGGGCGCTGTTGGCCGAGGGGGTCTCGGTGGCAGCGGCGATTTCCGGAAATGAATAACCGAATTCGACTCTCAACATCACGGCCTCTCTTGCCTTGTCTGTCAGAGTCATCAATGCCGCTTCGTAGCGTTCCAGCACATCCAGGCCGATCGCCTCGCTGAGAATCGAGGCCTCCGGGTCCTTGGGCTCGATTTCCGGATCGCTGAAACCGTGCCGGTTCCTCCGTGTAACGCGGCGGATTTCCATGCGGATGTTGTTCAGCAGGATCTTGCGCAGGTAGGCGAGGAACGCGCCTTCACGCAGGGCCTCGAAACCATCGATCTGATCGAGCGCCTTGATCAGGGCAGTCTGGACCAGGTCCTGGGTTTCGGAAAGGTCTCGCGCGTAGTCGGGCAGGCGCCCATGCGCCCAGCGCGAAAGGATCGGAAGGAAATGCCGACACAGACGCTCACGAGCCCGATCATCTCCATCGGCCACCTTCCGCAGCAGGGTTGCGGTCGATTCCAGGGTTTCGGTCATGGCGCGGCGTCCCGGGTCAGCTCAGCGTGCCTGCCCGAGTATAGAAGCCCGAAAAGAAGAGAACAAATGGCGCCGGGAGCGAGCCCGGCGCCATTCAGGCTGTCATGCGACCACAGGATCAGGCCTGGGCCGCATCACCCCGCTTGCCCCAGCCCAGCAGAATGCGGGCCAGCGCCGGCAGCAGCAGCATGGCGCCGATCATGTTGAAGATGAACATGAAACCGAGCAGAACGCCCATGTCCGCCTGGAACTTCAGGTCGGAGAACAGCCAGGTACCCACGCCCACCGCCAGGGTGATGGCGGTGAAGAACACCGCTTTACCCGTCAGGCGCAAGGTGCGCAGATAGGCATCGTTCAGGCTGAGGCCTTCATCGAGCAGGCTGCGCATGCGGCTGAAGATGTAGATCCCGTAGTCCACGCCGATCCCGACACCAAGCGCCACGACCGGCAGGGTGTTGACCTTGAGACCGATGCCCATGTAGGCCATCAGGCTGTAGGCTAGGTAGCTGACCAGCACCAGCGGCAGGATGATGCACAGGGTGCCCCGCCCACCTCGGGTGAACAGCAGGATCAGACCGACCAGCGCGGCCAGACCGTACATGAAGTAGGGTTGCGCCCAGAGGGCCGGTGCCATCACATAGGTCAGCACGCCAGCCACGGTCAAGGGCACCACCACGAAGGTGGTCACTCGCGCTGTACCGAAGGTGATCAGACACAGCAGGATGATGGCGCCGTAGACGTAGATCAGCATCGGCGTCTGCGCCGCCGCGACCTCTTCGTTGGTCGCCGCCATCACTCCGACATTGCCCGTCGCCAGACGGAAGCTCAGACATTCCTCGCAGCGCTCGCCATTCTCTCCTCCGACGTCACCGGTGAAGTCACTGGCCGGCTGGAAGCCCAGCCCGTCCACGTAGATCTCGCCCTGCAACTCGCGAACCCGATTGACGACGCGAGTGATGGTCTCGGCGCGGTGATCCTCGAGGAAGACCATGACCGGCATGGCGCTGCAGTCCTCGTTGCGCAGACCCGTGGAGGATTCGATGCCCGACAGGTTCTGCCGCATGATGAAGTTGTTGCGCGGCAGCACCCGCCAGCGCAGGTTGCCCTCGTTCCAGCCGGCGTTGACGATCTTGGCGATGTTCGGCAGGGTCACGACCTGCTGGACCCCTTCGACATTCGACATCTGCCAGGCGAAGCGATCGATCGCCTCCATGACCTGGTATGACTCGGTACAGGCCGACGGCGCCGTCTCGGCGATGACCGAGATCAGATCGGTCCCCAGGGAGAAGCGATCAGCGATCAGTCGAGCGTCCTGATTGTATCGGGCATCTTCCCGCAGCTCGGGCACGCCGGGCTGGGAATCGCCGATCTGCATGTCCTGGGACTTGACCCAGGCGAAGGCGAACAGGCCGACCCCGACCAGCACGGCCACGACCGCCACGCCCGGACGGCTGAAGCTCCCGATCAGACCCCAGACCAGGCTGGGCTTGCGGCCTTTCTCGTACTGGCGCTGGCGGAACTTCTCCTCGTTGCTCAGGCGAACGTAGGACAGGAGCACCGGCAGCAGGACCAGGTTGGTGAAGATGATCACGGCCACGCCGATACTGGCCGTCAGCGCCAGCTCCTGAATGATCCGGATGTGAATCAGCAGGATCGTCAGGAAGCCGATCGTGTCGGAAATCAGCGCAATGGCGCCGGGTGCAAGGAGGCGCGCGAAGGTGGCCTTCGAGGCTTCCAGACTGGACACGATCGGCACGCTGTCGAGGCCACCACCATCGGCGGCAACGCCGAGCGGGGAATGGCCGCCGAAGAATTTCTCGGCATTCCAGCCGGAGATCATCTGCACGCCATGACTGACTCCGATCGCGAAGATCAGGAAGGGCGTCAGGATGTTCATCGGGTCGATGCCGAAGCCGAGCACGCTCAAAAGGCCCAGCTGCCAGACCACGGCCGTAGCCGAGCAGACCAGCGGAAGGAGGGTGAGCCAGAACGAGCCCGAATACAGCAGCAACAGGACCGCGGTGATGGCGAAGGCCACACCGAAGTAGGTAACCACACCACGCGCACCGTCGGCGATGTCACCGACGATCTTGGCGAAACCGACGATGTGCACGGTGTGCGATTCGTTCTCGAAACTGGAGCGGATGCTCTCTAGCTGAGCCGCCACGTCCTGATAGTCGAGCGCCTCACCCGTGCCCGGATCCTCTTCGAGCAGATTGGCCCAGACCATGGCACCGGAGAAGTCTTCGGCCACCAGGCGCCCGACTTCACCGGACTTGACGATGTTCGAGCGCACTCGCTCGAACATCTCCGGTGACGGTGCGAAATCGGCCGGGATCACGTTACCACCGGCGAAGCCATCCTCGACGATCTCGACGAAACGCACGTTCGGAGTGAAGATCGAGCGCACGCTGGCCCGGTCCACCCCGGGGATGAAGAACACCTGATTACTGATCCGCTCGAAATCCTGGAAGAACTCCGGCGTGAACATGTCGCCGTCCTCGGCAACCAGCGCCACCATGATCCGGTTGGCGCCCCCGAACTCACGCTCGTACTCCATGAAGGTCTGCATGTATTCATGCTGGAGCGGGAGCTGCTTCTTGAAGCCGGCATCGACGCGCAGCTGCATCATGTAGTACGCCGCAGCGACCGTTCCGAGCAGGAACAGCAGCAGGATCAGCGGGCGAATGCTGAAGACCGCGTCGGCAATGCGACGCGCCAGGGTCGGATTGTCAGTCATGGCTCACTCCATCTTCGCCGACGATGATCTTGCTGCCGTCATCCAGAAACAGCACGGCTGCATAGGTGCTTCCGAGGCGATCCTCCTCGTATTCGAAACGCTGGCTTCGCGGGTCGTAGCTGAGTCGCGCCGCGCCGGCTCCGACCATGAACGGCCGTCCTTCGGGGCTCATGTCACCCCCCATCAAGGTTGACTCCAGGGGGCTGTCCAGCAAGGCCCAGCTGCTTCCGAAATCATTGGAAAGCTGCACGTTCCCGCGCAGGCCGAAGGCCAGGACCGAGCCGTCGCCGATGTCCAGCAAGCCGAACATGGAACCGGGGTAGGGGAAACGGAAGCTTTCCCAATTCTCACCACCGTCGACGGTGCGGAACCCGTAGCCCCGCTCCGCCGCGATCATCCAGCGCCCATCACCCAGATCGAGGAAGGCGTTGAGGTGGCATTCCATGAACTCGTAGCAGCCGCGATCGAAATCGGCGGCCGGATCGTAGAGCTCGTCGTCGAGACCCAGCATCTCGTCGTTGCCTTCGCGACTGTCCAGTTCGGCGGCAGCCTGCGCCGCCTCTTCCCAGTCAATGGCCTCGGAGGTCACGAGATCGGCCATGTCGAAGACTTCCCAGTCCTCACCGGCATTGTCGGTGCGCATGTACAGGCCGTAGGCGCCGATCGCCACGCCGCGATTGGCGTCGAAGAAATGCACGTCGAGCAAGGGCTTTTCCCAATCCGGCTCGAAGTTCTGCAGGGTCCAGCTTCGGCCCATGTCCCGGCTGTGGATGATGACCGAATCATGACCCACGGCCCAGAGTCGACCGCCAGCGAAGGTCACCCGAGTCAGGGTGGCTCGAGTCGGAACGGATTCTGCCTGTTCCCAGGCGTCACCATCGCTGGACAACAGCACATGGCCACGTTCGCCGACCGCCACGAAACGTTGACCGGCACGGGTCACATCGAGCAGCAGGCTGCTGGCGACCAGTCGCGCCTGCTCGGCCGGCTGCGGTTCGGCGCTCTGTGCCGATACGGCAGCTGGCAGCACCAGCAGCAGAATGGCGAGCGGTAGGATTCGCGAAATCATTCAGGTATTCTCCGAATTTGGATTCAGGGCCGGGCGAGCCTCGGCGACCCAGCGATTCGACCAGCGCCTGCCCGAGTCAGCTCACGATTTCGGAAGCGTTGGCTCTGAACCGGCCGCGCGGTTGGCGCCTGATCGTCGGGGCCCACGGTACCGACCTCTCGACTCTCGGATCGATCGAACGAACCGGAGCCCCCGACAAAAAAGGCCGACCGGGGACCGGTCGGCCTGTTCGAGGCCTTCCCCGGACGGCTTAGCGCCGTCCGCGAGTGCGCAGCGCCTGCGGCGTATAGCTGCTGGGGCTGAGCGGCACGTTGAAGGTGTTCACCGGATCCTGGTTGTCGATACCGGTGGCCACGTAACGACCCGACTGCAGATCCATGTGGGTCTCGACCGACGACCAGTAGGTCGGCAGATCGTAGTAGTTGATCGTGTGCGCCTCGGAAGCGCGCCACAGCTCGCCACGCTGATCGTAATGGTCGATCAGAGCGATCTGATAGGAATCTTCATCGAGGTAGAAGGTGCGGCGCGAGTTGATATGACGCGTGCCTTCACGCAGACGGGCATCGACGATCCACACGCGATGCAGCTCGTAGCGCATCAGGTCCGGGTTGAGGTGGCCCGGGCGGACGATGTCGTCCGGGGTCAGGTCACCGCTGTGCAGCTGATAGGAGTTGTACGGGATGTACATTTCCTTCTTGCCGACGATTTCCCAGGTGAAACGATCCATGGCGCCGTTGAACATGTCGGTCATGTCGTTGGTGCGCAGGCCGTCCGATGCGGTGCCAGGATTGTCGTAGGCCACGTTCGGCGCACGACGGACACGACGCTGACCCGGGTTGTAGATCCAGGCCTGACGCGGCTGCTCGAGCTGGTTCAGGGTTTCGTGGACCAGCAGGATGTTACCGGCCAGACGCGCCGGCGATTCCACTTCCTGGAAGAAGTAGAGCAGGATGTTGTTGGTGTCCGCGATCGTGCTGCCTTCCACGTAGTACAGACCCAGCAGCTCCTCGCGCAGACGGACCAGCTGGTAGCTGCCGCTGGTGGTCGGGGCAACCTGGTTGTTGTAACGAACGCCACCGGTGCCCTTGTACTTCAGCTTGTGGTTCCACATCAGCTCGTAGGCATTCTGCGGAAGGGGGAAGGGGAAGCCTTCGGAAACGTCGGCCACACCCTCGCCTTCGGCGGTCAGACGACCCGTCGAGGCATTGCGGATCGTGGCCTCGTAGATGAACTCGGGGAAGGAGGCACTACGACGGGTCGGGTACACCTTCATGATGTAGGTGTCCGGATAGCGCGCGAAGGTCGCCATCTGCCCCACCGACAGGCGATCGGCGTATTCCTGGTAGTTCTCGCCCGTGATCACGTACAGCGGCTCATCGGCGGCGAAGGGATCGAGGTGACGATCACCCGGCTCGTAGCCGGCAGGCCAGTCCTCGCGACCCAGTCCACCGTCCCAGGCCGGAATGCGGCCGTCGGCGCTACCGCCACGGATCGAACCCATCGGCGTCAGATCACGACCCAGGCGGGCAATGTTCTCGGGCGTGCGGGCCAGGATGAAGTCACCCGAATCCGCGGGCACCGCCGGTTCGGCAGCGGCGCGAGCAGCGGCCTGCGCGGCAGCGGCTTCGGCAGCGGCTTCCTGAGCAGCTGCGTTCTCGGCCGCGATGCGTTCAGCATCCTCGCGGGCGGCGGCTTCGGCAGCGGCGGCTTCGGCCGCCATGCGCTCGGCCTCGGCTTCAGCAGCGGCGGCGGCTGCTGCCGCGCGACGCTCGGCTTCCTCTGCGGCGGCGGCTTCAGCAGCAGCGGCCTCGGCGGCCATGCGCTCGGCGGCCATGCGCTCGGCTTCCTCGCGGGCTGCCGCCTCGGCTGCAGCCATTTCGGCTTCAGCGGCGCGACGTTGTGCTTCCTCGCGGGCGGCGGCTGCAGCTGCAGCGGCTTCGGCTTCGGCCGCCTGGCGCTCGGCTTCCGCGCGCGCCTCCGCTTCAGCCGCTGCGCGTGCGGCCTCGGCTTCGGCTTCGCGGCGCGCCGCTTCCGCCGCACGCTCGGCTTCGGCCGCCTGGCGCTCGGCCTCTGCCGCCTGGCGTTCCGCCGCTTCGGCAGCTTCACGCTCGGCACGCGCTTCTTCGAAGCGATCGTTCAACTCTTCTTGCGTTTGGTCGGACTCGGTCGGTTGCGATTCCGGCGTGCTGCCACAGGCCACCAGGCCGAGACTCAGTGCCGCGATGGCGGCCAGGGTCAGGATTTGCTTGATCGATTGGGTTTTCATGATTGAACTCCCCTTAGAACGAGTAGCTGATCGAGGCCGAGACGAAGTCCCGATCACTCAGCAGATTGTTGATGCCGGCACCGAAGAAATTGGTGTAGGCGAATCCGAATTGCCAGGTCGACAGACGCGAGAAGTTCACGCCCAGCGTGACCTGCTTGCGACCTTCGATGAAGTTGCCGCCCGGTCCCGGGGTGACACCCTGAACGTCGTGGTTGAAGGCGACGCGCGGAGTCATGTTCCACGAAGTACCGAACACCGCGTTGTAGGTCGGAGCGACGACCAGTCGATAACCCCAGCTGAAGGAGGTGGCGAAGCCGTCCGGCGTCGTCACCGGGTTGCGGGCCGCACCCGTCAGGCGACTCGGGCCGCCGCCGGTGTCCGTGCCGGGACCTTCGAAACGCAGTTCATCGTGGCTCGGCAGGTTCCAGTAGTTGGTCGCACCGAACTCACCGACGACGGCCACCTGGTCGGCACCGATCCAGTTGTTCGGTCCGATCAGCTTGGTCAGGGTGAACTGGAACTGGGAGGCCTTGCGACGCTCGTAGCCCGGAATGTACTCACCCGGAGCGTAGGAACCCAGCTGGCTGCGGAAGCGCTCGTACTCGTTCGGAATCGCGGCGTTCAGCGGCGACAGACCGGCGAACAGGAGCTCGACGTCGTCGATCTGGATCGGCACGTTGTCCCGGTAGCTCAACTCACCGGCCAGCGACCAGCCGCCGGGGATGGTGGTGTTGAAGCTCAGGCCGAACAGGTCGATGTCTTCCGGATATTCGACCAGCACCGCGCCGGTCGATACGTTGGAGTTCAGGACCGCCTGACCCGACAGCAGCGGCAGGCGGCTGTGATAACGCAGGTAGTAGAGACCGAACTCGGTGTCGTTGAGCTGCGGAGCGAAGTAGCGGAAGGCCAGGCCCCACTGCCCATCGAAGCCGTTCGCGTCGGGCTCGATGTTGCTTCCGCGCGGGAAGGCGGCCGAGCAGCCCAGGGCCACCAGGGTCGGCGGCAGGGGCGCGTCGCTGGCACCGAAGTTGCCACCTGCACAGACCGGATCGAAGAGATCGGCGTTGCGCACCGGCTGCGGCACGAGGCCGAAGTTCAGCATCGCGTAACGCCCACCGGCAGTGGCGAAGTCATTGGTGGCGAAGTAGGTGCCGACGGGCTCGGCCTCGACCGGATCCCACTCGAACAGAACCACACCTTCCATCGACATGTTCGGGGTCAGGTCGATCGAGCCCCAGAGCATGTTCTGCGGCAGGAAGGCTTCCTTCAGCTCGGCACCCGCGGTCCGCAGGGCGGTCAGGTCGACGGGGTTGATCGTATTGATCCCCCCGGCCAGGAAGGTCGACTCACCCCAGCTGACCACCTGACGCCCGAGGCGCACGGACAGCATCCGCTCTCCGATGTCGAAGTCCTTGTAGGCGTAGGCATCGAGCAGGCGACCCCGGCTGCCGGCGAAGTCCTTCGCGCCGTCGCTGAGCTCGTCCATGTCGTTGAGCGTGAAGTCATAGAAGTAGTTGCCACGGACGAAGAACCCGTAGTTCTTGTAATCGACCTGCAGCTCGGAGGTGATGCGGGCGGCGTTGAAGATGAAGTCGCCGTTGTCGAAGTTCAGGTTGCCGTCATCCGAGTTCGCCGAAAAGCGGCCCGGCGCCAGGATCTGCTGCTCCAGCGGCGCCTGAACGATCAGCGGGTTGAAATGCGACTTGGCGATCAGATCATCGTCACGGCCGCTGACGCGCATGCCGGACCCGTAGCTGATCGTGGTATCCAGCCGGATGCTGACCTCGTCGGTGCTGAGATCGATCGCCTGGGCGCTGTTGGCCACCAGAGCGAGACCGATGGCGCTGGCCAGCAGGCAGGGACGCATCAGGCGGGCCTGACGACGTGCAGTGTTCTTGTGCAGATTCATTGAATATCTCCCTGTCAGTCGGTCAGGATCAGTGACGGATTACCGATGACCACCGCAGCGCCACCGGAGGCGACCATGCTGGCGGCCTGGCCCTGCATCTCTGCAGTCACCGCCGGCGCCGATGAAGGATCGAGCAGGGAACCGTGCGTTCCCTGGATCAGGCGCACAGCGCCGCGAATCCCCAGCGGATCCTGCGTCGTACCCGTGATCGGATCGAGGCCCATGACCGCGATCAGCGGCTCGGTGCCCGACAGCGGCGCACCCGGCACGAAGTTCGGGATGACCGTGTCGCCCGCGACCTGCTGCAGCAGCACGCTGTTGGTCTGTACCGTCGTCGCGCCCCAGTTGATCGGGTCGGCCGCGTCGGTGACCGTCTGCGCGATCAGCAGGAACTGGAAGAAGTCCGGCGTGTTCGGCTCGACGCCCGCAGCGGCCAGACCGGCGCGGATCACCGGACCGAAGGTCTGCGAACCGTTGAGCATGTTGGCGATGCCGCCACCCGGCACGGACAGCACACCATTGTTCACGGTGGGCTCGACAGCCAGGAACGGGATGCCGGCGATGGAACCGAGGGAGATACCGACGAAGTTGATGTTCGAGCCGTCGAGGTCACCCAGCTGATCGCCATCGAGATCGATGAAGGGAATGTTCAGGGCCAGCACACTCAGGTCGGCCTGGGCCTGGCGCAGGTTGTCGCGCGAGGTCAGCAGGCTGCCCAGGTTGATGAACCAGGCCCCGGAAGAATCGATGTTTCCATCCGGGCCCGGCGCACCCGTGGCGTTGTCCTGGATGTCCAGGTTGAAGGTGCGCTCGCGGCCCACGGTGCCGAACGGCGTATTGCCGACGTAGAGCGGGCTGGTGGTGTCGGTGATGCCGTGCAGCGGCTGGTCGATGGCGATGACCGCGAAACCGATGGAGGCCATCGTGTCGGCGATCGCCAGCATGTTCGTCCGGTTACCGGTGATGCCGTGCTGGAAGATGACCACCGGCCAGCCGGCCTCCGGTCTGGTGAAGCCCGAGTTGGCGTTCGGGACGGTCATCAGCACCGGCACGAATTCGTTCGAGCGGGCGACCGGCATCGGGTTGGCCACGGTCACCGCGGTCGAGGTCGGGTCCAGCGGCAGCTCATCGAAGGGCGGCACGTAGGCACCCGGAGCGGCCTGCCAGAACTGGTTGATCGGAGCAATCGGATTCTCCGCCGTCGGAACGCCCAGGTAGTACGGCACGGAGGTTACACCGATGTAGAGATCGGCGATGCCCGGCGAGGCGCCCGGCGGCAGCACATCGGCCGTCGTCAGGCAGGCGCCCGGCGCCACGCAGGCCTGAGCGACCTGGGTTGCCGTCGGCTCGGCCTGCGAGCGGATCACGTTGAGCACCGGAGTGATCGACTGGGTGGTCGCCGTGAAGCTCAGCACGATGTCATCGCGCGAGATGCCCTGAGAGGCTGCGGCGAACTCCTGTGCATTGGTCAGCTGGCGCAGCGGCTCGAGCGCCCGCGCCGTGCCGTTGTCCAGCAGGCTGTCGGTGCTGTTGCCACTGGCATCGACCAGGGGAGAGGTCCGCTTCGTGAGGAAGTAGGTCTGGGAGGGCGTGGCTGCCGTTCCGATCGTGTCCTGGATCCCGTTGGTGACCACGGCCATGTAGCCGGTCATCTGCTGCAGCGGACGCAGCGGCACGATGGCGACCGTACGCCCGGTCGGGTCCGTCGGCGCGACCGTCGCGATGTAGTCGACGCCCGGCGTCAGCTCGCGATTGATGCCCGCGACGGCGATGGTACCGAACACGAACTCCACCTCGAACAGACGAACCGTGTCACCGTGCCGGACGGAGGCCGGGTCGATCTGCTGGGAGAAGCTGAAGGTCCATGGCGTGACGGTGCTGAAGCCGTCGAGCTGCGACAGGGCCACGGCCGGATCCCCGAAATCGGTGGGATCATCGACGGGGACATTCAGGGTCAGATCGGCCGACCCGGAAAGCAGCAGGTTGGTCGGGAACGGCAGTTGACCTGTGGCCGGACTGAAGACGGCCTCCATGACCTGAGTGGTCGGATTGCCATCCGGATTGGTGGCCGGCGTCTGCGGCGTGGATCGGTCCACACTGGACGAACCACCACAGCCGACAAGCCATAGCAGCGCCATTCCAGTGGCCAGGAGCGGGCGTACCTTCATCGTGTTTTCTCCCCGAAGCTTGAGCTTTCTTGGTTTGGATACCGTCGAGTATGGCGGAAGCCACACTCGCATTGGCCCGTATGATATGAACATCCTTTTAATATTTGCAAGCAGCGCGGCGTGAAGGTCACCAGAAAAAAGCGGCCGATCCTCCGCATGGAAGGACCGGCCGAAATCGCAGCGGACGAAGGAGTTCAGACCGGGTCGTTCAGACGCTCCTCGATCCATTCGTCGATCACCGATTCAACGATATCCAGGGGCATCGAGCCATTCATCAGGATCCGGTTGTGGAACTGGCGGATGTCGAATCGCTCTCCCAGCTCGGCCCGGGCCCGGTCGCGCAGTTCCAGCAGCTTCATCATCCCCACCTTGTAGGCCAGGGCCTGGCCGGGCATGACCAGGTAGCGCTCGATCTCACTGACCACGTCGGTCCGGGCCATGCCCGTTTTCTCGACCATGTATTCGATGGCCTGTTCGCGCGTCCAGCGCCGGTAATGCATGCCCGTGTCGACGACCAGGCGGACGGCCCGGAACTGCTCGGCCTGCAGGCGCCCGAGATTGTCCAGGGGGTCGTTCTGAAAGCCCGCCTCCCAGGCCACACGCTCGGCATACAGCGCCCAGCCCTCGGAATACGCCGTGAACGGCAGCATCCGGCGGAACATGGGCACGCCGGTCAGCTCCTGTTGCAGCGCGATCTGGAAGTGATGCCCCGGGATGGCCTCGTGATAGGCCAGGGTTCTCAAACCGAAGCGCGGGTGCTCCTCGACATGCTTGAGCTTGGCGAAGAACACGCCCGGCCGCGAACCATCCATCGCCGGCCTGGAGTAGTAGGCACCGGCCGAACCGTCTTCGGCGTATTCGGGCACTCGGCGCACCTCGACGCCGGCGGCGGGGCGCACGTCGAACCAGTCATCCAGGCCACCGTCGATCTCGGTGATGATCTCGCGGAACGCATCGAGAATGGCTTCGCGACCGGCATCGGAGTCCTCGAACAGTTGATCGGGATCCCGACTCAGAGCCTGCACCCGCTCACCGACACTGCCCTCGCAGCGGCCGACGCTGCACAGGATGGCGTCCATCTCCGCCTCGATCCGGGCCACTTCGGCCAGGCCGATCTGATGCACGTCTTCGGGCGTGTAGTCCGTGGTCGTGTGCCAGCGAACCGCCCAGGCATAGTAGTCATCGCCATCAGGCAATCGCCAGACACCATCATTGCTGCGCGCCCGAAGCAGCAGCGCATCCTGATAGGCGATCAGCGACTCGTAGGCAGGATAGACGGCCTCGCGAATCACCTCGGCCAGCTCGCCCGGCAGGGCCCGACGACGCCCCTCCGGAAAGCCTTCGATGGCGTCGACGCGTTCGAGGAATTCGGCGTAGAGAGGGTTGTCTTCGACCGGCTGCTCGATGAACTCGCGCATCGACTCCAGGGTCTTCTCGATGGCAAAGCGCGGCGCGACCACTCCTCGGCGCTCGTGCTCCTCGAGCACCTCGACGGTGCCCGCGAAGGCTTCCGGGAAGCCAGCCAGCCGCGCGAGATAGAAGTCCACGTCCTGCTCGTTGCGAACGGGATGGACCTGCAGCATGAAGTTCGGCAGGCCGGTGTGGATTCCGCGCATCTGGTGCAGCGGGAAGTCGTGCCAGCTCCAGCGCTGCCCCTCGACCTGGCGCGCCAGGAACCACTCGAAGATGTCGTAGGACAGGGCCTCCTGCCCCTCGTAGTCGGAGCGGTCGTAGCGACGCAGGGTCGTCAGGCTGTCCTCGACCCAGGCGTCCATCGCCTCCTGCCGCTCGATCGAGACCTCGTCGAGCTTGCCCTGGTAGAACTTGATCGGCAGCGCATCGAACAGGCCGATCGAGGTCAGCGCCTGCGGGCTGTCGAGCCCGAATTGCAGAAAGGTCCGCTCGAAGAACAGGTTCAGGGTCACCGGCTTGAACCAGACCACGTTGACGACGAGCGCGCCAAGCAGCAGGATAAGCGCCGCAACGGTGAGCCCGCCCCATTTGAAAATGCGTTTGATCATGAGACTTTTCCCGGAAATGAATTCAATCGGCAATCTACAGGCTAGCGATGCGCCGATGTGGATCCCAGATGCCACAAGTCACGCTCCGGCCTCGCCACGATGAGCGCCTCCGAACCACGCCACCCGCTGCTGGCCGCGATCGGCCCGGGACTGTTGATGGCCGGCGCCGCCGTGGGCGTCTCCCACCTCGTCCAGTCGACCCGCGCCGGCGCCGACTACGGTTTCACCCTGCTGCCCCTGGTGCTGCTCGCCTGCCTGCTCAAGTACCCCTTTCTGGAGTTCGGCCCGCGCTACGCGGCGGCCACCGGGGAAAGCATGATCGCGGGTTACCAGCGCATGGGCCGCTGGGCGATCGGCCTGTTCAGCCTGATCACCCTGTCCACCGCCGTCATCATCCAGGCCGGCGTCACCATCGTCACGGCGGGCCTGACCGGCCTGCTGTTCGGCCTGGACTGGTCGATCACCTCCCTGTCGGCGTCGGTGCTGGGCGCCTGCATCCTGTTGCTCGCCGTCGGCCACTACCGCGGCCTCGACCTGATCATGAAACTGATCATGCTGGTGCTCTCGCTGTCCACCCTCGCCGCGGTCATCCTCGCGCTGGGCTCGGCACCCGGAAGCATGGAGCTGGACCTGGCCGGCAACCTCGATCGACTCTGGAGCGCGGCGGGCATCGCCTTCGTGCTGGCCCTGCTGGGCTGGATGCCGATCCCTCTCGATGTCGCCGCCTGGCACTCGCTCTGGACCCTGGAGCGGGCGCGACAGACCGGCCATCACCCGAACGTGCGCGAGGCGGTGTTCGACTTCCGGCTGGGCTTCATCGGCGCGACCGTGCTGGCGGCGCTGTTCCTGATCCTGGGCGCGGTGATCATGCATGGTGGCGATCAAACGATCCCCGCCTCGGCCGTCGCCTTTTCCGCGGTGCTCGTCGAGCTCTACACCAACAGCCTCGGCGAATGGGCTCGACCCCTGATCGCCGTGGCGGCCTGGACGACGATGTTCTCGACCACGCTGGCCGTCACCGACGCCTATCCTCGCGCCCTGCGCGCACTGATCGAGGTCAGCGGCGCGGCCGACGACACCGATGACACCGCCAACCTGCACCAGGCCCGCTACATCAGCGCCCTGATCCTGCTCTCGATCGGCGGCTTGAGCGTGATCCACTTCTTCGGCCAGCACTTCACCCGCCTGATCGACTTCGCGACGACCGTGTCCTTCCTCGCCGCGCCGATCCTGGCCTGGCTCAGCCTGCGCCTGATCACCGGCCCGCTGGTGCCGGAAGCACATCGACCGGGACCCGGCCTGCGCCTGCTGGCCTGGGCTGGCTTCTGGTTTCTCGTCGCGTTCTGCCTGATCTGGGCGTGGTGGCGGCTGAGCTGAGTTCGCCTTGGCCCCGCCTCAGCCCTGCCCCGCATCCGCACCGTAGACCGGGTGCGCCGGCGCGAAGGGTCTCGTCGCGCGCTGCCCTTCCCGGTAGCGTGCCATGTCTTCCTGGAGATCGGGCCGGGCATCCAGGATCCCCAGCTTGAGCGCCTCGAACAGGGCCTGGGCCTGCAGATCGACGGCATCATCGAACAGGCCCATGGCGGCATAGACCATCGCCAGGGTGGCGGCCGTCTCCATGCCGGGCGCATCCTGATAGATCACTTCGGCCCAGTTGAAGGCTTCACTCAGCTGCGCCTCGCCGGCACCCAGACAGCTCGCTCGCACGCGGGCCAGGGCGCCCAGCACCTCCGGATCGAAGCCGTCTTCGAGCTGGCGAAGCCGCTCGAGCAGGGCCGCGCCCTCGGCGCAGTCTCCCGCGCCCAGCCTCGCCATGGCCTGCCAGTAGCGCAGACGTTGGGCGTCCGGACCGGACGCCGCATCGGCCATCCGCTCGAAGGCTGCTGCGGCCGCATCGAAGCGCCGGCGCGCCAGTTCGACGAAGGCCATGGCTTCGCGGGCCTCATCGAAGCCCTCGTCGATCGCGAGCACCCGACGGTAGCCCTGCTCCGCCTCGTCCAGACGGCCCATCAGTTCGTCGACCTGAGCCAGACGGAAGCGAGCGCTCGCATTCCGGGGCTGGAGCTCGACCAGGGCCGCGAACGCGTCACGCGCCTCGACCAGCGCGCCCAGTCGTGCGCTGACGTCACCGTAGTTCTCGATGATCAGCGGATCATCGGGCGCCAGGGACAATGCGCTGGCCAGCAGGGACTGGGCACCTGCCAGGTTTCCGGCCTCGGCCTGGCCGAGCGCCAGCTCCAGATAGAACTGCGGGCTGCGCGAACGCGAGCGCACGCGCTCGATCAGCGGGTCCGGAAACGCGGGTGTAATTTCACCGGCCTGGGCGAGCGCGGCGCGCGCGCGCTCCGTGTCACCCTGGCCTCGCAGCGCCATCCCGAGGGGCTGGTACAGGGCGCTGGCGGACGGGGCCCGACCCAGGGCCTGCTGCAGGTAGTCCACGGCCTCCGCAAAACGACCCTGAGCGAGCGCGGCGCGACCCAGGCCCGCAAGGCCCGCGGCCGACTCCGGGTTCAGCTGAAGCACGCGCTCGAAGTCCCGGATCGCCGGCTCGGGCCGATCGAGTTCCAGATAGGTCTGGCCCCGACGGATCAGGGCCGGGACATCCGTGCCATCGGAGGCCAGTACCAGACCGAACCAGTCCAGGGCGGGCTCCAGGCGGCCATCGCTGATATCAAGGGTGCCCAGAAGATAGGGCCAGTCGAGAAAGCCCGGCGCCAGCTCGTGCGCGTTCAGGTAGGCCTGGCGAGCGGGCGCGGTCAGACCATGGGCTTGCAGGGCCTCCCCGTACTGGCCCCAGGCCTGCGCCAGGAGGGGCGCCGGGGCATTGGCCTGTTCAGTGAGACGAACATTCTCGCGGGCCTGCTCGACGGCCTCGCGGACGGGCTCGGGCAGTTCACCGAGATCGGGCAGCTCGGGCTGCACGAGCTGGGCCTGAACCAGGGTCGAAAACACGAACAGGAGCGCCGCGGCCCCTCTCAAAAAACCAGTCATCGGATCATTCCTCCGGTGTTTGCGAATCCACCGTCTGACCCTGACCTCGGACCAGGCGGTGGTATCGATCGGGCGCCAGGCCCTCGAATCGTTCAGCCTGACCGTCCGGCCAGACCATTTCAATCGTGACGGCCGACGCCCGCTCGCCGAGGCCGATCACCAGGCGCGGGTCCCGCGCCGAGGCGTAGGAGCCATCACGGCGCGCGCGACGGTGGCGATGGCGAGCACCTTCGTCATCGAGCAGCCAGACCTCGGGCAACAGCCGCGCGCCCGAGTCGTTCACGGGCTCGAGGCCGAGCCAGTGGTGACCGCTGTCCTTCAGGTTCCTGAGAATGCGGGCCGGCGCATTGATGTTGGCGATGACCAGATCCAGCCCGCCGTCGTTATCCAGATCGCCGACGGCCAGGCCGCGGCTGACTTCGGAGCGATTCAGGGCGCTGCCCGATTCGGCCGTGACCTCCTCGAAGCCATTGCCACCGCGATTGCGGAAGGCCTGGTTGCCCTGGTGATAGGGAAAGGGATCGCCGGCCTCGGCCAGGGCATCCTCGATCACGACCGCGCCATTGGCCACGACCAGGTCCAACCAGCCATCCAGATCGGCATCCAGAAAGGCCGTTCCGAAACCCGTATAACCCAGACTCGGCACGCCCAGTCCGAGGCGATTGGTCAGATCGGTGAACCAGCCCTGACCGTCGTTGCGATAGAGGGTGTTGGTTTCCATCCGCATATGGGTCAGGAACAGGTCTTCGGCGCCGGAATCGTCGAAATCCGCCGCGTCGACCCCCATGCCCGCTTCGGACTGGCCACCGGCGTTGACGGCCACACCGGCCAGGAAGGCGTCATCCTCGAAGCGCAGGCCGCCCTGGTTCAGCCAGAGCGCATTGGGCACCCCGTCGTTGGCCACGTAGAGATCCACGCGCCCATCGTCGTTGAAATCCGCGGCGATCACGCCGAGGCCATGGCGGGCCTGGCCGGCAATCCCGGACGCCTCGGACACGTCTTCGAATCGTCCATCACCGAGATTCCGGTACAAGCGATCCGGCACGCCATCGTAGGCGGAAGGAGAGCAGTAGTCCTGCTGCGAGGTCATCGCCGAGCGGCAGACGCGATGATTGTCCAGGGTGAAGTCGACGTAGTTGATCACCATCAGCTCATTGCGGCCGTCACCGTCCAGATCCACCACGCTGCCGCTGACGCTCCATTCGGCGCCGGCCACACCGGCCTGTTCGGTGATGTCCGTAAAGCTGCCGTCACCGTTGTTGCGCCAGAGCTGGTTGGCGCCATAGTTGAGCACGTAGAGATCCGGGTAGCCGTTGCCGCTCAGATCACCGACCGCCACGCCCATGCCATAGCCCAGCGCCCGGATTCCAGCGGCTTCGGTGACGTCCTCGAAGCGAAGTTGCAGCTGGCCGTCGGGACCGGGCTCGGACACGTTCCGGAACAGGCGGTCGCCGATCGGCTCGCCATCACCGCCCGGCAGCAACCGCCCGCCCTGGACCAGATAGAGATCCATTCGCCCGTCGCGGTCGTAGTCCAGAACGGCCGCGCCACCGCCCATGATCTCCGGAAAGTGGAACTGGCCCTGCATGCCGTTGGAATAGCGGAAATCGACGCCGCTAGCGGCCGTGACATCCTGCCATTGAAGCGCCTGCGCCGAGCCGGCCAGCAGGCAGGCGGCACCGACCCACAGACCCCAGGGCAGCGTTGAGGAAAACCTGTTCATGATGATCTGGGATACTTGAAACGTTCGAGGGTTCCGGCGAGCTTGCCGGAACGGCGCGCCATTCTGTCATTCGGAGCCAGTCTTTGCAATCCACGACCCCACCACGCCGCATCGCCGTCGTCAGCTCGTCACGCGCCGACTTCGGCCACCTGTTCTGGATCCTGCGCGAACTCCAGTCGCTGGACTCGGTCGATCTGAAGATCATCGCCACCGCCTCCCATCTGGCGCCCGGTTTCGGCCAGACCGTGGACCAGTTCGAAGCGCACGGCTTCGAGCTCGAAGCCTGCCTCGAGAACCTGCTCGATTCGGACAGCGACGTCGGCATGGCGAAGACCATCGGCCTGGGGGTGCTCGGCCTGGCCGACCTGCTCGGACGCCTGCGCCCCGATCTGCTGCTGCTGATCGCCGATCGCTACGAAATGCTGGCGCCAGCGTCCACTGCCCTGGCCCTCCGCATTCCCATGGCCCATATCGAGGGCGGCGAGATCAGCGAAGGCGCCATCGACGATGCGGTGCGCAACGCCCTGACCAAGATGAGCCATCTGCACTTCGTCTCCACCGAGCAGGCTCGGCGACGGGTGATCGCCATGGGCGAAGAGGCCTGGCGCGTCCGGCGCGCAGGCGCGCCCTCCCTGGATCATCTCCGGCGAAGCCAGCTCAGCTCGCGGGAGCGTCTGGAGCAGGTGCTCGAACTCGACCTGAACACGCCCCCGGTGATCGTTGCCCACCATCCCGTGACCCTGATGCGTGACGCCGCCGGGGAGATCGATGCCCTGTTCGAGGCCCTCGACACCCTCGATGGCCCCGTCGTGTTCTGTTTCCCGAACGCCGACGCGGGCCATCAGGCGATCATCGAGCGGGCACGTGCCTACTGCCGTCGCCAGCCCAGGGCTCGACTCAACTTCAACCTCGATCTGTTCGATTTCTGGGGCCTGCTGAAACAGGCCGAGATGATGATCGGCAACTCCTCCAGCGGCATCATGGAAACGCCTTCCCTGGAACTGCCCTTCATCAACATCGGCCCGCGCCAGCGCGGCCGGGAACGCGCGCTGAACGTCATCGATGTTCCCGGCGAACGCGACGCCATCCTCGCCGCGATCGACAAGGCGCGAAGCCCGGAATTCCGGAATTCACTGCGAGGGATGAGCAACCCCTATGGTGATGGTCACGCCGCCCGAAGGATCGCCGAGACCCTGGCCAGCTGCCCGCTCGGAGACGAGTTGCTGGTCAAGAAGGCCGTGGACCTGAAGTGATCGGATCGAGCACGATCGGGGCGCTCGAAAGCAGCAAGCGGTGACCCGCTTTCATGACTTGCCTTCCGCCGGGCCAGTCGTCCATCATCAGCACGCTCCCATAGCCACCGACTCCGATGCTTCCCGACCCGTCCAAGCACGACCTGCCGCCGCTCTCCGAACTGTTGCCGCTCGGCTACCTCTACCTGCTGATCCTGGGCATTGCCAGCCAGTCCATCTTCTATGGTCTGCTCGGCGTGAACTACCTCGAATATGCGGACCTGCTCGACGTATTGATCAGCCCCCTGGCGCTGGTGACCGGCCATGTGGTCGTGCTCGCCGTGGTGGTGCTGGTGCCGGCCGCGCTCTATCCCTATCTGCGCTTCGTTCGCTGGCTGAGCCTGCGGAAGAACCCCGAAGCCGCCAACAGCGGTCTGCTGGCCCAGCCCCTGGGCAAGGCCTGGCTATCACTCTGCGCCGGCTCCATGCTGTTCGCCTTCATCGGCATGGGCGTCGGTGCGGGCATGGCCGTGAAGGAACGACTGGACAACGGTGAGTCCCGCATCGACTACGAACTGACCTGGACCGATGGCCAGGTCGAGCAGATCGCCCTGATCCGGAAGAACATCAGCTACCTGTTCTACGCCCGCCCGGGCGAGCGCAGCCTGACGATCACACCCATCACCGACAACGTCCGCAGCCTGCGGGTCCTGGGGCCCGACGAGCGCCAGGCCATCGAGACCTCGAATCAGGGCTGAGTGATGCGCAGGCGCTGATCAACGGTAGGGCGCTCGATCTGCTGCAGCTCACCGTCCGGCCAGCGGATGCTCAGTCGCTCGACGCGATCCGCCGCCCCCAGGCCGATCGTCAGGGGCAAGGCCACCGAGGACAGATAGCTTCTCGCCGGCATGATCCGGCGGCGCAGTTCGCGGCCAGCCACCTCGATGCGCACTTCGGCACCGATCGCCGAGGTGTTCGGTGCCCGACCGATCAGTTCCAGGCCGAGCCAGTGGTGATCGGTGTCGGTCTCGTTGAACAGCAGCAGCGGCGCCCCGCCGATCTGCGTCAGCACCAGATCGATGCGGCCATCCTGATCGAAATCGCCCCAGGCCAGGCCACGGCCGACGATCGGCTCGGCCAGGTCCCCGATTCGCGAGGCCTCGAGCGGCTGGAAGGTCTGGCTGCAGTCGGCGCCGCAGTTCCAGAACAACTGACCGGGCTGGCGATAATGCTGGGAGGCCTGAACCCGGTTGATCTCGTTTTCGACGTGGCCGTTGGCCTGGGCATAGTCGAGCCGGCCGTCATTGTCGTAGTCGATGAAGCCCACCCCGAAGGTCAGGGCCAGGCGGGTGGCCGCACCCACCCCTTGCGCGATCGACTGATCCGCGAACTGCGAGGGGTCGGCCTGGGACAGATAGAGCGAACTCATTTCATTGGCGAAGTTGCCGATCGCGACGGCGAGACGGTCATCCCCCAGCGCCGGCCCGGCATCGATGCCCATGGCGCCGGTGGCCATGCCGTTGCGATCGAAGCCCAGGCCCCACTCGGTGCCCAGCTCCTCGAAGCGACCCCCGCCGAGGTTGCGGAAGGCGAAGTTCCGCACCGTGTCGTTGGCCACGATGACGTCGAGCAGGCCATCGCGGTCGACATCGACGGGCATCACAGCCAGGCCCTTGCCGATCGGCTCGCCGGTGGTCGGGTGGGTGATGATCAGACCGGCCGACTCGGTGACGTCCTCGAAGCGCCCCTCGCCCTGATTGAGATAGAGACGACTGTGCGTGCCGGCGAAATTGCTCGGCGGCCCGTAGGCGCGGCCGATGCCCGTCAGTCGATAGTCCACGGCCAGATCGATCTCGCGTGACCATTGCACATAGTTGGTGACCCAGAGATCCAGATCGCCATCGCCGTCCGCATCGAAGAAGGCCGCGCCCGTCGACCAGTCGTTCGCGCCGCCGTCCACGCCGGCCGACTCCGCGACCTCGACGAAACCCTCCGGCCGATTCAGATAGAAGCGATTGGGGCCGACCGCCGTGACGAACACATCGACGCGGCCATCGCCGTCGACGTCACCCACGGCCACGCCCATCCCGTAGAAGCGCTCGCCGGCCAGACCGACCGCCTCGGTCACTTCCTCGAACCCGCCCTCACCGTCATTGGCATAGAGACGCAGGGACGAAGCCGCTTCGAGCGGGGGCTCGGGATCGAAGGGCCAGGAGCGGCCGCTGACGAACAACAGGTCCTGATCACCGTCTCCGTCATGGTCGATCACTGCCACACCGCCGCCCATGGTCTCGGGCAGCAGGCGTTCACCGAAGGCCCCGTTGACGTGCAGGTAGTCGATACCCGCCTCGGCCGTTCGATCCACGAAGCGGGCCGCCGGCGCCCGGGGTCCGGCCTCGGGCGCCAGCAAGGCCTCCAGGTCCACCGCCTCGGCTTCTTCGACGGGCTCCGGTTCGGGACCGGAGAGGTGGCGCCAGACCAGCACCGCCGCGACGACCAGCGCCAGCAGCAGGATCAAGGACAGGGAGATCTTCAGGGCGCGCGCGATGATCGAATCGTCGGCATCCAGCTCGTCTTCGAAGGCCTCGTTACGGTCATGCTGGCTCATGGCGCGGTCTCCGCTGGGGTCGTTGATCTTGGCTGAACGCGCTCGGCGATCAAGGCGGCCGAGGCCGAGAAGCGGTCACGGGCCGGACGCTGCGGGTCGTAGATCACGACCGCATCGGCAGCGTGGTCCGCGGCCGGATTGGACTGGCGGGCCAGGTTGATGGCTCGATCGCGTGCATTGTCATCGACGCGGTAGCGCTGGTACTCGGCGCTGTGGAACTGCGCCCGGGACGCGTCCCCGAGCTCGTCGAGCAGACGGCCGAGGTTGTAGTGCGCCACGGCGTTCTCGGGGTCCTGAACCAGTGCCGCCTCGAACCAGCGCCGCGCCGACTGCCGCGCCTCATCGGCCGCCTCGCCAGCGCTGGCCCGGGCCTGCTCGAGCGCGGTCAGACCGAGCTGGTTGAGCAGACGGTAATCGCGGGAAAAATCGAAGCCACGCTCGCGCGCCTCGGCGAAGCGGGTCTCGGCGAGGGCCTCGAAGACCGAGTAGGCGGCGTCGAAGCGGCCCTGTTCGAACAGCAGGCGACCCGACCACCAGGCCATCGACCAGGGCACCGGTGGCTCGGCGTGAGCGCTGGCGCGCTGCAGGGCGTCGGCGGCCTCGTCGAGGCGGCCCTCCTCCAGATAGACACGGGCCAGATTCAGGGGACCGTGCGAACTGCCCAGGGCCTCGACGCGGGCGAAGGCTTCCTCGGCCTGGCGCAGCTGACGCCGCTCGGGCTTGCGCAGCAGACCGATGCCGTAGTCGTTGAAGCGCTGCCACTCGGGAATGTCCGTCGCCTCGGCCTGGACCCAGCCCCCGGCCTCGCCGATCGGGAAGTGCAGACGGTCCTCGGCGATCACCGTAATCGGCAGCTCGTTGCGCTGGAAGCTCTCGCCTTCGACGTGGCGCATGAGGATATTGTCGAACTTGCGGTAGTGCAGACGGGCGGTGACGGTCAGTTCGCCGGACAGCCCTTCGGGCACGGCCAGGCGATAGTGGACGACGTCCGCCGCACCGGGCGGGATCTGGTGGTTGTAGAGCGGGACGAAGATATCCTCGGGATTCCGTCGTTCGATGCGGTTGCCGTCCCGATCCAGCATCCACACGTTGACGAAGTGTGACCAGGGGTCGACCTCGTGCGTGTCCGGGTCCATTGCGCCGCTGCGCGCGATCACCTCGCCTTCGTGTTCGACTTCCAGCTCGACCCAGACCTGATTGGAATCGGCCGTGCCCTGGGTGAACGGATGACCCAGGCGCAGGGTCCGGATCACGGTTTCGAGCAGATAGTCTCGACCCGGCTGCAGCACGGGCAGCTGCGGCCGAAGCGGCGCGATCAGCTCGCCATCGATGCGCCCATCGGCTCGCAGGGCGACCAGATCGAGGCGCACGGAACCACGCAGGAATTCCTGGTGCGCCTCGACCACGGCCGGGTCGCGACCGACCAGGGTCGGAATCGCCGTATTGGCCGCCGGGAACAGATGGTTGCTGACTGTGTAGACCCCCGAGTCGTCGCGCACGCGGGCACCGAAGTCATCCGACGGCACATGGGGCATGTGGCAGCCATTGCAGTTGGGCTCGGCTTCGGGCGGGTAGTAGAAGCTCGTCACACCGTGCCCTGACACGCCCGAGAGCAGGAAGGAGTCGTAGTGATTCTGACCGCGCAGCCACTTGTAGCCGTTCAGGTGTTCCGGCAGGTGCACCTTGTGGCAACTGCCACAGAATTCGGGGCTCTCGTGCAGCGGCTTCAGGAAGGTGCGCTGGTGGAAGGCCGGTTTGGCCAGAATCAGCTGGGCATTGACCCACTGCAGGAAACCGTTCTCGCTGAAGGTGAACGGGTAGTGGATCGGCTCCTCGATGGTGAAATCGCCATTGCCGCGCGGGCTGTTGACGTGGGTGATGGCGTGGCAGGAGGTGCAGGTGATGCCCGCATGCGCGGTCGGATGGTTGACGTCATCGAAGTTCGGGTCATCGAAGGCCCCGGACAAGAGTGGCACCAGATCGTGGCAGCCGGCGCAGAAACGCGCCGCATCGACATTGCCGTCCCGGGCCATGGCGAAGTCGCGCGTGTTTCGCACGGACATCAGGTACACGGGATTGTTGAAGGAGGCAAAGCGGTGCACGCTGTCGGACCACTGGGCGTGCACATCGGCATGGCAGCTGGCACAGTAGTCGTCCATCATCATCGTTTCGGCCGGGATGTAATTGCCGGTCGCCGAGCGGGTCAGCGCGGGTCTGAAATCGGCCTCACCGTACTGACCCGGGCGATTCCACTGACGCGGATCCTGGGCCTGCAGCACGATCATCCCCAGCACGAAGACCGCCCCGAGCCCGGCCACGGCCAGGCCGCTCTTCCAGCGGATTCGCGGCCCGACCAGGCGGTGCAGCACGAACAGCCAGATGCAGATCAGGGGCGTGAGCACGTGCAGCCAGTAGGCCACGTCGCGAATCAGCGGATCGCGAATCTGGAAGAAGTCGAAGCGCACCAGCAGCAGCCCGGAGATCAGCAGGGCCAACGTGACGCCGAACAGGGCAAAGCCCACATAGACCGCGCGACGGTTCGGCCGGCTCCAGGTGTTGCGCATGTGCAGGCCCATGAACACCAGGGCCGGTAGGAGCAACAGCAGTCCGGCCGCCAGGTGGAACAGGAACATCGCCTGGTAGTTGAAGTCCTGATAGGTCTCGCCGCTGTACCACTCCAGCCAGGTCACGCCCCCGAGATACAGGGAGTTGACCAGCAGCAGGGCGAACAGGGCCAGCACGAAGACCAGCAGCACGCGCAGCCTGGGACCGACCGCACGGCGAACCCGGCGGCGAGGACGTGCATTGGTCTCCATGTTCAGAAGCCTCCCTGGAATCGATTCATCGTGGCCTCGTGCAGAGGCTCGCGCTGGGCCGGATCCTCGATCGCCTGATCGAGCGGTAGCGGACCGACCGTCCCGCCGCTGCGAGTATAGAGGTCCATGTCCTTGGCAAAGCCGCGCACTTCCAGCACCACGTCGCGTCGCCAGCCGGACGGTGGCGGCGTGGGTGCGTCGAATTCCAGGTGCAGTTCCTCGCCGGGGCCGAACACCACCAGCGCGCCATGGGCATCCGCCATCAGTTCATCCACCCGCCCGAAATCGGTGTAGTAGCCGGTCGGATAGCGCGTGTCCCAGAACGGGGACCGATCCTGGTAGTCGTAGTGGGGCCGGGACTGCGCCAGGGTATCCCGGCGCGGGAAGCCGGTGCGGGCCAGGCGCGCCAGCTGACTGTCGAGCGTGGCCGCCCGCAGTTCGACGGGCGGCGCCTCGGCCAGGACCACGCTGATCTCGTCCCAGTACACCTCCCAGTTGCCGCGCAGACGCAGCGCGGTCGTGCCGGGCGGCAGGGCGTCGAGGGGCAGACTCATTTCGCGCGGCATGCCCGCCGGGTAGCCGAACTGCTCGTGGACCGTCTGCCAGCGGCCTTCGGCAAACGCATCCAGTGACGGTGGCAGGTAAGCGACGCCGGCCTGCCAGGCGGCGAACAGGGTCTGCGAATAGGGGTATTCCACCCAACCGCTGGCCACGAGCATCGGCCGAGCACCGGGCGGATTGATGACCTGGCCGAAGTCGAGCTCGAGCACGTGGTCCTCGGCCAGACGCCCAAGGAAGCGCGGGTCGCGCGGCCCCGGCGGCGCGGCCTGACCGTCCGTGGCCAGCAACGAGGCACGCACCTCTTCCCCACGATGATTGATCGCCCGCAGCGGACGCAATCTCGACGCTTCCCGGTAGAAGCGCGGCGCACCGGTCGGGGCCGGCCCGCCGCCCGTGTGCATGCGCTCATCCACCGCCACGGCCCAGCCGGGCGGCAGGTCATAGAGATGCAGCCGGACCGTGTCGATGTAGGCGATCTCCTCCATCGGCTCGCCGATCTTGATCTCGTAGCGCCCCTCGCGCGGCGCGATGCTGCCCTCGGGGAAGCGGAAGAACTCCCAGGGGCGGGACTCGGCATAGCGCCCGGGCTCGAGCAGGAAGCCGATGCCGCCCACGCCGAGCAGATCGCTGACGAAACGGTGCGCCTCGCCGTCCCAGGCGTAGAGGATGGGGCAACTGGCCAACTGTCGCTGATGCTCGGCGATGCGATGCACCGGTCCTACGGCCAGATCCATCTCGGTCTGCATCACCCCATCGGACCAGAGCAGCTTGAGGAAATCGGCTCGGTCGCGGTCGCCGATCCCGATCGCGACGGGCTGCAGGTTCTGCCCCGGCCCGCCGTGCCGATCGTAGGTGTCGGTGATCGACCAGCGCCGACCATGGCGCAGAACCAGATAGGTACCGATGCCCGAAGCATTCGAGCGCATACCCGCCCCCGCGTCCGACAGGCCCGTCGGCGCCAGCGCGACGAAACGACCGCGGCCCGGGCCAGCCGGCCACAACTCGAGGCGCTGCCCGTTCTCGCGTTCGACCAGGCCCGCCAGGGCCGGGCCCCGCGCCGGGTCGAGCAACACGGGCGTGAGCGCGCGCAGGCGGACCGAGGCCTGATAGAGACGCTCGAGCCCACCCTCGCCGTCCCAGCCATGCACCTCGAAGCCGTCGGCATGCTGCAACAGGATTTCCGGCCGGCCGTCGCCGGTCAGGTCGAGGCTGGACAGGGCAGCGGCGCGGGGATCGCGGGCCGCGGCTTCGGTCAGCACCTCGGCGCGCCATTGCCCTTGCGCGTCCGGACGCCAGGCCGACAGGCGGCCCGCGCGGTCCAGGCCGATCAGGCGGACCCGCCCCTCGGCTTCGAAGTCCGCGGCCGCCACGGCCAGCAGCTCCGCATCGAGCAGGGCCTCGGCGCCACTCGCCGGGCGATAGCGCCAGAGCCGGTCGTTGATCAGCAGTTGATGGGGTGCTTCTTCGTTGAGGATGAACAGGTCCGCATCGCGGTCACCATCGACGTCACTGACCAGAACCTGACGGCCCGGGCGACCATCGCCCGGGATCGCTTCGGCCTCCGACGTCTCGCTCAGCCGGCGCCACTGGGTATCGCGATCCTGATTGAACAACTCGTTCGGCCCCGCCGCGCCCAGGGCGAAGAGGTCGAGATCCCCGTCATGGTCCGCGTCGAACAGGGCCGCATCATGGCAGCCGACAGGCCCGCTGATCCCACCCTCGGCCATCAGCTCGGACCAGCCACCATCCTCCATCCGCCGGAACAGGAGATTGCCCGCTGGCCGACAGAAGACCACGTCGAGCGAAGCACGATTGGCCAGATCGCCCCACAATGCGGCCTCCACGCCAGTCAGCCCGCTCAGTGGATGCGAGGCCTCGGCCTGGAAGCCACCCTCGCTGGTCTGCAGGAACACCAGGCTGCGCTCGCCCCCGGCGAGCAGATCGAGGCGGCCATCGCCATCGATGTCGGCCACACTCAGGTGGCCGACCTCGGCCGCCTCGTGAAGCTCGGCAAGGACGGTTGGCTCGGCGAACAGCGGGCCCTCGGGCGGCGACGACTCGGATCGCGCCGACGCCGGACTGACCGCCAGGGCCTCGGCCAGCACGCCCTGACGGGTGTAGACGAACTCCGCCAGCTGCGCTCGCGGGTTGTTCGCGAAGCGCTGGTAGACCTCGAGCATGGCGCGCGCCTGCTCGGGCTCGCCCTGCTGGCGGTAGGCCAACGCGGCCCCGTAGTAGGCGCTGCGCAGATAGGCGTCGAGCTCGATGGCACGCAGGTACTCGGCCAAGGCCTCTTCCGTGCGGTCGAGCTGGCCCAGGGCCTGGCCATGGAAATAGGCGACGTGAGCGTCCTCCGGCGCGGCCCGGGCGACCTGCGCCAGATGATCGAGGGCGCCTTCGGCATCACCGATATAGAAACGCATCAAGCCCGCCACATAGCGTGCCCGGAGATGCTCGGGGTGGTCGACCAGCACGCGCTCCACGATCTCCAGAGCCACCAGCTCGTCCCCTTCGCGCTGACGGTTGAGCGTGGCGATGGCGAGGTTGACCTCCACGTCGGTCCAGTCCGGTCGCTCGGCGAGCAGCTCGGCGAAGACCTGCCTCGCGTCCTCGTTGCGGTACTGCCCCATCAGGGCCACACCTCGATTGTTGCGCTCGATCAGAGCATCGCTCAGCGGCGCCTCGCCCGACTGGCAGGCGGCAAGCAACAGAACAAGACAGAAGACGGAACTGCGAAACAGAGGGGTCACCAGGCTATCCAGATCTCTCGGGCACCGCGGCCGCCTCAGCGACGCCGGGCAGCCTCGATGCGTTGATTCAAGCCGTCCATTGTAATGAGTTCATCACCGGCCGGTGCCAGGCGCCGCTGCGCGGCATAGCCATGGACCTCGGCCCGGAAGTGGCTGCGCGTGTCGTGTCCTCGGCGCCGCTGCCGTTCCTCGCGCAGGCGCGCCAGGTCGATCGGGGCCACCACCACCTTCTCGCCCGGGCCAGGATCGGCCTGAGCCAGGACGCGACCGTCATAGTCCACCGCCATGGACCCACCCGGCCAGGAAAACGGCGGATAGTTCTTCATTTCGGCGCCCTGATTGGCCGCCACCACGTAGGCGGTGTTCTCGAGCGCTCGGGTCCGGTTGACCAGGGTCCACCAGTTCATCGGCTCGGTGCTGCCCCAGGGGTCCATGTAGGCCGAGACCCGGATCAGCACCTCGGCGCCACGGAAGGCCAGCTCCCGGATCGTCTCGGGGAACAGCCAGTCGTAGCAGATGGCCACGCCCAGGCGACCGATCTCGGTCTCGACCACCGGAAAGGGATCGTCCGGATAGTCCGGCAGATCATGCGGACTGGTGTGGATTTCCCAGGGAATCCAGGGATTGACCTTGCGATACCGAGCCAGCAGGCCTTCGGGACCGATCAGACAAGTCGTATTGAAGACATGACCCGGAAAGCGTTCGTCCCGTTCGAGAAAGGTCCCCGTCTGGATGTAGCAGCCGTGCTTGCGCGCCAGCCGATGGTAGACCTCGGTGTGTTCGTTGGGAATTTCGATGGCCAGGTCTTCGTACAGGCGCTCGACCCGGTCGTGGATGGGCACGGCGTGGGCAAACTCCGGAAACACCAGCAATCGCACGTCGAAGAAGGGCTCGTAGCCGATCACGGTCTGCTCGATGATCTCGGCCATCCGCGCCGTTCGCGCGGCAATCTCACGGCGGTGCGAAGGTGCGGGGAAATCGGTCTGACAGGCAGCAGCGTAGTACATCTCGGAGGCTCATCCAGGGGACGCCAGAGCCTAACATCAAAGGCTCGATATCGAGAGAAATAAGCGAAGCAAATCACAGAGTTGACTTGCAACTGTCATGTATTTTGAGCATATTCCGTAAAGAAAAGCCAGAGACCAGCCCATGGTTGGTCCGTTTGCGTGCGGGCAAGCAGGGGTCCGCGGAAGCCACGAACACCAGCATTCGAGGGAGTCAGGCATGAGCCGAAAGTATTCATCCTCCGCCAAGTATGAGTTCAAGCAGTCGATCCAACCGAAAATCGCACCACTGACCACCGCGGTCGCCGGTGCGCTGGCCGCCGGGTCGCTGCAGGCGGCGACGATCACCGTCACCACGCTCAATGACGGCAACCCGGACGGAGGCTGCGAACTGCGCTCCGCCCTCGCGGCGGCTTCGGCCAATATCGCCTTCGGCGACTGTCCCGCCGGCGACGACGGTGCCGACACCATCGTCTTCGCGGGCGGCCTGAGCGGCACGATCCAGCTGGATGCGGCCAATGCCATCGCCGGCTTCGAGTACGGCGCCGACTATTCCTCCCTGCCGATCGGTGACGACGTCACGATCGACGGGGACAACCGGATCACCGTGCGCGGCACGGGCAACGGGCGCGTCTTCGAGACCAAGTACGACACCGACCCGTCCGGCTTCCGCGCCGTGGACGTGACCTTCTCCAACATCACCATCAGCAATGGCGGAGGCGAGACCCGCGGCGGCGGCATCTACTCCCGGGCCCGCTACCTGACCCTGAGCAACACCACCCTGGACACGAACGCGGCGTCGATCTCCGGCGGGGGCCTGCACCACCAGCCGTACTTCACGGGCCAGGACAAGGTGGTCCAGATCCTGAACTCGACGATCACCGGCAATTTCACCACCGCGAATGCGGCGGGAGGGGGTGGCGGCGGCGTCTACGCCAACATGTCCTTCGGTGGCCTGACCCTGGTCGCCAGCAGCAATTTCAGCAACAACTTCGCCACCGGTGGCAATGGCGGCGGGCTGAACGTACTCTCGCAGGATTACTCGTCAATGATCCTGAAGTACAACACCTTCAGCAACAACCGCGCCAAGTACGCCGGTCAGGGCAACGGCGGCGCCGTCTTCGCGGACGTGACCTACGCCGACCCGGGTTCGGGCGACCAGGTCAACCTCTACGATAATGTTTTCGACGGCAACCAGGCCCAGGGCCAGGGTGGCGGCCTGTACCTGATCGAGGAAGACGCCAACTATCAGTCGGCGGAAATCCTGCTGACGAACAACAACTTCTACATGAACGAAGCCGACTCCGGTGGCGGCGGCGCCTTCATCGAAGTCACCTTCGGCGCGGGCACCCTGGAGGAGCCGCGCAAGTCGGTGACGATGGAGCAGAACACCTTTGACTCCAACGTCTCCAACGGACCGGGCGGCGGGCTTCGCCTGAACCTCGGTGAGCTGGTGACCAGCACGATCAGCGAATCGAACGTCTTCTCCAACACCTCGCAAGCCGGCAACGGCGGCGGCATCTATGTCGACGCCACGGACACGCGGGTCTACGTTTCGCAGAGCACCTTCACCGGCAACAGGGCTCAGGCCGGGGCCGGCGGCGGCCTGCAGGCCACCCTGCCCGGCTCGAGCTTCGGCATCGAGTACAGCCAGTTCTACAGCAACCGCGCCGAAAGCGGCTGCGGTGGCGCGCTTCGCATGTCCTCCACGGCCACGGAGGTCGGCGTCGGCCGTTCCATCTTCTACGAGAACTACGCCAGCAACTGCGGCGGCGGGATCAGCCTGTTCGTGCCTTCGCTGCAGAATGCGGTGGTCGAGGTCAAGTACAACGAAATCACCAACAACGTGGCGGCAGGCAACGGCTCCGTCGGCGGCGGCGGCATCTTTGCCGAACTCGGCACGGACACCACCCTGTTCCTGAAGAACTCGACGATCTCGGGCAATCAGGCGACCGGCGCAGTGGGCGGCGGCGTTCACTTCAATGGAAACATGACCGCGGAGCTGAAGTACGCGACCGTGGCCAACAACACGTCCAATGGCGATGGCGGCGGCGTCTTCAACGGGGCAGCCACCTGCAACATTTCCGACACGATCCTGGCCGGCAACACCGGCAACGCCACCCTCTACCAGGACCTGCGGGGCTCCACCTATTGCGAAGTCACCGACTCGCTGGTGGCCGGCGCCAAGTACTCGCAGTTCACCAACGTCAGCGGCAACCTCCTCAACATCAATCCGCAGCTGGGGCCGCTGGACAACAACGGCGGTCCCACCTTTACACACGCCCTGCTGCCGGGCAGCCCGGCGATCGATGCGGGAACCGCTGGCACCTTCGTACCCGACACCGACCAGCGCGGCCCCGGCTTCCCGCGGGTCGTGGGCGCCGGTCTGGACATGGGAGCCTACGAAGTGTTCAGTGATTCGATCTTCAACGACCGCTTCGAACAGCCATGACCGAATGCCAGTGACACCATCAAAAAGGCCGCCTTCGAGGCGGCCTTTTTGATGGTCTGCGGTCCCATCCGCCCTCAGCGCTTGGGCAGGTAAAGGTCCGTGATCGTGCCTTCGTAGACCTCGGCCGCCATCATCACCGACTCGCTCAGCGTCGGGTGCGGGTGGATGGTCAGACCGATATCCTCGGCGCTGCAGCCCATCTCGATGGCCAGCGCCAGTTCAGCGATCAGGTCCCCGGCATGCAAGCCCACGACGCCCGCACCGATCAGACGGTCGTTCTCCTTGGAAAAGATCAGCTTGGTGAAACCTTCCGAGCGATCCATGCCCAGGGCACGACCCGAGGCCGCCCAGGGGAATTTGCCGACGCCGTAGTCGATGCCCTTGTCCTTCGCCTGCGCCTCGGTCAGGCCCACCCAGGCCACTTCGGGGTCCGTATAGGCCACCGAGGGAATGACGCGGGCATCGGCCGCGCGCTTGTGGCCGGCTGCCACTTCGGCCGCGATCTTGCCCTCGTAGCTGGCCTTGTGGGCCAGCATCGGCTGACCGATGATGTCGCCGATGGCGAAGATATGCGACTGGCCGGTTCGCATCTGGCCATCCACGGGAATGAAGCCGCGCTCGTCGACGTCAACACCGGCCGCCCCGGCATTGATCCGATCACCATTGGGCCGCCGGCCGACGCTGACCAGGACGCGGTCGAATTCGGCCCGCTCCGGCGCCCCTTTGCCGGCCAGATGGGCCACCAGGGCCTGCTCGGTGGCTTCGACCTGCTCGACCTTCGTTTCCAGATGGAACTCGACCCCGAGCTTCTGCATGTGCTGCTGCAGCGGCTTGACCAGATCCGCGTCGGCGCCCGGCATGAGCTGGTCCATCAGTTCGACCACGGTCACCTTCGAGCCCAGCGCTCGATGCACGCAGGCCATTTCCAGGCCGATGATGCCGCCGCCGATGACCAGCAGGCGTTCCGGCACTTCGGCCAGCTCCAGCGCATCGGTCGAATCCATCACGCGCTCATCGTCCCAGGGAATGCCGGGAATCCGCACCACGCGCGACCCGGCGGCGATGATGCACTGGGCGAAGCTCAGCTCTCGTCGACCATCCTCGGACTCCACCGCCAGACTGTGCGCCGCGGCAAACTCGGCCCGCCCGTGGATGACCTCGACCTTGCGCTTCTTCGCCATCCCGGCCAGGCCACCGGTCAGCTTGCCGACCACCTCGTTCTTGTAGCCACGCAGTGCGTCCAGGTCGATTTCGGGGGCACCGAACTTCACCCCGTGCGAGCCCAGATGATCGGCCGCATCGATGATCTGACCCACGTGCAGCAGGGCCTTCGAGGGGATGCAGCCCACGTTCAGGCAGACGCCGCCGAGGCTCTCATAGCGCTCGACCAGGGCCACCTTCAGGCCCAGATCCGCCGCGCGGAAGGCCGCCGTGTAGCCCCCGGGACCCGCGCCGAGCACGACCAGGTCGAAATCGGTCTGCGCCGGGCGAGTGGGCGCTTCTGCTTCACGGCGAGGGGATGCGGTCGTCGCGGCCTGGTCGCTCCCGTCCTGACGGGGCGAGCCCGCTTCCGACGATGCCGAGCCTGCAGCGCTCGAGGCAGTCTCCGATTCCGCTGCCTCCATCAGGGCAATCACATCGCCCTTGGAGACCTCGTCGCCTTCCTTGACGCGCAGTTCCAGAATTCGTCCGGCGGCGGGCGCCGGCACCTCCATGGTCGCCTTGTCGGACTCCAGGGTGATGAGGGACTGTTCGGCTTCGACTTCATCGCCCTCGGCCACGAGAATCTCGATCACGGGCACTTTGTCGAAATCACCGATATCGGGAACCTGGACTTCTCTCTTCTCGCTCATTGGGTCACTCGCTGCTCGGTTCGGCACGCACAGGCCGTTGAAAGTACAGCCGGAAAGGGTACCCCAGATCCAGCGCTCCAGCTTGGGTTCAGCCGTTGGACGCCGCCGCCAGTTCGGCCTGCAGCGCCTGGATCGTCTCGACCCAGGCCGGATCGACGCTGGGCGCGGCCTGATAGGTCTCGAGCGCTCGCGCGGCGTGCTCCCTCGCCTGCTCCAGCTGCCCCGTGTCCCGATACAGCAGCGCCAGGGCCTCGTGTGCCTTGCCGATGCGCGGGTGACCCGGCTCCCATCCGGCCCGAGCCACCTGCAGACCGCGGAGCGCGTGCGGCTCGGCCTCGGCGGGGCGGCCGGCCAGGGTCAGCATGCGGGCCAGATTGACCATGGCGGTGGCGGTCTGGGGGTGCTGATCACCCAGGGTCGCCAATCGGATGCGTACCGAGGCCTCGAGCGCCTCGACCCCCTCATCGAGACGATCCAGGTGGTAGTAGAGCAGCGCCAGATTGTTGAGGATGATCGCGTAGTTCGGATGGTTCTCCCCCGTCTCGGCCCGTTGGACTGCGAGCGCCTGCTCGAAGGCCTCGAGCGCGGCCTCGCCGTCGTCCATGCCTTCGCGAGCCGTGGCCAGGTTGCTCCAGAGCGTGGCCAGGGTGCCCGCGTCGATCGGCACCTCGGCGACCCGAGCCAGTGCCCGCTCGCCGAGGGCCCGGCTTCGCTCGAAGTCCCCGGCATCGATCAGCATGCCCGCCCAGTTGGTCAGAATCGTTACCCGACGAGCCTCGGCCATCGGGCTGCGATCGTCGGCGATCAGATCGAGCGCCTGCTGGAAGTGGCGGCTGCCGAGTTCGAAATCACTCTCCCACCAGGCCACGATGCCGAGGGCATCCTCCACCTGCGAGCGTGCCAGCGAATCCCCGCCGCCGGAGCGGAGATCGGCCGCTCGCTCGAGCTGCTCGCGAGCCAGTGGAATCTCGCCGAGATTCTGCAGCGCATAGCCAAGGGCGTAGCGCATCTCCGCCTCCAGCTCGGGCTGGGCGGCGAATCGGGTCTCGATGTCGGGCAGGGACTGCTTGATCGCGCCGACCAGCGTGGCGGACTCCGTATTCTCGTAGGGGTCGGCGCGGCCGATCATGTCGACCAGGAACTGCTTGGCCGCCTCGGCCTGATCGCGCTGCTGACGCGCCTCGCGAGACTGATTCAGCACCGCGGCAAGGGACCCGACCAGCACCACGAACACCAGAGCCGTAGCCGCCACGCCGATGCGGTGACGCGCGATGAACTTGGACGCCCGATACCAACGCGATGCACCCCGTGCGCGGACCGGCTGGCCGGACAGATGACGTTCTAGATCCTCGGCCAGGGCCGTGATGGTATCGAAGCGCGCCTCGGGCTCGCGGCGCATCGCGGTCATCACGATTCGATCCAGATCACCACGCAGCCGCCTCCGGAGCGTCCCCGACTCACCCAGACCCGAAGGTGGGGCCTGCCGCCCCCGCGCGATCGCCTGACTGGGGTCGGCCGGGATCGTGCCCAGCACGACGCGCTCGGCCTCGGCGGGACTCAGTGCCGCGATCTGATGCGGACGCTGCCCGGTCAGCAGTTCGTAGAGCAACACGCCCATCGAGTAGACATCGGTGGGCAGGCCCACCGGCCGACCCATGAGCTGTTCCGGGCTGGCGTATTCCGGCGTCAGCGGGCGCTGGTCGAGGCGCGTCTCCGGGAGCTCGAGGTTCATCGTCTCCGGCTGCAGGACCTTGGCGATGCCGAAATCGATGAGTTTGGGTTCGCCGCCGGCGCCGACCAGCACGTTGGCCGGCTTGATGTCACGATGGATGATCCCCCGCCGATGGGCGAAGGCCAGCGCCTGGCAGACCTTGATGAACAGTTTCAGGCGCTGGACGAGATCGACGCGGTGGCGCTCGCAGTATTGCGTGATCGGCGCGCCGTCGACCAATTCCATCACCACGAAGGGCGTGCCGTCTTCGGCCGTACCGCCGTCGATGATGCGCGCGATATTGGGGTGTTCGAGGGCGGCCAGAATCTGACGTTCCGTGTCGAAGCGCTGCCGTGCCGACGCGTCCATATGAAAGGCACGAAACAGCTTGATCGCCACATCGTGCTGGTAGGTCCCATCGACTCGCCGCGCCCGATAGACCGTGCTCATACCACCGGAAGCGATCTCGCTGACCAGCTCATAGGCGCCGAGGCGTTGGCCGATGCGGCTGGGCGAAGGGCTGATGGGTGTCGATTCCAGGAACCCCTCGCTGTCCTGGTCGGCCCGCACCAGCGCCATGACCCTCCGGAACAGATCGGGCCGGTCGACGCAGCGCGCCTGCAACCAGGCCTCACGCTCCTCATCGGCCTGATCGAAGCTCTCGAAGAACAGGGCCATGGCCTCGCCATCCATCGCCTCGGTGGGCCGGTGGGAGCGATCCGCATCATCAGCCATCGGAAGGGGCTCCCAATTCGAGATACAGCCAGGCCCGAGCGGCGCGCCAGTAGCGTTTGGCGGTCGAGGCAGAGATCGACATCGCCGCCGCCGTTTCCTCGATACTCAAGCCACCGAAGTAGCGCAGCTCGACCACCCTTGCCTGCTCGGGATGAGCCGTCTCCAGACGCTCCAGCGCCGCATCGAGGGCCATCAGGTCCAGGGTGCCGGTCTGCCCACTGGGAGTGCCGTAGAGCAGGCTCGGCGTCGGCTCGTCGGACCGCTTGCCGGCCTGCTTGCGGCGACCCGAGTCGATCAGGATCTGGCGCATCATCCGCGCGGCCAGCGCGATGAAATGAGGGCGATCATTGACCTGAATCCCATGAGCGCCCGCCAACTTCATCCAGGCCTCGTTGACCAGCGCCGTGGGCTGCAGGGTGTGGCCAGCGCGCTCGCTCGACAGCTGCGCGCGGGCCACTCGCTTGAGCTCCTGATAGAGCTGCTCGACCACCTCGTCACGCGCCTCGGAATCGCCCTGCGACCAGCGCTTGAGCCTGTCGGACAGTTCGGGTTTCGATTCCCTCACGGACCTCCTCCCCTTGGATGCAGGCCTTCGAGTCTAGACCCTGCCCAGGGCCGGATCAAATTAGCCCGATTACTGGAAAGGCGAGCCGCCCGATGCAAGTTGGCAGGCTGGTCCGTCGAGTCAGTCCGAGGTTCCGAGGGACGCAGTCCTGAGCGTCAGTTCACCATCGCGGTGGACCAGTTCCAGATCGCGCAGGAAACTCATGCCGAGCAGCACGGTGTCATGGCGACCAGGGTTGATGGCTGCTCGTACGTCGCGCTGGACGATGTCCCCGAGGCGGACTTCATCCAGACGAGTGAGATAACCCTGGACGGGACCGGCCGCCGTCTGCAGCCCGATCGGCGCCTGGCGCTCGAGGCCGAGCTGATCGGCCAGTTCCTCGGGCACCGAGACCAGGGTGGCACCGGTATCGACCAGGAAAGTGACTTCCGTGCGATTGATCTCGCCGGTCGCCACGTAGTGGCCCTGGCGATCGGCCCGGAGGGTGATGTCGATCCGATCACCCACGCGTTCGCTTTCGACCACGCGATTGGGATTGCTGCGTTGCTCGAGCCGGTCGGAAAAGAACCAGGTCAGGCCGCCCAGCATCGCCAGGGCGGCCACCAGCATCATCCCGAAGCCCGTCTGGCGGGTCGAATCGCTCATCCCCGAATCCGTCAGAGCAGCATGCGCCGGACGTCCTCGAGCTGACTGGCGAGGAAGCGGGTGAAACGCGCCGCGTCGGCACCATCGATCACGCGATGATCGTAGGACAGGGACAAGGGCAGGCAAAGCCGGGGCTGGAAGGCCTCTCCGTCCCAGACCGGCTTCAGCTGGGCACGCGACACGCCAAGAATGGCGAGCTCCGGCGCATTGATGATCGGCGTGAACGCCGTGCCCCCGATCCCCCCCAGGCTCGAGATGGAGAAGCAACCGCCCTTCATCTCGTCACCCTTGAGCTTGCCGTCACGCGCTCGCGTGCTCAGATCCGTCAGCTCCTGGGCCAATTCGATCAGGCCCTTGCGATCACAGTCACGCAGCACCGGAACGACCAGGCCATTGGGCGTGTCCACGGCCACGCCGACGTGAAAATACTTCTTGCGAATCAGCGACTGGCCATCGGCCGACAGGGACGCATTGAACTGCGGAAACTCGGCCAGGGCCGCGACCACCGCCTTGATGAGAAACACCAGCGGCGTCATTTTCGTGCCCGCCTTTTCGGCCTGGGCCTGGCTGGCCTTGCGAAAAGCCTCCATCTCGGTGATGTCGGCCTCGTCGAACTGGGTCACGTGCGGAATCGACACCCAGTTGCGGTGCAGATTGGGGCCGGAAATGCGCTTGATCCTCGACAGCGGCTCTTCTTCGGTCTCACCGTACTTCGAAAAATCCACCGACGGCGCTTCGGCGACGTTCAGGCCGCTGCCGCCGGCGCTGGCGGGGGCTGCCATGCGCTCCTTGACGTGGGCCTTCAGGTCGTCCTCCGTGATCCGGCCCTTGCGTCCGGAACCCTGCACCCGAGACAGATCGACGCCCAGCTCACGCGCCAGACGCCGGACCGATGGCGAAGCATGCGGCAGTGAGGCCGGATCCTCGCTCATCTCGCCGAAGGGCACCGGTGGGGGCGGCAAGTCCTCGCCGTCACTGGACGACGACGGGGCTTCGGAACTGGACGGCGCGGACTCGTGCTTCGGTGCGGGCGTATCCTTGGCCTCGGCGTCCGACGCTGCCTCGTCTTCCTTCGACGTCGGCTCATCCTTCGCGGCCTCGGTGCTCGCTTCGGACGAAGTCCCGCTGTCCTCACCCTCGCCGTCGAGCTCCATCTCGCCGATCACGTCGCCTTCGGAGAGCTCGTCGCCCTCCTTGACCTTCAGCGAGACCAGGGTTCCCGCGGCCGGCGCCGGCACCTCCATCGTTGCCTTGTCCGACTCCAGGGTCAGCAGCGACTGCTCCGCCTCGATCCGATCGCCTTCGGCCACCAGAATCTCGATCACCGGCACCTTGTCGAAGTCACCGATATCGGGAACGCGAATTTCCTGTCGTTTACTCATCTGTGTTCACTCTCGAAAGGCGTCGGGCGCTTGTTCTCTGAAGGACCAAAACATCTTTAACACGAAGAACGCGAAGAAGAGCACAGAGGGCACGAAGAAAGACTTTCTTTTGTCTTCGTGCTCTCCTCCGTGACCTTCGTGTTCAGTCTTTTCTCTCCGGACTCAGACCGACAGGGGCAGGGGCTTGTCGGGGTCGATGTCCAGGGTCGAGCGGGCGCGGATCAGGGCTTCATCGTCGAAACGGCCCTCGCGGTTCAACCCGACCAGGGCGGTGTAGGCGATGTAGCGTCGATCGACCTCGAAGAAGCGGCGCAGGTTCTCGCGCGTGTCCGAGCGCCCGAAGCCATCGGTGCCCAGCACCAGGTAGTTCGACTGCGGCACCCACTCACGGATCTGGTCGGCGTAGGCACGGATGTAGTCCGTGGCTGCCACCACCGGGCCCTGGCGTCCGTCGAGCTGACGGCTTACCCAGGCCTGGCCGGCGGGCTGTTCCGGATTGAGCCGGTTCTGCCGGGACACGGCCTGACCGTCGCGGCGAAGCTCGTTGAAGCTCGGTGCCGACCAGATGTCCGACGAGACGCCGAAGTCGTCGCGGAGGATTCCGGCGGCCGCGATGACCTCGCGCAGGATCGAGCCCGAGCCCAGCAGCTGCACGCGCGCGGACTGCTCGCCGGCTTCGACCGAATCGAACAGGTACAGGCCCTTGCGGATGCCTTCCTCGCAGCCCTCGGGCATGGCCGGCTGGGCGTAGTTCTCGTTCAGCACCGTGATGTAGTAGTAGACGTCCTCTTCATCGGCGTACATGCGCTTGAGGCCGTCCTGCAGGATCACCGCCAGCTCGTAGCCGAAGCTCGGATCGTAGGTCACGCAGTTCGGAATCGTGCCGGCCAGGACATGGCTGTGGCCATCTTCGTGCTGCAGACCCTCGCCGTTGAGCGTGGTCCGGCCCGAGGTGCCGCCGATCAGGAAACCGCGGGCGCGCATGTCGCCGGCCGCCCAGGCCAGATCGCCGATGCGCTGGAAGCCGAACATCGAGTAGAAGGTGTAGAAGGGAATCATCGGCAGGCCGTTCGAGGCATAGCTCGTCGCCGCCGCGATCCAGGAGCTCATCGAGCCCGCCTCGGTAATGCCTTCCTGCAGCACCTGACCCTTCTGGTCTTCCTTGTAGTACATCAGCTGGTCGGAATCGACCGGCTCGTAGAGCTGACCGAAGGGCGCGTAGATGCCGATCTGGCGGAACAGGCCCTCCATGCCGAAGGTGCGCGCTTCGTCGCAGATGATCGGCACGATGTGCTTTTTCAGGTTCTTGTCGCGCAGCAGCACGGCCAGGCAGCGCACGAAAGCCATGGTGGTCGAGATCTCGCGATCGCCCGAACCCTTGGTGATCGATTCGAAGGCATCGAGCTCCGGCACCTCGAGCGCGGTCGACCCGACCCGACGCTGGGGCAGGTAGCCGCCCAGCTTCTCGCGCTGCTTGCGCAGGTACTGGACCTCGTCGGAGTCCTCGCCCGGGTGGTAATACGGCACCTCGTCGAGCTGCTCGTCCTTGATCGGCACCTTGAAGCGATCGCGGAAGTAGCGAACGCCGTCGAGGTCGAGCTTCTTCTGCTGGTGCGAGATGTTCTGGCCCTCACCGGACTTGCCGAGGCCATAACCCTTGATGGTCTTGGCCAGGATGACCGTGGGCTGACCCTTGTGCTGGCTGGCCGCGTGATAGGCCGCGAAGATCTTGTGCGGATCATGACCGCCACGATTGAGGCGCCAGATGTCCTCATCCGACAGATCCGCGACCATTTCCTTCAGCTCGTCGTAGGCGCCGAAGAAGTGCTCGCGCACGTAGGCACCGTCGTTGGCCTTGTATTTCTGATAATCACCGTCCAGCGCCTCTTCCATGCGCCGGCGCAGCAGACCCTTCGTATCGCGGGCCAGCAGCGGATCCCAGTAGGAGCCCCAGATCACCTTGATGACGTTCCAGCCGGCACCCCGGAACACGCCTTCGAGCTCCTGGATGATCTTGCCGTTGCCGCGCACGGGGCCATCGAGACGCTGCAGATTGCAGTTGACCACGAAGACCAGGTTGTCGAGCTTTTCGCGACCGGCAAGGGAAATCGCACCCAGCGATTCCGGCTCATCGGTCTCGCCGTCGCCCATGAAGCACCAGACCTTGCGCTTCTCCGCCTCGACCAGTTCCCGGTTGTGCAGGTACTTCAGGAAGCGCGCCTGGTAGATCGCCATGATCGGACCCAGGCCCATCGACACGGTCGGAATCTGCCAGAACTCCGGCATCAGCCAGGGGTGCGGGTAGGAACTCAGGCCCTCGCCATCCACCTCCTGGCGGAAGCGATCGAGCTGGTCCTTGTCGATACGGCCTTCGAGGAAGGCGCGTGCATAGATCCCCGGCGAGGAATGGCCTTGGATGAACAACAGGTCGGAACCGTCCTCATGGTCCGGACCCTTGAAGAAGTGATTGAAACCCACGTCGTACAGGGTCGCCGCCGAGGCAAAGCTGGCGATGTGACCGCCCAGTTCGCCACCGCGACGCGCAGCCCGCACCACCATCGCCATCGCGTTCCAGCGAATGATCGCGCGGATTCGACGCTCGAGCGAACCGTCCCCCGGCATCGAGGGCTGGCGATGGGGCGGAATCGTATTCAGATAGGCCGTGGTCAGGTCGAAAGGCAGGTGCGCACCCGAACGGCGCGCCAGCTCGACCAGACGCTCGAGCAGGTAGTGGGCCCGTTCGGGGCCGTCCCGATCGATGACCGCCGAAAGCGATTCCAGCCACTCCTTTGTTTCCTTGGCATCGATGTCGTCGGGGTGGGGATATTGTTGAACCATGCCGCGCCTCTTCCTGGGGCCCAATTAATTGTCATGAATCCGCTATTGTAACGACACCGCCGCAACGCGTCGGCCCTTGAAATACCGGCGTTTTCCATACCTGGACGTACGGTGCGCCGCGGAAGCCCGAAGCGGGATTCGGCGGCGGATATCAGGGTCGGTAGGCGATGATCCGGAGCGGCCCGCCACTGCCGCCCTCGATCTTCATGGGCAAGGCGATCACGTAGCTGCCCGCCGGCGGCAACTGAGCCAGATTGGTGACGTTCTCGAAGCCCGGGATGTTCTCCTCGTACAGGATCACGTGCGAGCGGAAGTCCCGGGATTGCCCGTAGTCCACGCTCGGCGTGTCGAGCCCGAAAGCGGCGATCGAGCGCTCGTCGACCAACCATTGCGCAGCCTCGGGATCGAGACCGGGAAAATGCAGCTCCGGCACCGCCTCGGCCCCGGTCAGCTCGGTCCCCAGATAGGCAGTACGATCCCCGTAGCGCGTCTCCCAACCGGTCCGGACCAGCAGGATGGCGCCGTCCGGCATCCGCCCGTGGGCCGACTCCCAGGCCTGAAAGTCCTCGACCGAGATCAGGTAGTCCGGGTGCGCATGCCCGGAGACATCGACGACCACGGCAGGACCGATGAGACTGGACAGGGGGATTTCATCGGCGGTCTGACGTCCCTCGGCGAAATGGATCGGCGCATCGAGGTGGGTACCGCCATGCTCGGCGCTGGAGTAGCGATAGGAGGAATAGAACCAGCCGCCTTCCGTATGCCCATGCGCCAGCTCCTCCAGCTCGAAACCGCGCGTGTCGGTCGGCCAGTAGATCGAGTCTTCGGAAAAGGCATGGGTCAGATCGATCCAGTCCCCACGACTGCCATCGAACACGCTGCGGATCAGGGCATCATCGGCCGCAAGCCTGCCGCTCGTGCCGAGCATCAAGCCGGCGGCCAGGGCCATGCCGATGGCCTGGCGATCGAGCGCGTGTGCTTTCATGGATCCGACTCCACGATATGGGTTGAGGCGTCCAGCCTACCCGTTTCCAGATCGAGGCGAAATCCCCTGCAACCTTTTTGCCCTTTCGAGCGTCATAGGAACAAGGGAGCGGACAAGAAAAAGGAAACCGCAAGGAGTCGAGCCATGAAAATCGTTCTACCGCTACTGATCATGGCGATCTGGGCCACCCTGAGCATCGAGATAGAGGATGTCTGGTCGCCGATTCCCAGCCAGGAGACCCTGGACCGGGCGCTGGCCACGCTGGAACAACCGGGTCGGCAGTGGCTGGCCAGCCTGCAAGGCAAAGCAGCGGATCCGGCCGCGATGCCGCTGGAGCTACCGTACCGAATCCACGAGGCCACCCCGCAGCGGGTGGAAATCCGGATCGCCTTTCCCAGCCTGCCCAGCTTTCGAGTCCAGCCGAGCTGCGGCTGAGCCCCTCGATACACTGAAGCCGGTCGCCAAGCCAAGCGCCGAGCCAATCGCCAAGCCAGGCGCGCCCCCAGCGGGGCGCGCTGTTTCCGGCCTTATGGGGCCTCGAACAACTCTCCGTTATCTCGCGCTCGCTGTCGCTGTTCGTTCTGCGCATCGACCACGGCGATCGCCGTCATATTGACCACCCGTCGGACCGTCGCCGAGGGCGTGAGCACGTGCGCCGGCCGGCCCACCCCCATCAGGATCGGCCCGATGGTCACGGCCTTGCCGATCACCCGCGCCATGGAAAAGGCGATATGGGCGGCGTCCTGGTCCGGCATGATCAGCAGATTGGCCGGCCCCTGAAGCGTCGAGTTCGGAAACACCCGCTCTCGGATCGCCGGCAGCAGGGCCGCGTCGGCCCGCATCTCACCGTCGACCTCAAGCTCGGGAGCGCGCTCGCGCAGGAGGCGAAGCACCTTGCGCATCTTCGAGGCCTGCGGGTCGACGTGGGAGCCGAAGTTCGAGTGCGACACCAGGGCGACCTTGGGCGTCATGCCGAACAGGCGCACCTTCTCCGCCGCCATGATCGTCAGCTCGGCCAGCTGTTCGGCCGTCGGGTCCGGATTGACGTGCGTGTCGCAGACGAAGATCGTCTCGTTCTCCGTCGACATCGCCGACAGAGCCCCGGGGGTCTTGCAGCCGGGGGCCAGGCCCAGCACTTCGGTGACGTACTTGAGTTTCTTGTGGTACTGACCGACCACGCCACAGATCAGGGCGTCGGCCTCGTTGCGATGCACCATGATCGCCGCGATCACCGTGTTGCGGGTCCGCACGATCGCCTTGGCGGAATCCGGAGTCACACCGCGGCGCTGGGTGATCTCGTGGAAGGTCTGCCAGTACTCCTTGAAGCGCGGGTCGGACTCCGGGTTGACCAGATCGAAATGCTCGCCGGCGCGAATCCGCAATCCCGCGCGCTCGATGCGCATGTCGACGACCTTCGGTCGCCCGACCAGAATCGGCTTGCACAGACCGTCGTCGACCACGGTCTGGACCGCGCGCAGCACCAGCTCCTCCTCGCCTTCGGCGAAGACGACGCGCTTCGGATCCTTGCGCGCGGCATCGAAGACCGGCTTCATCACCAGTCCGGTGCGGAAAACGTACTGGCTCAGGCGCTCGCGATAGGCCTCCATGTCCTCGATGGGACGGGTGGCGATGCCCGAGTCCATCGCCGCCTGCGCCACGGCCGGCGCGAGCTGCACCAGCAGGCGCGGATCGAAGGGCTGCGGGATCAGGTAGTCGGGGCCGAACTTCGGCACCTCGCCCCCGTAGGCCGCGGCCGAGACGTCGGACGCCTCCATTCGCGCCAGCTCCGCGATGGCGTGCACGCAGGCCATTTTCATCTCGTCGTTGATCGCCGTCGCACCCACATCGAGCGCGCCGCGGAAGATGTAGGGGAAGCAGAGGACGTTGTTCACCTGGTTCGGGAAATCCGAGCGGCCGGTGGCGATCAGGGCGTCGGGCCTGGCTTCGCGAGCTTCGTCGGGCATGATCTCCGGCGTCGGATTGGCCAGGGCCAGGATGATCGGACGCTCGGCCATCGCCTTGACCATCTCGGGCTTGAGCACCCCGGGGGCGGACACGCCCAGGAAGACGTCGGCTCCGCCGATCACCTCACCCAGGGTGCGCGCCTCCGTGTCGACGGCGTAGCTGGCCTTGCGCGGATCCATGTCGGTCTCGCGGCCGACGTAGACCACACCCTCGCGATCGCAGACCACCACGTTCTCGCGCTTCAGGCCCATGGTCACCAGCAGGTCCAGACAGGCCATGCCGGCGGCTCCGGCACCGGAGGCGACCAGACGGACATCCTCGATCTTCTTGCCCGACAGCTCCAGACCATTGACCAGGGCCGCGGCGGTGATGATCGCCGTGCCGTGCTGGTCGTCGTGGAAGACGGGAATGCCCATGCGCTCCTTCAGGGCTTCCTCGACCTTGAAGCACTCCGGCGCCTTGATGTCCTCGAGGTTGATGCCGCCGAAGGTCGGCTCGAGGCTGGCGACGATGTCGATCAGCTTGTCCGGGTCGGACTCGTCGATCTCGATGTCGAACACATCGATGCCGGCGAATTTCTTGAACAGCACGCCCTTGCCTTCCATCACGGGCTTGGACGCCAGCGGGCCGATATTGCCCAGGCCGAGCACCGCCGTGCCGTTGGAGATGACCGCCACCAGGTTGCCCCGAGCGGTGAACTCGCGCGCCGCATCCGGGCGCTCGGCGATCGCTTCGCTGGCCGCCGCCACGCCCGGCGAGTACGCCAGGGCCAGATCCTTGGCCGTGGTCAGGGCCTTGGTCGGCGTGACCTTGATCTTGCCCGGCACCGGGTAACGGTGATAGTCCAGGGCCTGCTCGCGAAACTTGTCCTTGCTGTCGGTCATGGTCGGGTTTCCGGAAGTTGGTTTTTTGAACCACGAAGGGCACGAAGAACACGAAGAAAGGATTTTGCTTTTCCTTCGTGCGCTTCGTGCCCTTCATGGTTTCAATCACGAGTTGCCGTCAGGCATCTCGCATCGAACATGGGCGATGATCAGCCGTTCTCTTCTTCTTCGTCCCACTCGCCCAGGGCGGCGGCGCCGTTCATGCGGGCGCGATGCAGCAGGATCTGCTGGGCCTTCTCGCGGTTGCCCTTCGGATCGGCAGCCCAGGTCTTCAGGCACTCGGCCTGCAGCGCGCGGCCATAGCTGAAGCTCAGCGGCCAGGGCATGTCGCCGATCTTGTTCATGGCATCCAGGTGCTGGGTGGCTTCCACGTCACCCTGACCACCGGACAGGAAGACGATGCCGGCGGTAGCGGCAGGCACGGCATTGAGCAGGCAGTCGACGGTGGCCTCGGCCACTTCCTCGATGCCGGCCCGGTCTTCGGCCTTGGAGCCCGAGATGACCATGGAAGCCTTGAGCACGCAGCCTTCCAGCATGACGTTCTGCTCGTAGAGCGCCTGGAACAGGGACTTCAGGGTCGCTTCGGTCACGTCGAAGCTGGTGTCCAGATCGTGGTCACCGTCCATCAGCACTTCCGGCTCGACGATCGGCACCAGGCCGGCTTCCTGGCAGAGCGCGGCGTAGCGCGCCAGGGCATGGGCGTTGGCGTCGATGCAGGCGCGAGACGGAATCTCGTCACCGATGGTAATCACCGCGCGCCACTTGCAGAACTTGGCGCCCAGCTCTGCATACTCGGCCAGGCGCTCGCGCAGGCCGTCCAGGCCTTCGGTGACCTTTTCACCCTCGAAGCCGGCCATGTCCTTGGCGCCCTTGTCGACCTTGATGCCCGGCAGGATGCCGGCCTTGTTCATGACCTCGACCAGAGGCGTGCCGTCCGGCAGCTTCTGACGGATCGTCTCGTCGAACAGGATCGCGCCGGAAATGAACTGGCCCAGGCCCGGGGTCGTCAGCATCATCGAGCGGTAGTCGAGGCGGTTGGCCTCGGTGCACTCCACGCCCACGCTGTCGAAGCGCTTCTGGCAGGTACCGGTGGATTCGTCGATGGCAAGAATGCCCTTGCCCGGCGCCACCATGGCCTGGGCGATTTCAACCAGCTGTTCGAGTTTGTCAGTCATGTCGAGGCTCTCAGGAGATCGGAAAACAAAATGAATCCCGCTATTGTAGCCACCCCGGCGCCCGGGATCACCCGTCAGGCCGTATTCGATGGCCGCTTTTGCCATCTCCGGCGGCCCATCCACCCTTGGCCGATGACGGGCAGTCAGGGCACCCGCAGGATCTTGAGAGTGTTGGTCGTGCCCAGCTCGCCCATCGCGTCACCCAGGGTCATCAGCACACGATCTCCGGAGCGCACCAGGCCCGCCGCCTTGACTCGCTCGATGGCCAGGCCCGGCACCTCGTCGCGCGGCGCCTCACCTGGGGCGAAGAACAGGGGCTGAACGTGCTGGTAGAGGCGCATCTTCCGCAGTGAAGCGCGGTTCGGACTGAGACCCGCGATCGGCACCGGCGAGCGCACCCGACTCAACCACTGGGCCGTCGAGCCGGACTCGGTCAGGGCGATGATCGCCTGCACCTCGAAATTGTTCGCCGTCATCATCGCGGCCATGGCGATCGCCTGATCGGCGCGCTCGGGTCGGGTCTGGAACAGGCGCGCCGGCACGTGCGACTGAACGTGACGCTCGGCGCCCTCGCAGATCCGGCCCATGGCCTCGATCACTTTCGAGGGGTGCTTGCCCACGGCCGTTTCCGCCGACAGCATCACCGCGTCCGTGCCGTCGATCACGGCATTGGCCACGTCGAGCACTTCGGCGCGGGTCGGGATCGGGTTGTCGATCATCGACTGCATCATCTGGGTGGCCGTGATCACCGGCCGATTCAGGCGCAGGCTGGCGGCGATGATGCGCTTCTGCAGGCCCGGCAGCTCGGCCTCGCCGATCTCCACGCCCAGATCACCGCGCGCCACGAGCACCGCGTCCGAGGCCTCGATGATGGCATCGAGGTTCTCGATCGCCTCGGTGCGCTCGATCTTCGAGACCAGGCCGGCCGTGCCGCCGGCGGCGTGCAGCAGGGCTCGAGCCTGCTCCATGTCTTCCGGACCGCGCGGAAAGCTCACCGCCAGGAAATCCACCTGCCACTCGGCCGCCAGCAGGATGTCGGCCTTGTCCGCCTCGGACACGCCCGGGATGGACAGGCCACCGCCGCGCAGATTGAGGCCCTTGCGATCGGACAGGGGACCGCTGGTCAGCACGGTGCAGCGGATCTCGTCGCCGACGACCTCCTTGACCTCGAGCGCCATCAAGCCATCGTCGAGGAGCAGCTCGCTGCCAGGCCGCACGTCACCTGCCAGCCCCAGGTAGGCCACGCCCACGCCACTCGCGTCCCCGGCCGGCGGATTCTCGCGCGCATACAGGGTGAAGTCATCCCCCGCCTGCAGCTCGACCCGCCCCTCCCGGAAACGGTCGATGCGGATCTTCGGACCGGAAAGGTCCGCGAGCACGGCCACGTCCGTGTCGAGCTCGCGGGCCACGGCACGGACCATGCGAATGCGGCGCCCGTGGGTCTTGGCATCACCGTGGGAGAAATTGATGCGCACGACATCGCAACCGGCGCGGATCAGGCGCTCGAGGGCCTCGGCGTCGTCGGTGGCGGGTCCGAGGGTCGCAACGATCTTGGTTCTGCGGTTCATGAAGCTGGGGGCACTCCGATGGCGGAATCCTGGTCAGGCGACAGTGTGCCGCCGTAAGCATGACGGTTTCAATGTCCCTGACCCGGATTGCAAGGATGGAGCGATGACGCCGGTCCTCTTATCATCAGGTCAAACCGAACAGGAATGCAGCAATGAGCGAGCAGGACTACACGCCACCGAAGGTCTGGCAATGGGAGAAGGACAATGGCGGCAAGTTTGCCGAGATCAATCGACCCACCGCCGGCGCCACCCACGAGCAGGAACTGCCCGTCGGCAAGCACCCGCACCAGCTCTATTCCCTGGCCACGCCGAACGGCGTCAAGGTCACGATGCTGTTCGAGGAGCTGCTCGACGCCGGTTTCTCCGACGCGGAGTACGATGCCTGGCTGATCCGCATCGGCAAGGGCGAGCAGTTCGGCTCGGGCTTCGTCGCCGCCAACCCCAACTCCAAGATTCCGGCCATGGTCGACCACAGCATGGACCCGCCCCTGCGCGTCTTCGAGTCCGGCTCGATCCTGCTGTATCTGGCCGAGAAGTTCGACGCCTTCCTGCCGACCGATCGACGCTCGCGCACCGAATGCATGAACTGGCTGTTCTGGCAGATGGGCTCGGCGCCCTACCTCGGCGGTGGTTTCGGCCATTTCTACGCCTACGCACCGATCAAGATCAAGTACGCCATCGACCGCTTCTCCATGGAAGCCAAGCGCCAGCTCGACGTTCTGAACCAGCACCTGTCAGAACACGAGTTCATGGCAGGCAAGGACTACACGATCGCCGACATGGCCATCTGGCCCTGGTACGGCCAGCTGGCTCTGGGCCGTCTCTACGAAGCCGCCGAATTCCTCCAGGTCGAGGACTACGAGCACGTCCAGCGCTGGGCGAAGGCCATTGACGCCCGCCCCGCCACCCGGCGCGGACGCATGGTCAATTCGGTCTTCGGCGAGCCCTCCATGCAGCTGCTGGAGCGCCACGACCCCAGCGACTTCGAGACCCGCAACCAGGACAAGCTGGAAGGGAAGGAATGAAGGCCCGTACCCGTTGCTGACACCTGGCAGCGGGTCCCACCCCTCAACGATCCCCCCAACCCTCAGCGGGGAGGGGTGCTGCCGGCTGGCGGGACAGGAATCGCGGCGGCAGGCACCGAGACCACAGCATCCATCCGACCGGCACGAGCACCAGGTCCTCGCTGCAGCGGTCGGGAATGGCAGGAGACAGGCCGCGGGCAGCCAGCTCCCGTGAACCGACAAGCACCGTCCCAGCCGATCGGAGTCCTGTCCCGTCAGCCGGCGGCATCCCTCGCCGCCTCCCCCACCCCGCATTCCAGACCGACAAGAAGAGTCTGGAACCGTGCGCTCCAGTCGACATCGAGAAGCGGGTATGACCGAATGACCCGGAGTGACAGATCCTCGCCCCCAACCCTCAGCGGGGAGGGACGCTGCCGGCTGGCGGGACAGGAATCGCGGCGGCAGGCACCGAGACCACAGCATCCATCCGACCGGCACGAGCACCAGGTCCTCGCTGCAGCGGTCGGGAATGGCAGGAGACAGGCCGCGGGCAGCCAGCTCCCGTGAACCGACAAGCACCGTCCCAGCCGATCGGAGTCCTGTCCCGTCAGCCGGCGGCATCCCTCGCCGCCTCCCCCACCCCGCATTCCAGACCGACAAGAAGAGCCTGGAACCGTGCGCTCCAGTCGACATCGAGAAGCGGGTACGACCGAATGACCCGGAGTGACAGATCCTCGCCCCCAACCCTCAGCGGGGAGGGATGCTGCCGGCTGGCGGGACAGGAATCGCGGCGGCAGGCACCGAGACCACAGCATCCATCCGACCGGCACGAGCACCAGGTCCTCGCTGCAGCGGTCGGGAATGGCAGGAGACAGGCCGCGGGCAGCCAGCTCCCGTGAACCGACAAGCACCGTCCCAGCCGATCGGAGTCCTGTCCCGTCAGCCGGCGGCATCCCTCGCCGCCTCCCCCACCCTCCAACCCACGGCAACTGCCCAGGCTCCCGGACCCGCACCCCATAGCGCTTCAGGGCATCGATCAGGTCGCCACGGCGATCCGGTCGTTCGGATTCGTAGACCCATTCGCCGCCGTGGCTTGGTGGATGCGCACCCTGGTGGCCGAACAGGGCGACCGCAGGCAGGCGGCCCGCCTTCGCCCGGCCGGCCGCTGTAATCCGGTTGCAATCCGCGTCTTGCTATAATTCCGCTCCTTTTTTGCCCGGATTCCGATCGATGCTGCGTCTCTCCACCGCCCTACTCCTGCTCGTTCTGACCGCGCCGCTGCAGGCGGTCGTGTTCATCTCCGAATACGTCGAGGGCTCGTCTCTGAACAAGGCGATCGAGCTCTACAACACCGATTCGGCGGCCTTCGACCTGGGCGCAGCCAACTGCGAACTGCGGGGCTATCAGAACGGAAGCGTCAGCGTTGGCTGGACCGTGCCCCTGAGCGGCAGCGTGCCGGCCGGCGGCACCTATGTCATCGCCAATAGCGGTGCCCTCCTGCCGATCACTCCCGATGCGACCGGCAGCGTCGACTTCAACGGCGACGATGCGGTCGAGTTCTTCTGCGACGGGGCGTCCGTGGACGTCATCGGCCAGATCGGCGTCGATCCGGGCAGCGAATGGGGCACCGGGGACACATCGACCCAGAACAACACGATCCGCCGCCTGCCCGACGTCTGCACGCCCGACGCCAACGGCGCGGATGCCTTCGACCCGGCGCTGGAATGGACCGGCTTCCCGATCGACACCTTCGATGACCTGGGCAGCCACACGAACAACTGCGGCGGATCCCTGGTCTTCATTTCCGAGTATGTCGAAGGCTCTGCCGTCAACAAGGCCATCGAGCTCTACAACGAAGGCCCGGCCGCCTTTGATCTGGCGGCTGCCAGCTGCGAACTTCGCGGTTATCAGAACGGCAGCCTCAGCGTCGGTTGGACCGTTCCCCTGAGCGGCACGATTGCCGTGGGCGACGTTCACGTCGTCGCAGACACGGGCGCGATTCTGCCGATCACCCCCGATACGCTCGGCACCCTGAGCTTCAACGGTGACGACGCGGTCGAGTTCTTCTGCGACGGGGCTCCCGTCGACATCATCGGCCAGATCGGCGTCGATCCGGGCAGCGAGTGGGGCACGGGCGACACCTCGACCCAGAACAACACGCTTCGCCGCAAGACCGGCGTCTGCACGCCGGACTCGAATGGTGCCGATGCCTTCGACCCGGCCGTGGAATGGGACGGGTTCCCGAACGATACTTTCGATGGCCTGGGCAGCCACACCGCCACCTGCGGCGCCGACACCACCCCGCCGACGATCCTTTCGGTCACGCCCTCTACCCTTGGTCCGACACCGGCCACCTCGATCGCCTTCAGCGTACTGTTCTCCGAAGACGTCAGCGACTTCGTCGATCTCTCCGATGTGACCGTCAACACCAGCGGCACCACCACGACCGGCGTGGTCTTCACGCCCAACAGTGCCAGCAGCTACACGGTCACCGTCGAAGGCATCGGCGGCGCCGGCACCCTGTCCCTGACCGTCAACGCCGCGGCCGTGGTCGACGGCGCCGGCAACCCCAACGCCGACACGCTGACCAGCGCCGATGTCACCATCGACCCGGGCGCCGGCAGCGGCCAGCCGATCGGCCTGCTGCTCTCCGAGATCGTCGTCTCCCCGGGCACGGCGGAGTTCGTCGAGATCATCAACACCAGCGCCGACAGCATCGACCTGAGCGATGTCTATCTCACCGACGCCACCTTCTCCAACGGCAGCGTGTACTACTACCAGATCGTCCAGGGCGCCGGCGGTGGCGGCGGCTTCGGCGACTTCCACGCCCGCTTCCCGGCCGGTGCCAGCATCGCCGCCGGCGAGCGCCAGACCGTTGCCCTGGCCGGCTCGACCGCCTTCGAGACCGCCTACGGACTGAGCCCGACCTACGAGCTCTACGAGGACGGCGCCGCCGACGGCATCCCGGACATGCGCGAAGCCTTCGTCGGCTCGATCAACGGCCAGGGCGACCTGTCCGACGGCTTCAACAACGGCGAAGTCCTGGTGCTTTATTACTGGGACGGTCAGACCGATCTGGTCGCCGACCTCGATTACGCCCTCTGGGGCGACAAGGTCGAAGCGGTCGACAAGACCGGCGTGTCGATCGACGGCCCGGACGGTGATGCCGTGGCTTCGAGCTACCTGCCCGATACGGCCATCGCCCAGCAGGCCGTGATCGACCTGAACGCCCACGCCGACGGCGCAAGCTGGCAGCGCGTGGACCTGAGCGAAGGCAGCGAGGTCGCCAGCGGCGGCAACGGCATCGAAGGCGATGACGAAAGCTCCGAACCCTTCCGCCTGACCTGGGGCGCCGGTGCGCCGACGCCGGGCACGGCGCCGGGCGGCGACGTGAACCCGCCGGGTCCGAGCGTGCTGATCAACGAGATCAACGCCGTCGACGCGGCCTCCGAAGAGTTCCTGGAGCTGTTCGACGGCGGCGTCGGCCAGACGAACCTGAGCGGCCTGGCCCTGGTGTTCTACGACGCCAGCCTGCAGAGCTACGCGGCCATCGATCTGGACGGCCTGAGCACCTCGGCCGGCGGCTACTTCGTGGCCGGTGGCGCCAACACCACGCCCGATGTCGCCCTGCCCGTCGCCCTCGACGATGGCGCGGCGGCCGTCGCCCTGGTCATCGGCGATGCCAGCGACTACCCGAACGGCACCCCGCTGGCGACCACTGCCGTGATCGATGCCGTGGTCTACGATTCCGGCCAGGCCGACGTGGCCGGCCTGCTGGCCCTGCTCGAGCCGGGCGAGCCGCAGGTCGACGAAGACGCCGACGGCACCGCCTCGGCCGTGTCCCTGCAGCGCTGCCCGAACGGCTCCGGCGGCCCCCGTCGCACGAGCACCTATGCCATCGTCCAGCCGACCCCGGGTCTGGCGAACAACGGCTGCCCGATCGGGGACTACTACGCCAACGTGGATCCGAGCTCGGCGGCCAGCCTGCGCCTGACCCTGCACGAGACGATCGACGATCACCTCTGGTACCCGTACTCGGCAGGAACGACCGACACCTGGGACATTCTCGAGCTGGCCGACGAGGACCCGAACGATCCGAGCCGGATCCTCGCCCTGTACGAGAACGAGACCTATCCCAAGCAGGGCGGCGGTAACAGCTTCTACAACCGCGAGCACACCTGGCCGCGCTCGATCGGCCTGGGCGACACGGGCACGCCGCTGAACAACGCGGCCACCGACGCGCACAATCTGCGCCTGTCGAACATCAACTACAACTCCGATCGCGGCAACAAGCCCTTCGCCTCCTGTGACCCGTCCCAGAACGCCGACTGCACCGAGCGCGTGACCGTGTTCAACGACGGCGTCGGCGGCATGGGCGGCGGCTACCCGGGCGATTCGAACTGGTTCACCATCAGCACCGACGGCAACCAGGGCAGCTGGGAAACCTGGGAAGACCGCCGCGGTGACGTGGCCCGCACCATGTTCTACATGGCCATCCGCTACGAGGGCGGCAGCCACGGCAGCACCGGCTTCGTCGAGCCCGATCTGGAGCTGACCAATGACCGCAATCAGATCCAGAACACCGCCGGCGGCCTGGCCTACATGGGCCTCCTCGACGTCCTGAAGGTCTGGCATGCCCAGGACCCGGTCGACCAGAAGGAAATGGACCGCAACGAAATCGTGTTCCTGTTCCAGGGCAACCGCAACCCCTTCGTCGACCACCCCGAGTGGGTCGACTGCATCTGGGGTGACATCTGCCCGGTGGCCAGCGACGCGATCTTCGCGGACCGCTTCGAGGGCCCCCTCGACTGAGCAGCGCGCGCCGGCCCCGGCCGGCGCGCTCCCTGAACCCGATCGACAAGCCGAGCGAGAAAGGCCATGGACTTCAAGCGCATCTTCCTCTACTCGGTCCTCACCTTCGCCGCCCTGTTGGCGGCGATCTGGTTCGGCGGCCGCAGCTACCTGGCCGGCAGCCTCATGCCGATGCACGGCGAGCTCGACCTGCCCGGCCTTGACCGTCCCGTCGAGATCCTGTTCGACGCTCGCGGCATTCCGCGCGTATATGCCGAGCAGGATGCCGATGCCCTGCACGCCCTCGGCTGGCTGCATGCGGCCGAGCGGGGCTTCCAGATGGAGCTGCTGCGGCGGGTCGCCTCGGGCCGCATCGCCGAAATGATCGGCGCCTCGGGCCTGGACAGTGATCGTCTGCACCGCCGCTACGGCTTCGCCCGTCGAGTGGCCGAAGAACGCATCCCGCTCAGCCCGGACACCGAGTCCCTGCTCGAGGCCTACGTGGCCGGCATCAACGCGCGCCTGGAATCCGACCAGGCCCTGCCGCCGGGCTTTCTGCTGACCGGCATCGACCCCGAGCCCTGGACCCGCGACGACGTGCTGACGCTGGCCTACTACCAGACCTGGTATCCGGGCACCCTGGTCCAACGCCTGGCCGAGGCCTGGCGGGCCACGGCCGAGGCCTTCGGCCCGGAGGCCAGCGACTGGCTCGACGAGCTGCCGCGCTGGGGCGTGCCGTCGGTGCCCGCCTCGCGCATGACCGAAGCCTCCAACACCTGGGTCGTCGCACCGGAGCGATCCGACAGCGGCGCCGCCCTGCACGCCTCCGACCCGCACCTCGACTACACGCTGGCTCCCGGGCTCTGGTATGCCGCCGGCCTGCACTCGAACGAGAACCTGGATGTGGTCGGCGTGACCGCCCCCGGCCTGCCCTTCGTCGCCATGGGCCACAACGGCCGCATCGCCTTCGCCTTCACCGTGGCGCCGGTCGATCTGTTCGAGATCTATCACTTCGAGCTCGACCCTGAACGGCCGAGTCATCTGCTCGGCCCGGAGGGCCCGATCGAGCTGATCGAGCGGCGCGAATCCTTTCGGGCGCGCGGCCAGGACGACCCCATCGTCGAGGCCCAGCTGTGGACCGAACTCGGCCCCGCCAGTCACCTCGAGGACGGCCGGGTCGAGGTCCTGCACTGGGCCGGTTTCCGGCTGCCGCTGGAGAACCTGATCGAGCATGGCCTGGCGATCAACCGCGCCGAGAAATTCGATGACTTCCGTCGCGCCGCTGCGGACATGGGCGCCCTGTCGGTCAACTGGAGCTATTCCGATGCCCGCGGCCACATCGGCTACGTGCAGTCCACGCCGATCCCGCGCCGCCAGCACGATCACTTCTACACCAGCCTCGACGGGGCGGACCCGAGCCATCACTGGGCCGGCTTCGTCGAGCCGATGGACCGCCCCCACGCCCTCGATCCCGAGCAGGGCTGGCTGGCCAACGCCAACAACCACGCCGCAATCGACACGCCCTGGCCGATGCCCGGCTACTACAAGCACCTGCGGATGCGTCGCGCCGTCGCCTGGTTGAGCTCCAAGGCGAGCTTCGACCGTCAGGACATGCACGCCATGCAGATGGACCGCGTTTCCGAGCGCGCCCGGGTCTGGGCCCCCTGGCTGGCCGAACTGGCGGCCGCCGAGGGCGAGCTCGAGCTGGCCCGTGCCTTGTCGAGCTGGGATGGCGAGATGGCGCCCGACTCACGTCTGGCCGGCCTGTTCGCGCACTGGTGGCAACGCCTGTCGCATCGCCTGTTCGAGAACGGCCCCCTGGACGACTGGCGCCACGGCCGCACCCTCCTCGATGACTGGTTGCAGCACCCGCCCGAGCAGTTCGCCCTGCACGGCCTGGATCGCGAGACCGCCGGTCGCCAGGCGCTCCGGGACGTGCTGGATTTCGGCATCCGGCCCCTGGGCGAGATCCAGACCCTGACCCTCCGCCACCCGCTGGCGGTCTCCGCGCCCCTCGACGCCTGGCTGGACTTGAGCCGCGGCCCCTTGCCCGTCGGCTCCGGCCCCGGCGCGCTCAACGTCACCTACCACGCCTTCGACGAGATCGATCAGACCCTCGACGCCCGCGGCGGCGCCTCGATGCGCTTCGTCATGGACTGGGCCGAGCCCGACGACTTCACCCTCAACCTGACCCTGGGCCAGTCCGGCCACCCCCTGAGCCCGCACTTCGACGACCAGCTCGAGGATTTTCTCGACGGGCGTCCCTGGGTGGTGCCGTTCAGTCGGGAGGCGGTGGAGGCACGAGCCGTGTCGCGGCTGGTGTTGCGGTAAGAGGCAATGCGCCAAGGGTCGTAATGGAGAACGTTTCCGGCATGGTCCGTCGGGCGCGTGGGCCCGACCTACGGGCGGCTTCGATGGGCGGTACGCCTGAGAACCATACCCGATCCATCTCCGTCAATCCGACGTCAACCGGTTGAGGCCATCTCCATCGGTCCGGCGCCATGCGGCTCACGGGTGCGATAGAAATCGCGTTTCAAAAAGAGAAGGAGCCAGGCGGGTGGCCGGCTGTCCACCATCACCGCGCTTTGCCGGCCGGGGCCGGTAGGGTACTGGTCGCTGGCTCGCCGTCTGATTTCCAGCGGTCGCCTGGCTCTTCGCAGACCATAGCACGGGGTCGCGAGCCAGTCCGAAGCGGGCCGACCGAGCCTGGATGACGGCTATGGGTGGATCTCGGTGAGGCGAGCGACGTGGGTAATCTCATGGCCGTCGTAGAAATACTCGTAGTGAGCACCCTGGGCCACGGGACGACAGGCCCGTGGCCGAAACACCGCAAGGCATTGCCCCTCGGGTCGGCGCACGCTGTCATAGACGATGCCCCAGCAGCCTTCGTCGCGGCGCTCGGCGCCGAAGACCTGGCTGGCGCGGTAATCGGCAGGATCGTAGAGCTCGGCTCGGCTCGCCTGCTGGCCACGCAGGTCGACCCACTCGCCTTCGATCCTGCCGCAGTAGGCACGCATCTGGATCCGCTGCGGACCGACGTCCTGATAGCGATAGAGCCGCTCGCGGTGATGCCGGGTTTCCGCCACGGCGGTGGCTTCGTCATTGGCCGCGTAATAGACGCCGTAGGTACCGGGCGAAAACCGTGAACCTTCGGTGTTCGGGTGGGTGAACGCCGCCATGATCGGCGAGGTGCCGGGACCACTGATTCGCTCGTCGGGCGGAACCAGATCGAGGCGACCCACCTCCTGTTGCAGGCGATCATTGGTCATGGCCTCGACGGCAAAGACCGATTCGAGGTCTTCCGGCCGGGCCACGTCTTCGAACAGCCCGATCGGCGGGTAGCAGCTCGGGATGATGCGAATCGCACGTTCCCAGCGCTCGACCGTATGGATGAATGCTGCCTTGGTCACCAGCCGCGCCAGCCATCCAGCCAATTGCGAACGACATAGAGATCCCCCACCCGGCCCGAGGCCATCCGCTTGATCGGGGCTTGTCCACCGAAGGGTGGGGCCGAATTCTCGAGATGGGGCCAGCGCTTGTAGGCCTCATGGCTGGGAAACAACTGCCGCAGGGCTTTCCAGATGCCAAGGATGTAGGAGACTCGCTCCAGCGTATCGCCCGACACTCGCCTGGGCGCCTGGCGCCGCCACTGATACCAGGAGCGCTCGGCGATACCGAGCATCGCGCATTGCTGCTCCCGACTCAAAGCCCATTGATCAAGAATGTTCAGAGCCGTTGCAATGGCACCGCTGGCGTCGACGACATCCGATACGGCCACCGCCTTCCGTTGCGAATTCCGACGCTGTGCTGTTTCCATGACCTGGACTCGTTGTGGTGAATGGCGGATGCTTGTTGCTGCACCAATGCAGAATATAACATTATTACTGCATTGCCGCAGAACGCCGCAGACGCCCGACAGCGTCGACTTCTGGCACTCAAGGCCCCATCAATGCATCGACTCGATCGAGGCCTCGCAACCGTTCCGAACGCACTCTCCAGCAAGGACCGATGCGGCATCGAGGGGGCCAGGCATTGCATCGGGGCGATGCAGGCAGCTGAAATCTCGGACCGTCGGCCACGTGGGGACGGCCTACGCGGGGCGGCGTTCGGGCTGATCGCGCCATTGGATGGCCCGGGCCGTCCCGGAACGGCCAGGCACGGGCTCAATCCTCCAGTCGGAACACCGCCTCCACCGCCTGATCGAAAGCCCGTGCGATCTTCAAGGCCACTTCCAGCGACGGCTGGTATTTGCCGGTTTCGATGGCATTGATGGTCTGGCGGGACACGCCGACCTGATCGGCCAGGGCCTGCTGGGTCATCCGGTCGTGGGCATCCCGCAGGTCGCGGACGCGGTTGGATATTCGCCCGCCCATCTCAGACGCCGCGCCGGTAGAAGACGATGCGCGCGGCCAGATCGACCAGCTCGGCGAGCAGCAGCGCGGCGAGCAGCAGGTTGACGACCACCATCGGCGACAGCAGGACCGGGCGATTCAGCCAGGCACCGGCGAGCATCATGAAGATCACGCTGAAGACACCGAGGCCAAGGATCAGGCCGGACAGGCTGCCGGCTCGCCAGGCGATCAGGCGGTCGCGCTCGTCCTCGTCACCCGGACGGTCGATGATCGCGATGAGCGTATGGAAGACCACCAGGACAATGACCTGGACGATCGTGAATCCGATGGCCAGGCCCGTCACTGCGGGCGCGACCAGGGCATCGGCCTCCCATAGACCGTAGACGGCCCGAAAATAGAACGCGCCCAGCACGCTCAGTGCCAGCAGGGTGCCCCAGGCGCTTTTCTCGTAGAAGCTGATGGATGACATGGACGGCTCCGTTTCTCAGTGGAGCAAACAATGTAAAGCCTGCTTTACATTATGTCAAGCATACTTTACATGCGGCACGATCCCGTTGCTTCGAAGCTCGCGCAATTCTTGCCGGACACCGGGGGGAAGAGCTTGCGGCCCGGCTTCACTCACGACCGGCGCGATGCGGTCACGCAACAGCACCGGAATACTGGAGTGCTCCGCGCCTTCCAGGGCGGTCTGGGGATGCGCGAAAACCACCGCTGCACGAGGCCGCACATCCAGGCCATGACGAAGCAGCCAGCGCGACAGGGACTCGACCTGCGCGCGAACCTGGGGCAAGGGGCTGCGAGTGGCGTTCCAGGAGGGCGAGGAGCCGCAGCCGGCCCGGCGCACCATCGGCCAATGCGGCTGATCGGGCTGGACGTGGATCACCCCGGGGGTATTCTTGACCTCGATCACCCAGAGGCCTGTCGGCCCGCCGACGACAAAGTCCAGTTCGCGCTGGCCGTTGGTCAGGGTTTCGTCGGGCAGCTTCACCCGGTTCATCAGCCAGTACTCATCGGGCAGGCCCTTCAACTGCTTGAGCACGGCCAGCTCGCCTTCGATACCGGACAACTCACCGGCGTCGACCGATGAGCTACCGGGCAGGGCCAGAAAGAACAGCACGGCGACGGCGATGAGAAGCGCGAAGAGCCCCAGGGGCGAACTGATCTGAAACAACAGGAAAACGAGCGCGATGCTCGAAGGCAGCGCGATCAGCAGTCGGAGGCGGCGGGCTCGAGCCTGCTCGGCGAGTTCCCGGCGATGCCGCTCGAAGGGCGGGTACTCGACCAGGTCATCCAGCTCGGCCATGGTGGAGATTCCGGGTGAAGCGAGGGCGCCTGCCGTCCGGCAGCGCCCTCGATATGGGCATGGATCAGGCGGTCTGATCGTCGACCTTGGCGTCGACCGAAGACGTGGCCACGCTCTTCATGCCGTTGCGGCATCCCGACTCGGAACTGTAGGTCTGGCTGGTCCCGATGGTCTGGCCATTGCTCGCTTTCAGGCGGAAGGTCCACTTGCCCGAGGCGGTCTCGTGGCACTCGAAGCGCGCTTCGATCTGCGAGTTCTTCTTGACCGACTCCACGCCGTTCATGCAGCTGGCGCGGGTCTTGTAGCCCTCGCTGCCAAGAATGTTCTGACCGTTCCCGGCCTTCAGGCGAAAGCGGAACTCGCCGGCCTTGTCCTTGTAGATCTCGAATTTTCCAGCCATGTCGTCCCTCTCTGAGGTTTGAGTTCAGGGTCTGCCACCGCAGCGGCGGCGGATTCAATTATGCACACAGTGATGATCCGGTGCCTAGCGGCACCAGGACCAGGCCCCTACATCGTCGTTCAACGCGACATGGCCTCGGGTTTACCCTGAACGAGCATGCTCGCCCTGCGACCCTTCGGGAACCGCAGACGTCCTTCAAGAACACACAAGCAAAAAGGAGCCGCCGATGCGCGCCCTGATCCCACTGCTCGCCCTCCTCTTCTCGCAGGCCAACCTGGCCAGCGAGAATCTGCCGGACACGCCGGCGGCACAGCGACTGCAGGAGTTGACCAGCCTGATGGCCAACGCTTCGCCGTCTTCGGTCGCCAGCTACATTCGCGAACACTACACGCCCGCCTACGCCGAGCGCCTGCCATTGAACCGACGCATCGGAAGCTTCATGGACTGGCACCATCGCGGCGGCATGGAGGTGGTCGACATCGTCGATCAGCAGCCGCACCACATCGAAGTCATCACCCATCAACCGGTCAGCCGAGAGCGCTGGCGACTGATCGTTGACGTCGAAGGCGAGGCGCCGCATCGGATCGAATCGATTCGCCTCGCTCGAGCACCCTTTCCCGCACTCGATGAGAACCTGGGCGATGCCGACATCGCCGAGCGCTGGCTGAACTATGTCGACGGCCTGTCCGACGCCGAGCTGTTCTCGGGCGCCGTGCTGATCGCGCGCCACGGCGAGATCCTGGGACAGCAGGCCTGGGGCCTGGCCAACCGCGACTTCGGCGCGGCCAACGAGGTCGACACGCGCTTCAATCTGGGCTCGCTGAACAAGACCTGGACCGCCGTGGCGATTGCCCAGCTGGTCGAGCGCGGCGCGCTGGCCTTCGACGACCCGCTCTCGAAATTCATCGACTACCCCGATCGCGCCAGCGCCGAGAAGATCCGCATCGAACATCTGCTGACCCACAGCTCCGGTCTGGGCAACTACTTCACCGAGGAGTATCGGCAGCGCGCGCGTGGCTCCATGCGCAGCATCGACGATTTTCTCGCCCTGTCCGCCGACCAGACCCTGGCCTTCGAGCCCGGCACCGACTGGGCCTACTCCAACACCGGCATGATGGTGCTGGGCCGGGTCATCGAGATCGCCAGCGGCCAGAACTATGACGACTACCTGGCCGAACACGTCCTGGGTCCGGCAGGCATGAGTGCCTCGGGCTGCTTCGAGCTCGACCGAGTGAACCGGAATCTGGCGGTCGGCTACAGCCAGGAGTGGTCCATCGACGGCGTTGAAGTCATCAACAACCTCTACGAGCACGTCGTCAAGGGCGGTCCGGCCGGCGGCTGCTATTCGACCGTGGGCGATCTGTTCCGCTTTGCCACGGCCCTGACCGACGGCACCCTGGTCTCGAAGGCCATGGCCGAGGTCCTGACCAGCGCCAGACCCGAGCTCCAATCGCCGCACTACGGCTACGGCTTCGAGCTGCATCCCGAAGGCGCGCTCTTCGGCCACTCCGGCGGCTTCGTCGGCATCAGCGCCAATCTCGACATCGTCGAACAGCCGGACGGCTGGGTCATCGTGGTGCTGGCCAACGAGCAGACGATGCGCGCGCCGGCCCTGATGGCGAGACATCTGATCGGCATGACCGTGCTCGAGTGAGGGCCGCCGAGCCCGACTGGCGCGGCCGGCGCCAGTCGGGCAGTATGGTGACCGGCCTGCCGTTTCGGTGGCCCGAGGGACGTACGACAAGGGAGAATCCTCAGCATGTCATCCACGCCTGAAACGGCCGCTCCGCGCAGCCTGCCTTTCCGCCTGGCCCATCTCTGGTTGGGCGCGGCCCTGCTCGTGACCCTGCTCGGCTTCACGCCCGGCTATTTCCTGCGACTGGGCGAGGCGACCTGGTTTCAGCACATGCACGGCATGTCGGCCACCCTGTGGATGGTCCTGCTGGTGATGCAGCCCTGGCTCGCCACCCATGGGCGGCTCCGCCAGCATCGGCGCAACGGTCTGATCGGACTGATCGTCGGCGGCATGGTGATCGGCACGGCCCTGGCCGTCCTGCCCTTCAACATCGAGGGCGCGGTCAGCGGCGACTCCAGCCCGGTCGCGCCGCCGACCTTCCTCTACGGCGTGACCCTGTTCGACCTCGTCGCGATCAGCGGCTTCGCGATCAGCCTGATCATGGCGATGCTGAAGGTCCGCCAGGTCGAGGACCACGCGATGTGGATGATCTCGACCGTGTTCTGGGTCCTGTTGCCGGGCCTGGCGCGCTTCATCGCCTTTGCTCTGCTGTTCACCGTCGGCATCGGGGAGCTGACCCTCGTCGACATCGTCACCTGGACCGGCTGGGCCGTGATGGCCCTGTTGCTCGGGATCATGATTCGCCTGCGCAAGGCGCACCCGGCCCTGATCCTGGCCCTGATCGGCAATGCCAGCGCCCTGCTGGTCCGTCCGCTGGGTGACAACGAGGCCTGGCGAGCGTTCTGCCAGGCCATCTTCACCTGAACATCGCTCCCTACTGCGACGCTGCCCAGCCGAGAAAATCCCGCTCCAGCGCAGGCAGGGTCACCGGCAGGGCATAGCGCGCCGCCGAGGCCTGCAACCAGGCCTCGAAGCCCTGTCCATCACGAAGTGCCCGGGTCAGATCAGCGAACACTCGCGGTTGTTCGCTGCGCGCCAGCAGATAGTCCACCCAGCCCCGAGTCTGTGCATAGAAGCGGCGCGCCTCGACGCCCTGCTCGGGATCGAGCGAGGCGCTGAGCACGGCGGCCTCGCCCTGCGCCGCCTTGTCTCGCGCGGCCTGCATCAGGGCCTGGAAATCCTGCCCGGCAAACACCGGATGAACCATGCTCAGGTAGCGTTCCAGCGCGATCAGTTCGCCCCGTTCGGCCATCGCCCTGAAACTGGCCCGGCGGCTCTCGGTCATCGACGGGCTCTCGGCCAGCACGGCGGCCGTCTCATCCAGCCAGTCCGGTGCATCGCCGCCGTACTGCTCGCCACGTCCCCGGGTCGACGGCCAGACCTCACGAAGAAACAACAGGTGCGCCAGCTCGTGCCGGATGGCCTTGGGCTCCAGCGCGCTCGACGCTTCGTCGGAGGCGTCGGCGCCGGACGCGCCCGCCCGATCGCCCAGCTGTTCGAGCGCCCGAGCGACGAGCGCATCGACCCGAGCCGAATCGGACGGCGCCCCGGCGCTCTGCAGTTGCGATTCGATCTGCGCTCGGATCGAGGCGACCAGGGCCTCATCCACCCCCGCGCTCGCACCCGCCTCGAATCGCCAGGGCAACACCCAATCCAGCCCGACCGAGCGCAGGCCGGCCACCTCGCCGGCCCAGCGCACATCGATCACCGCGCCCGCGCTCGCCACCGGCCCGAAGTAGTCCTCGAAAGCGGCACGCGCGGCGGCCAGCTCCTCGACCACCATCGCTGCCTGACAGGCATCGGGCGCGGCGATCCAATCCCGCCCACTCCGATACCAGGTGGCCTCCGGCACCTGCTCCACGATCGGCCCGGAGCGAACGGCCTCGGGCAGCCGTTCGGCCTCACAGGCCAGAACGGAAGCGACGGGAAGGGTATTGAGCAAGAGTGCGCTGCTGAACCCGCAGGCGATCCAGAACTTGTTCATCCGTTGTCCTCTATTCAGAAATGATCGGGACCGCTCCCCGGTGGAGAGCGGTCCCGTATCGTCAGGACGGATGAGGCGACAAAAAGGTCGCAGCGCGACCGGGTCGATCCTCGGTCAGAAAACGCTGACCGGCTTGCGGAAGCGCAGGGTCATGCGGTTGGACTCACCGATCGCCTCCATCGCGGCCCGCTCCTCGCTGCCTTCCTCGGTCGTGCCGAGGCTGGGCGGCAGGCGCCAGACCACGTCCGACTCGCTCGGCTGATCGGCCGGGTTGGCGTTGATGTCGCTGGCCGCTTCCAGCTCGAAGCCCGCGGCCTCGGCCGCCGCGATCACGAAGCTGCGCTTCAGATACCCGGCCTCACCACTGGCCCAGTCATCCGACATCGACTCGTCCGCCTCGTGCTGAACCACACCCATCACCCCACCCGGCTTGAGCACGTCGAAGGCGTTCGTCATGGCCTGATCGAGAAAGTCCTCGATACCGGCCTTCTGGAACCGGGCCATGTTGTGCAGGGCGCGAATGAACAGCACCGCATCGGCCGTTTCCACCATCGTCGTCGGCATGTCTCCGATCCAGAACGCGCTGACCGGCGCGCAGTCACCCTCGCACCAGCCGGCGGCCTGCTCCGGGAAGGTCTCGGGCCAGTTGGCAATGCTCTCGAGGAATTCCGGCGTCGCGAAGTCGAACTGCTGGAACAGGCGAATCGGATAGTTGGCACCGATCAAACGCCCCTCGGAACCCAGGTAGGGCCGAAGAATGCGCGAATACCAGCCGCCGCCCGGCAGGGCTTCCATCACCGTCATCCCCGGCTCGATCCCGAAGAACTCCAGGGTCTCCTGCGGATGGCGCTGATCGTAACGCTCCCGCATCGCCTCGACCTGATCCGCCAGGACGGCCGCGAGCCGCTCGGAGGACGTTTCCACCTCGACCACCGGCGCCTCGCTCGACGATTCCACCGCCACCGCCTCCTCACCCTCGACCGCTCCACCCGACTCCGGCTCCGCCGCCGGCTGACAGGCCGCCAGCATCAAAGCCGCCAGCATCACCCACAAGGTCTTGTACAAACTGCTCATCAGATTCTCCAAACGAGTCTTCATAAAGAATGCTCATCATAGAAAATTGCGACGCCGTGCGCCTGCCCGATTGTGCCCGCCGGCTGGCGCCTGCATCGCCTCCTTTGCAAGCTGGCGCTTCCCCCGCTTCGCGGAGATTCAAAGGCTTCCGCCCCGCTTCGCTGAGGGCGGGTTTCTTTTGGCAAACGAACCAAAAGAAACCAAAAGTTCTGACGCCCATGAAGTCGCCGGGCTTCGCCCGGTCCCCTGCGATGCTCGGTCCGAGCGGGAAGTTCCTTAACTCCCTCCGCTGCGCTGCGGTCAGACAGCGGAACTTCTTTGTCCGCTCGGCCCTGCGCTTCTCGGCGACTCCAACGGCTAATGCAAGATCAAAAGCAAAAGCACACCGAGCATCACGTGCGGACGGTGACGCTCAAGGACTTCTTGCGCTTCGCGCAAACTGTCCATTCGCTTTCATCTGCACTTTGCTCGCTCCAGCAGTCGGGCCGAGCGGAGCAATGGCCCGTCCCAGCCTTTCCCTGCCCTCGGTGGCGCCGAGCATCGCAGGACGGGGCGGGAAAAGCGCCGCCGCGATGTCTGAGCGTAGGGAACGAAGTGACCGAAGCGAGTTCGGCGGCGCCCGCCACGGCCGAGAAGCACAGGGGACCCAGCGCAGCTTTCCGCGCTGGGCGATACCGCGGGCAACAGTCCTTTTGGTTCCTTTTGGGACGACTGCCAAAAGGAACCCGGCCCCGAAGGGGACGGAACGCCTTTGACTTTGACCTTCCCGCAAAGCGGGGCAGGCGCCAGCCTGCAAAACAAAGCAAAGCAGGCGCAGCCTGCGAGCAGAACCCGGGCGCCAGCCCAACACCCCCAACCTCTGGCACTAGCCCCGAAAAAAACCCCACCTCAATCTGTAACCCTGAATCACCTGAAACGTATCAGGGGCATGAGACGACGATTCGAAACTCTGGTGGATCGACACGGTGGGCGGCTGCTGCAGCTGGCGCGCATGATGTTGCCATCGGTCCACGAAGCCGAGGACGTCGTCCAGGACACCCTGATCAAGCTCTGGGATGAGCTGCCCCGGCTGAAGAAGGACGCCGAGCTTGGCTGGTTGCTGACCTGCACCCGCAATGCCTGTCTCGACCGGATTCGACGCGATCAGCGACAGGCCGGATTGCGGCGGCAGGTCCAGGCCGTGGATCGCGAACTCGAGCGGCACGTCGACCACGGCGATCCCGACACACTCAGTCAACAGGGCGAGCGCGCCCGTGAATTGCACCGGGCGATTGCGTCTCTGCCCGAACCGGGACGATCGCTGATCGTGCTGCGTGACATCCAGGACGTGGACGTGTCCACGGTCGCCACCACCCTCGACCTGACCGAGAACCAGGTCAAGGTCTACACCTTCCGTGCCCGGCGCGCGCTGCGCCGGCAGCTAGAGGAGACCTGTCATGAACAAGTCGCCTGATCGATCGCAAGCGCGTCGCGGCGCTGACCCACTGACCTTCAGGGACCTGGCCGCCGAGGAGCGAATCCAGTCGGGTCAGGACCTCGGTGGGTCGCCCGAACTGGTCGCCGACTACTGCCTCCGGCAGGAACTGGCCCAGCTGGACACACCCGCACTACCGAGTGAGCTGCGAGCCCGGGTGATGGCCTCGAGCTCGCGCCGCCGAGCGCCGCTGGGCTGGATGGCCCTGGCCGCCGCCGTCGTCCTGAGCGTGACCGTGGCACTGGTCCTCGATCGACAGGAAGGCGCTCCGCTCCCGAGCGATGCGCGCGTTTCCGCCGGTGACTGGGCCGAGCTTCAGCTCGCGCTCGCCACCCTGGACCGCAGCGGTCGCCGCGTCGCCGAAGTGACCGAACGCGAAGTCCGACCGCATCTGGAAGCGCCCGGATTCCGCCTGGACCTCGATTTCGAATTCCCGTCCTATCTCGACCGACTCCGGGACCGGATCCAGACCTCTATGCAAGAACGGCAATAACCCGAAACCCCTCAAAGGAGAACCCCATGAACAAGATCATCCGCACCCTGACCCTCTGCACCCTGCTCGGCAGCGGCGTCGCCATGGCCCAGGGCTCGAGCGCCGGGCAGTTCGATATCGCGGCCCTGAGCGGCGACCTCAGCCCCAAGGTCAACATCAACTTCGGCACCGCCATGATGAGCGGCTTCGCCGAGAGCATGAGCGAATCCAACCCCGACCTGTCGGACATCCTGCGCGGGGTCAGCGGCCTGCGACTGATGGTGTTCGAGGACGTCGATACGAGCGGCGTGGAACCCGGCATCCAGGACGCCATCGCTCAGCTCAATCGGGATGGCTGGAGCCAGGCCATGAAGATCGAGTCCGACGACACCTTCATCGATCTGTTCATGATCGAGAGCGCCGAATTCGTCGAAGGCATGGTCCTCCTGCTGCGCGATGATGACGACACCCTGGTCCTCGCCAACATGCATGGCGAACTGAACGCAGCGGCCGTGGGTCGACTGCTCGCCAGCGGCAAGGCTTTCGATGGCTGGAACATCGACTTTTCCGGCCAGGATGCCTCGATCACGATCGACGACGACTGACGCCCGGCCCCGGCGCAGTCGCCCGAGCGGGGCGCACCCCTTCGATGGTGCGCCCCGCCTTTTTCATTCACCCACCACGCTCGGCCCCGGAGACCCATTTGTGGTCCAATAGGAGGCGACCCCTTCGCAGCCAGCGCCGATCCCATGCATGCCTTCCTCATCGCAACACTGATTGCCCTGCAGGCTTCGCCGACGCCCGAGCCGCTCCCGGAGACCGTCGAGGGATCGATCGAGCGCTGCGAAATGATGGAGTACGCCGATCCCGAAGGCGCGCTGCGCATCGTCGAGCACGGGCTGAGCCTGGATGCGCCGCGCTCGGCTGCACAACGGGGTCTGCTGCTGGCCTGCCGCGCCTGGTCACAGATCCAGCTCGGCCGCCTCGACGAGGCCCGCGAGCTGACCCTGGAAATCGAAGCACTGGCCGGGCAGGACGGCAGCGCGGATGATCGCGTCGGCCTGTTGATCCGCCTGTCCCAACTGCACTTCCGGGGGGGCGATGGAATCAGCGCGCTCGAGACGGTCGAGCGTGCTCAGCAGCTGGCCGAGGCAGAAGCCCTGGTGGAAGTGCTACCCCCGATCCTCGGCAATATCGCGATCTACCTGACCGAAGCCGGCCAGTTCGATGCCGCGATCGCACACTTCGAGCGCCTGCTCGCCATGGCCGAAGCCGACGGCACCGAGCCCGGTCGCCTGGTGCCCGTGCGCTTCAACCTGGCCCGCGCCCTGATGCTCGATGGGCGCTATGGCGACGCCATCGAGCATCTGGAATGGCTGATCCCGGCCATGAGCGATCCAAGAGAAGCGCCGCGCCAGGCCTCCGCGATGAGCATGCTGGGCTTTGCCCTGGGCAAGCTGGGGGAGACGGAACGGTCCGATGACATGATGGCCCGGGCCGAGGCCCTGCATCAGCAGTTCGACAACCCGGGAGAGTTGAGCGTCCTGCGCAAGGATCAGGCCGAGCTCGCCCTCGACCGCGGCAAGCTGGAGCTTGCCGAACGCTACGGACGCGAAGCGCTGGATCTGGCCCGACAGATCCAGTACGAGCGCAGCGTTCTCGACGCCCTGTCGCTGCTGGTCGATATCCTGGAGCAAGGCGGCCAGTACGAAGAAGCGCTGGCCCTGCACCGGGAATTCGCCGAACGCAAGCAGGGGCTGCTGGAGACCAGCCAGCGCTCGCGCCTGAACACCCTCGAGGCCCGGCTGGGCATGCAGCAGCAGGCCCGAGAGCTCGATGAACTCCGGCAAGCCGCCGAACTCCGCGAGCTCCGCCTCGCCGAAGAGTCCTTCCGGCGGCGCGTCGCCTGGACGGCGCTGATTGCCGTCGTGATCGCGGCCATCGGCCTGTCGATCTGGCAGCGCGCCAACCAGCAACGCCTGCTCCGGATCAGCCGGACCGACCCGCTCACGGGCCTGGCCAACCGCCGTTTCCTGACCCTGCAGATGCAGAGCCAGGGCGAGACGGTCCAGCGCGGCGCGTTGTTGCTGCTCGACCTGGACCACTTCAAGTCCATCAACGATCGCTACGGTCATGACGTCGGTGACCAGGTCCTGCTGGAAGTCAGCGCCCTGATCGACGACCTGGCCGACGCCCACGGTGCCCTGTGCGGCCGCTGGGGCGGCGAGGAATTCGCGCTGTTCCTGCCCGAGGCCACGGATGCCGCCACCGAAAGCCTGGCCGAAGCGCTGCGCAGCGGCATCGACGGGCTGGAGATTCGCAACGAGACAGGTGAGCACATCTCGGTCACGGCCAGCCTGGGCTTCGCGCCGATCCGGGGCCTGCAGCTCGATTCCGGGCAGGAGGTCTGGGAGCCCGCGCTCAAGGCGGCCGACCTGCTGCTCTATCGGGCCAAGGATGCGGGCCGCAACTGCGGCTTCGGCGCCTGGCCGGCAGAAGGATCCGGAGCGATCAATCCCCTCGCGCTCGGCGAGGCCCTGGAAGCGGGTCGATTCCGCCTCATCCGGGTCCCCGAAACCGGCTGATCCCGGCATTCCTCGGTCGGTTCCGGGCGGCGGATTGTTGTACCCTCTCGGCTGCAGGCCTTCGCCCCCACGGCGGATGCATCGATCCCGTTGATTGGAATGTCAGGCAAGCGCGTGAGCAGCCCCACCGGCACAAGTCAGCCAGAACCCCTGGTCTCGGTCGTCATCCCGGCCTTCAATGAATCCAGCGGCCTCGAACGCCTGTCGAGCCGGGTCATCGAGGCGGTCGAGTCCTGCGCCTGCCAGGCCGAGCTGGTGGTCGTCGACGACGGTTCCACCGACGACACCTGGGCACGGCTGCGGCAGCTCAGCGCCGCGGACGCGCGCATCCGCGGCGTTTCCCTGGCCCGGAACTTCGGCAAGGAAGCCGCCGTGCTGGCGGGCCTGGACGAGGCGTGTGGGGAGGCCGTCATCGTCATGGATGGCGACGGCCAGCACCCGCCCGAGCAGCTGCCCGCCATGATCGAAGCCTGGCGCGCTGGCGTCGACATCGTCGAAGGCGTCAAGAAGAGCCGCGCCGACCAGAGCTGGCCCGCCCGTCTGGCGTCGCGCCTGTTCAATCGGATCTTCACCCGACTGACGGGCGTCGACCTGACCGAGGCCGCGGACTTTCGCCTGCTGTCGCGCTGCGCTGTCGATCAGCTCCTCGAGCTTCCCGAGCGGGCCTTCTTCTTCCGGGGCTTAAGCAGCTGGATGGGCTATCCGACGGCTCGCATCGAATTCGAGACCGCGCCCCGCGATAGCGGACAGAGCAAGTTCGGCCTGTTCGACCTGGCCCGCTACGCCCTGCGGAACACCATCGCCTTCACCTCCGCGCCGCTGCAGCTGGTCACCCTGGCCGGTCTGATCTTCGCCCTGTTCGCGGTATTGCTCGGCCTGCAGACGCTCTGGCAGTGGTACAGCGGGCAGGCCGTGGAAGGGTTCACCACGGTCATCCTGCTGCTGCTGATCCACGGCAGCGTGGTCATGATCGCCCTCGGCGTGATCGGCCAGTACATCGCCCAGATCCATCACGAGGTCAAGAAACGCCCCCACTTCATCGTCAAGGACCGCCTCCGCTCAGGCCGCGATTCGTGATCAGCCGACGCCTGCTGCGCTACGGCCTGACCGGCGCACTCAGCCTGCTGACCCACCTGGCCGTGCTGCTGATCCTGGTCGAGGGCTTCGGACGTCCGCCAGTGCTCTCCTCGGCCCTGGGCTTCGTCGCCAGCTTCTTCGTCTCCTTCGGCCTGCAGCACCACTGGGTCTTCGAGCACGCCCAACCGATGACCCGGACCCTGCCGCGCTTTCTGGCCGTCACCGGCTTCGGGCTGCTGCTCAACACCTCGATCATGGCCCTGGGTACCCAGCTGCTCGGCCTGCACTACCTGCTCGTCCAGGCGGTGGCCTTTGCCGCCGTGCCGATCAGCAACTACCTGCTCAACCGCGCCTGGACCTTTCACGACCGTCGCCACCCCGAGCAGGCCGCGACGCCCGTCATGCCGACGCTCGACCGTCTGATCATCAGCGTTATCACCCTGGCCTTTCTGGCCATGGGTTTCAATGCCGTGCTCCACCTGGACCTGGCTCGCGACCTGGCCACCAGCTTCGACATGCTCGAGCAGGGCCGTCCCCTGCTGATCGGCCCGCAGCTGGCCGGCGTCTTCAACCTGGGGCCGGCCTGGTACTACCTGCTGGCCGCTTTTCAGTCCCTCGGCCTCGGCGTGGCCGGAATCATGGTCGGCCTCGGCCTGCTGGCCGCGCCGCGCTTCTATCTGGCCTATCGTGCCGGCCAGGCCTGGGACGGCCGGCGCACGGGTCTGCTCTGGGCAGCGCTGCTGCTCCTCCCCGGTTGGCACGGCTTCGAGCAGATCTTCATCACCCACCCGATTCTCACGAGCACCCTGCTCGCCGCGACGGCCCTGTGCGGTATTCGCTACGCCCTGGCCGGCCGCGCGGGCGATCTCTGGCTGATGGCGCTGGCCTACTCGCTGGCCCTGCACGCCCATCCGAGCAGCCTGGTCGTCGTCCTGCTGCCGATCGGACTCGGCCTGCTCGGCTGGCGGCGGCATCGCAGTGAGCTGCGCGTGCTGGCGCTGGCGGTGCTCCTGGCCGCGCTGCCCTTCCTGCCCTATTTCATCCATCAACAGCTGGAGGGCTGGCCCGTGCTGGCCGGGCTCGGGGAGTTCAGCAGTGGCCAGGGCGGCCAATGGAGCCTCGCCAATCTGTTCGCCCTCATCAAGGCCCTGTTCGGCGGCGGCCTTGCCTACTGGCTGAGCAGCGTGGCCGGTGCGCCGAGCGGCCTGGGCAGCCTGCTGGGCGCTCTGGTGGCCGCCATCTGCCTGCTGGGCCTGAGCGGCGCCCTTGTGGCGCTTCGTCGAGGCGACCGGATCGCGGCGATCCTGATCCTGACCCTGATCACCGGACTGCTCGTCCTGCCCCTGCTTCGGGTCGTGCACCCCTACTACATGCTGACCCCGATCTGGGTCGTCTTGAGTGCCCTGATCGCTCGCGGCCTGTCGCTATGGAGCCGCCACTTCGCGCTCGGTCCGCAACTGCTCGCCGCCCTGGTCCTGGGCATCGTCGTGCTGCACTCGAGCCTGGCCCTGCGCACCCACCAGCAGCTCCGCGAGGGCAGCCTGCCCTTCGCACTGCACCCGCTGATGGACGTCAAACAGCCTCCATCGATCCATCGAGCCCATGCCTTCCTCGATGCGGCAGCGACTCGACGCAGCGGACGCTGGCTGTGCCGCTTTCCCGGCACCACCCTGCACGGGTCCTATGCCCTGTCGCTCCTGCACAGCTATGCCATGGAGGCCCGACTGGACTGCGGTGAACTCGCCAACGACCTGCGCGGAAGCGACGAACCAGGGCCGCATCTGGTCGGCTTGCCCGAAGCACTGCTGACCTCGGTCGATCGCGAGGCGCTGACCGAGATCGGACCTTTTCGATTGTTTCCGGTCCGGGCCTTGCCCCGCGCACAATCTCCGGTCGAACTCGAAGGCTTTCGCGCCTACCCGCCCCTGTCACCGGCCTTCGAGCCCGAGGAGACCGAAGTCCTGGCGCTGGACCACGCTGATGGCCAGCTGCTGGCCATCAGCCATCTCGGCTTTGCCCTGAGCCGTCGGCCCGACATCGAGCTTCGCTGTGAGAACCAGCGCATCGAGCCCCTGGCCGTCGATGACGTCAGCTGGCTGTACCGACTTCCCGCCTGCCCGAGCCTCCTGGAACTCCGCCTCAGCGTCTCCTCCCCTGATCACCTGGACGTGGTGCTGTTCTGATCTGATGGTCTGGAATCCTGCTTGGCGCGGTGGCCGTTCTCGGGCATAGTGCCGAAAGCAAGGGAGAATCAGGATGCAGGATCCACACCCCAGGGCCGGCACGCTGGCCGAACCGGTCGCGCGCAGCGACCGTCTGATCGAACTCGACGCCCTGCGCGGCTTCGCCCTGCTCGGGGTACTGCTGGGCTGTCTGTACGAGTATGTCGATTGGGGCATTTCGGCCACCGAGGCACAGCTCGCCGCCCTGCCGACCTGGCGGATCGACGCCTGGGCCACGACCCTGGCCCAGCTTTTCGTCGCCGACAAGGCCAATACCCTGTTCGCGTTCCTGTTCGGCCTCGGCTTCTCCATGCAGCTGACCCGGCTGCGGCAGCGAGGGGCCGCCTTCGAATCGATCTATCTGCGACGCCTGCTGATCCTGCTGATTTTCGGCCTGGCGCAGTTCCTGATCTGGTTCCCCTGGGAAGTCCTGCATCTCTATGCCATCCTCGGCCTGGTGCTCTTCGCGCTGCGCAACACGCGAGATCGGGTGCTGCTCGGGATCGGCTTGCCGTTGCTGTTCTTCGGCAACCAGATCGGCAATCAGCTGATCGAATGGATCGGCCTGGCGGACTTCGAGCCCAGCACGGACTTCTACGCTGAATCCGCCATTCACTACCGTCAGGCGCTGAACGAAATTCGGGACAGCTGGGGACTGATCCAGCACTTCGCGGACTGGAACTGGCAGGGCTGGTTCGCCAACGGCGGCATCGTCGCCTTCGGCACCTACATTTTGGGTCGCTTCCTGATCGGCGCCTGGGTAGGCCGCCAGGGCTGGCTGGAACGGGTGGATGACTTCCTGGGCGTGTTCCGCCTGCTCCTGTTCGTGGCGCTTCCCCTCGGCCTGCTGCTGGAAGGCAGCGCTCTTTGGCTGGAGGCGCGCACCAGTGCGCCGGAGGCCCTGAAGACCACCCTGCACCACCTGGCGGTCCCGCTCACGGCTTCGGGCTATGTGTCCCTGATCGTGCTGGGTCTCAGAACGGGCGGAGTGCGAATCCTGCTGCGGTGGCTGGCCCCGGTCGGCCAGATGGCGCTCAGCAACTACGTGATCGCCGGACTGTTCGTCAGCAAGTGGTTCTACGGCGGCTGGTTCGGCTTTCGTCTGGCCGGCGAGGTCGGGATGAGCCAGACCCTGGGGGCCGGTCTGCTCATGTTCGGCCTGCAGGTGGCGCTCAGCAATGTCTGGATGCGACACTTCCGCTTCGGCCCGCTGGAATGGGCGTGGCGCGCCATGACCTACGGCCAGCGGCCGGCCCTGCGTCGAATGACCCCCGCTGGAGCTTGAGGAGCGCTACTCGCTACCCGGGTCCGCTTCGACACGTGGCGCCTGCATTTCCTGACCGCCCTGGAACAGGGTCAGGCTCGAGGCCGGACCGGTCTCGGGCAGTTCGAAAGTGATGTCCGCCCCGACCTGGGTGCTGAAGAAGCGCGTCGGGGACTCGGCGTCCATCCGTATCGCCGGCTGACCGGTGGCCTGGATCTCGAGCTGGCCCTCGTTCACACGCGCGCTCATGATGAACCCGGGCATCAGCTCATAGTCGCCGATCAGGCGCTCGAGCTGGGCCACGGGCACCTCGATCGCCTGGCGCGTCTGGACTTCATCGCTGATCTTCTCGGCACGCTCCGGCTCGCCCCCCCAACCAGAATGCAGGGCCACAGCGACCACGCGGCCGGCCTCGTCGCGCTCGATCGAGAACCAGCTCAGGGATCGATCGAAGCGCAGGCGATCGTCCGCGATCGGTTGCACGGTGAAGGGGCGTCCGCCGTTGCGCTGGCTGATCAGGGCAGCTTCCTCCACCACCAGGGTACGCACTTCGGTCTCGTTGATTCGATAGGTTCCCTGCAGGGCGGCCAGCTGCTCGCTGGACCATTCCACGGCCTCTTCTTCCAGGGGATAGGCCCGATCAAGGGCCAGCGCCGCCAGGCGGAGGCTCATGTCCTGGGCGCTCCAGTCCGGGCTGTCGGTGTTGTTGAGGACAACCACCGACAGCCTCGTCTCGGGCAGATAGAGCGCCTGGGTACTGAAACCGAAGATGCCGCCCCCATGGGTCAGGGCCGGCTGACCCTGCCATTCCTGCACCACGATACCGAATCCGTAGTTGGCCTCGACGGCCGCCCCCTCGGGCGTGATCATTCGCGAATGGAGTTCGGCGTTCAGCACCCGGCCTCCGTGCAGGGCCCGCTGCCAGCGATCGACGTCGGCTGCCGTCGCCAGCAGTGCGCCGGCCGCGTGCGGCTGGGTCATCGACAGCATCGGCGCCGGTGAGAGCGAATCGCCGGTGCCGGTGTAGCCCTCGACGCGCCCCGGCACCAGTTCGGAATCACCGTAGGCATCGGTTCGATCGATGCCGTTGGGCAGGAGCAGCCGCTCGCGCAGCACCTCGTTCCAGGGCTGACCGGTCACGGCTTCGATCACCGCACCCACCAGGACGTAGCCGGAATTGTTGTAGGCAAAGCGCTCACCAGGCGCGAAATCCACCGGCTCATCGGCAAACACCGCCACCAGCGCCTCGGTGCTTAGATCGGCGCGAATGCGCTCCGAGCCCATATAGCCTTCGATGCCGGTGTAGCTCTTGATCCCTGAGGTGTGATTGAGCAGCTGGGTGATGGTGACCTCGCCGACCGGAAAGTCCGGGAGATACTTCGACAGCGGATCATCCAGGGCCACCTCGCCGCTCTCGACCAGGCTGAGCAGGGTGGCGGCGGCGTACTGCTTGGTGACCGAGGCGAGTCGGAAGACGTGATCGGGCTGGAGCGAAACGCCCAACTCCAGATCGGCCATCCCGACGGCGCCCTCGAACAGCACCTCGCCATCCCGGCTGACGACGACGGCGGCACCCGGCTGATCCGCGGCATACGCGGATTCGAGCACGGCACGGGCCTGCTCGGCGAAGGAGCCCTCTGCCTGCACGAAGGAAGAAACGGTCAACAGACCGAAAGCGAGGACCAGACCGACGGCTCGGTTCATCAGGGACTCCTTGGGGGATTCAGGAATCCAGCCTAGAGAGAGACTCGGTCGAAGGCGCGTGCCGGAAGTCACTGCCCGGCCACGCAGCGTCTCAGTCCGGCCCCTTGTGCTTGTCCAGGCTGGCCTGCTGCCTCGAAGCCTCGGAAGATGCGTCGAGCCCGGCGGCACGCGCCAGTGCCCGGGCGGCTTCCGCTTCCTGGCCGAGTTCATAGAGGACGCGAGCCAGGCTGCGGTGGAAGCGCGGCTCATCGTCGTTCAGTTCGATGGCTCGAAGGTGAAATCGACGGGCGCGATCGAGCTCCGAGAGGTCCTCGTAGAAGCGTCCAAGGGCCCACTGGAACCAGGGATCGGAGGGACGCAGACCGGTCAGATGACGCGCATGGTCTTCGGCCGCTCGGGGGCGACCCTGCGACCGTTCGAGCAAGACCAGGTTGAACAGGGTCGGCGCCGGGTCCTCGGCCAGCTCGAGGGCTCGCTGGAATTGCGCTCTCGCACGCTCGGGCCGCCCCAGGCGGCGCTCGATCACCCCGGCGGTGTTGTAGGCCGGTGCGAAGCCCGGATCCAGGGCGATGGCCTGAGCCACCCATTCAGCCGCCAGTTCGATGCGGGCCTCGCCCAGCAATTCCGCGGCGCGATTGTTGTAGAAATGCGCCAGCATGCGCTCGTCGCTGACCCGCCTGCCTCGGTAGGGCGAGGCCAGGCGCTGCGAGCGCAGGAAATCGGGGTCGAAGTCCACGGTCTTGCGGCTGCCCGGCGTTTCCACGCCGACGTTGACGTGCCCCACGTCGAAGATCAGGTCCTCGTCCTGACGCCAGGCCAGGGGCACGCGAACCTCCCGGGCATGGGCCTCGATGCCGAGGGCGCGAGCGGCACTGATGAACAGCAGGGTGAAACTCAGGCAATTCCCGCGCGCCTGAAACACGGTCTCGCGGACGCTGAAGGTAGGGCTGGCTTGATACTGGAAACCGAAACCGCCCTGTTCGGAGATGAACTCGACCAGCAAGTCGACACGTCGCTCGGGACTGAGGGCCACGCCAGCAATCTCGGTCTGCAGACGCTCGACCATCTCGGGGGGCAGGCGCAGGATCTCGTCGGCAGAAGGGGGGGAAGCGGCCAGCGAAGTCCGTGCCAGGCCGAGCAGCAAGCAGAGCATCAGTAGTGGGCAAACGATCCTCTTCATGACTGCAGTCTACTCCAGCGTCGACGAGGCTTGTTGACGCTGGCGAATGGCATGACCGGGGATCAGCTCACACAAGGCGGGCCGACCCACGATCATTCTGCTGTCGTGGGCCGTGCAGCCCGGAAGAACAGGGCGGCGGAGATGAGCCAGGCCGCGATGAACAGGCCGTTGAGAATCACGGTCTTGAGGACATCGCCGGGAACAGCGGCGATGCCGATGGCCAGCAACACGAACTGAGTTGCCGCCACCGCCAGCATCGTGCGAGCCATGCCGACCGGTCGCAGACGGCTGGCCAGTGCGCCCAGCAGACCCATGGCAAAGATGGCCAGAAACCAGGCGTTGGCAGGATGGTCTTCAGCCCCCAGGATGCCGACGGCCAGATTGATCCAGAGCAGCAGCAGAGCGCTCGACAGGACCAGCACCCAGGCCAGCGCATAGCGGAGATCCTTGAACCGGGTCAAGGTCAGCTCCATGGCGAGCCCGGTCCCGCCGAGCATCAGCGCCGCCGCCAGGAAGTCCCGGCCCGTCCAGTTCACCTCATCGGTGAAGCGCATGGCGATCAGGGGCAGGATGAGCAGCAGGCCCGCCAGGGACCAGCCAACGGGCCGCCACGGGAATCGACCCAGTCGCTCCATCGTCGAGACCGATTGATCCATGTCCACACTCCTTCGAGCCTTCCACATTGTCCGAGGATAGTCTGCCCGGGATTCCTGGCACAGCACTGACCGGAAAATGGCAATTCGCAGGCAGATCCAGCCCAGGGACCGGCAATCGAAGCGGCTGAACGGTTGGACCTGAGAACGCGGCCGCCAGGCTCAGAACAGTCGCAGGCCTTCGCGCTCGATCCTCCTGGCCTGCGACTTGAGCTGACCCATTCTGGGAATCAGCAGGAAGTCCAGATCGACGTTCATCTCGGCCACGACCTGCTCGGCCCATGAATTCGGTTTGGGCAGCAGACCCCTGGGCGTGATCGAGATGACGTAGACCGGCACATCCGGAGCACTCGAGACCCACTTCTCCGCGATAAAGGCGTGCTTGATGCCGCCGATGGCCTTGAGCTGATCGGCGATGTCATCGAGCTGGTCGCGGCCGAGCCCGCGCGGCGCCTGCAAGGTGTCCGATTCGAGAAGGACCGTGCGTTCGAACTGCGCCTGCTGGAAGCGATCGTAGGCCTGATCGGTCTTGTCCTGCCAGACGGCGACCTCGGCGTTCTGCCCTTCGCGACGGTAGAGATCCTGAAGCGTCAGGCAGGCATCGAAGCCGTAGATGGCGTGTTCGGAAACGCGCCCGAGATGATCGATCGCGCGGGTCGCGTCGGCGTCGACCAGCAATCGTCCCAGGGCGAGATTGGCCACGGGCTGATCCGGCGCCCTGGCGAGCACCTGCTCGTAGAGCGCCAGGGCCGCCTCCGGCGCGACGGCCACCTCGGTCAACTGCGCTTTCTTCAGCAGCTCGGAAAGCTTCGGATCGTCCGACATCGTCGCGCCCAGACGCTCGAGCTCCTTGCGCGCCGCTTCGGCCCGCTCGAAGCTCTCCTGCCAGGGGACAGCATTCTCCTCGACCCAGAGGCGGTCGAGAATGTCGAGCGCCGGCGGCAGAAAATCGCCCAGCCAACCCACCGCGGCGCTGTCGCCCTGTCGGCCGGCAAAGCGGGGGCGATGGCGCACGGCGGCCAGGCGATCGGACAGGCTCGGATGCGTATCCGCATAATCGGTCGGCAAGCGCATCTGTCGTTCGACGATGGTGTCGACACGGGCCTGCTCCGGGCGTTCCTCATGGAAGAACGCCTCGAGCTTCGAGAAGGCATGCGCCTCGGGCTCGGATTCCCGGGAGGCCCGGTCGATCAGCGGCTGCCAGTAATCGCTCGAGGACCAGTCGGCCAGCACCTCGGTCGCCACCAGGGCCTCGGCCAGGGCCTGCGGTGATGCATAGTCCGCGCCGACGGCATCGGCCTCGAACTCGTTCTGCCGGGCCAGCGGGAAGCTCAACGCATCGAAGGCCGGCGTGTACCAGTCGAAGAACTTCCGGAAGACCGAGATCGCCCAGCCCTCCATGCGGTCGAAACCGGTCATGACCCGATACCAGCTCATCCGGACGCGGTAGATCCAGTTGCCGAAGCGGGCGTGATTCCTGGCCAGATGGCCGGCCTCGTGGGCCAGGATGGCGCGCATCTGATCGGGCGACAGGGCCAGCAGCATGGGCATGCCGAGCATCAGGACGTTTCTTGGCCAGCCAAGCACGCCGAGGCGTGGAATCTGCATGATGCCGGCGTTGAATTCCGGCGTCAGGATCACCTCGTGCAGCCTGGGCAATTTCAAGTGCCGCGACAGCCGGTCGAGCTCTTCGAACAGCACCGGCGCCTGCCGCGCGGTCACGAGCGCGCCGGAGGGGCGGTCGAAGGGCACGCTCAGGGCCCGGAACAGGACCCAGGCCAGGATCGGTAGCAGGAAGATGATCTTCGAGGCCAGCAGAAAGCCGATGAAAGCCGGAGCGACGAACATCAGGACCACACAGGCCAGGAACAGCAGCAGACTCAGGCCGATCAGGCCCCAGATCACGCCATAGCCCAGGCCCGCCATCAGCGCCACGCGCAACAGATAGCGCTGTGGCGAGGCCTGAAGCTGGTGCTCGGCCCGTTCGACCCGGCGCTCGAAATCCCGACGACGATCCGCCGTGCTCTGCATCACCCTGCCCCTGACATCCGATCGTGAAGCGTGACGGTCGGCCATCGCGACCGCCGAAGAATCTCGATCATAAACCGAAGCCCGGTACGACCGCGGTCAGAGCCAGTCGCGTCGGCCCAGCCACCAGCAACCGATCAGAAGCAGCAGCACGCCGCCCACGGATCCGGTGACGATGGCCTGAAACGCCCGCTCAGGCGCGCTGGCCAGCACATTCGTCGGCAACAACCAGGGAAAGTAGATGCCCAGGCGAGCCGAGGTCGCCACCACGGCAAAGAAGGTGCCCGAGATCCCCAGCACCACCGGCACGGCGAAGCTGGAGAAGCGGAACGCGACGATGAACTGGATCGCCAGCACGAACAGACCCGCCAGCCACATCTTGCTCATCAGAGCGGCCAGCAGGCCGATCGGCAACGGCCCCTGGAGTGCCTGATCCGGCAGCAGCCAACCGCCCAGCAGCCCCCCAGCGAGAATGGCCAGGCCGACCAGCAGACTGATCACCGCCATGAGCAGGGCCGCGAGCAGGGCCTTGGCCTGGAAGACCCTGGCTTTGGGCAACGGCAGGGTCAGCGACCAGGACCAGGCGCGCGGGCCGTGCTCGACCTGCGCCATCAGCGCCGTGAGCGCGGTGACCGCCATCGGCAACAGAAAGTAGGCCCAGATGGCAGCGCCACTCATCGCGACGCGTTCCCAGGCACCCGGCGAATTGCCGCTCAGAATCGTCGCCAGCAGCATGACGAAGATCATCCCGGGCACGGCAAGGACCAGCAGCGACACCAGGGAATGGCGGAGCTTGAGCGCCTCGACCCGGGTCAGACGGAGCATCATGCCGAGACCCGGCTTGCCTGGGCCTCATCGGCCAGGGGGGCCGATGCATCGGCCAGGCGTGTCTGGTCGAGAAAGACCGACTCCAGGGTCGGCCGCTCCATGCGCAAGCCGCTGACCGCGCAGCCCTGAGCCACCAGACGACGATTCAGGGCGGCCAGCTCCCAGGCGTCGAGATCGACCCTGGCCCGAACCTCGGAAGCGCAGGTCCGGGTCGTCCAACCCAGCTCCGACAGGACGGCCTCGACGCGATCCGGCGCCAGGCTGTCCACCACCAGCGTGGGAGGCACACAGGACTTGAGGGACTCGATCCGACCCTGAAACACCAGGCGGCCACGGTGGATCAGCGCGCAATGCTCGGCCGTCTGCTCGATTTCCGACAGCAGATGGCTCGACATCAGGATCGTCGCGCCGAACCGTTCCGGCAGCTCGCGGATCAGCCGGCGCATGTCTGCGATTCCGGCCGGGTCCAGGCCATTGGTCGGCTCGTCCAGAATCAGCAGGCGGGGTCGGCCGAGCAGCGAGCGAGCCAGGGCCAGGCGCTGGCGCATGCCCAGGGAATAGTGGCCGATGCGGCGATCCGCGGCTTCGCTGAGCTGCAGCAGGTCCAGTAGCTCAGGGATGGCCTTCCTGTCGCAATCCAGCGCCAGCGCGGCCAGCTCGAGCATGTCGCGGCCGCTGAGATTCGGGTAGAGCGCGGGCGTTTCGACGATGGCACCGACGCCGTTCAGGGCCTGCTCGCGTTGCCGCAGCAGATCAAGCCCATTGATCCGGATCGAGCCCCTGCTCGGTCGGACCAGACCCAGCAGCATGCGGATGGTCGTGGTCTTCCCTGCGCCGTTCGGGCCGAGAAAACCGAACACGCTGCCCTCGGGCACGCGGAGGTCGATGGCGTCGACGGCGCGCTGGCCGGCGAAGTCGCGACCGAGTTGGCGGGTTTCGATCGAATAGGACATGGCTGCTAACTGACGGGCTTCCAGACGAGCGATTCAGGCTAGTGCCGGGGATGCCGCCCCACCAGTGCCAGAAGTCCATCCGATTGCCGCCATCGAGCCCTGGACTCAGGCCAGCATCGAGCCACTCCCCTGGCCATGCATGATGCTTATTCCACCACCACCCGATCGCGCCCGGCATCCTTGGCCTCGAAGACGCGGCGGTCGGCGGCGGCGAACAGATCCGTGGCCGCCCGGCCATCGACCCCGTACTCGGACACCCCCGCGCTGATGGTCACGGCCACGGCCTGCGATCCGATCCGGACCGGCGTCGACCGAATGGAGGCCGCGATGCGCTCGGCCAGCCGACCGGCCGCCCGGGCATCTAGACCGGGCACGATCATGGCCAGTTCCTCACCGCCCCAGCGCGCGACGAAGTCCTCCTCGCGCTGCGCCGCACGAATCAGTGCGGCGACGTGTTTCAGCGCCTCATCACCGGCGTGATGCCCGTGGGTATCGTTGAAATCCTTGAAGTGATCGAGATCCATCAGCACCAGGGACAGGGCCTGACCCTGGCCCCGGGCCTGATCCATCGCGCGCATCAAGCGCTGGTTGAAATAGGCCCGCGTCGCCAGGCCGGTCAGTGGATCGAAGCCAGAGGCCCGCATCAAGCTGCGCGTTCGATTGACCACGCCCATGGCCAGGGCGGAGGCCGCGAGCATCAGCACCACTCGGGCCGTCTGGATGATCGCGTCATAGGTCGTGAAGTGCGTTTCGAACCAGTTGACCAGCAGGACCAGCAGCACCGCGTACTCGACCACCGCCAGCAGGCCCATATAGAGGCACAGGCGCGTGTCGAAGCGCAGGCAGCTGGTCATGATCACCAGCAGGATCACCGCCCAGCCGGCCTGGCTGTGCAGCACGATCTCGGCCCTGCCCGCCATGGCGATGGCGAACAGGGTCAGCAGGATGATCGTGAGGTCGACGGTGCCGGTGACAAAGCCGATCGCCGTGCCGGCCGGTCGTTCGCGCAGGCGCCAGAGGACGATCAGAGCGAAGACCATCGCCGTGCCCGCCCCCGCCGCCGAGATCAGGATTTCCGGCGGCGCCTGCCAGCCCCGCGAAACCAGCCCACCCACCGGCGCCATGCCGATCGCGAACCAGAAGGCCAGGCGCGTCCAGGCCACCAGACGCTCGCCACCGGCGCCGGCCTGGATCAGGGCCGGGTCCGGAGGCTCGAAGAAATTCTGGATCGACAGCAGGGCGCGCTTCATGCGGCCAGTATAGGCCCGGAACCCCCCTCAGCCATCGTGCAGAGGGTCGCCATGACCTATGGCCCTGGCGGACGGACGCCTTGCCGGTGAGACTGGACACACACTCCATTCAGACGACAAAGTCAAGGGGATGACCTATGCGAAGCTCGACCATGGGAACCAGACTGACGATCGCTTCGGTGCTCCTGTTCAGCACCCAAGCCCTCCTGGCCATGCAGGCATCGGACCCGGTCCTCACCGAGTTCCAGTCGGCCGAGGGCTTCGAATTCAGCGCCGAGGCAATGGCGCGCATCGATGAGATTCTGGACCGCACGCATGCAAGAGTTGCCGAGGATTTCCCCGCCCTGACCGCACCGGTCTCGGTCACCGTGGTGCCGGTGGACCGGCCAGCCCTGAACGCCCTCGGCGGCGTGACCGGCCGCGCCGACCGGCCCGATCAGCTGCTGATCGAAATCTCCTGGACCTATCCCGAGGGCGTGATCGCGGCCGTCGAGGGCGAGCTGGCCAGCACCTTTGCCCATGAACTGCACCACACGGTGCGCGGCTGGGTGATGGAAGGCAACCATTACGGCTACGGAATCCAGATCGCCGCCATCAACGAAGGCCTGGCCACCGTCTATGCCGAAGAACTGTTCGGCCGGACCAAGGCCGCCGATCAGCCACCGGCCGAGGTGGCCGACTGGGCCGAGGAAGTGCTGGCCCTGCCGCGTGCGTCCGACTACGGCCAGTGGATGTTCAGCCACCCTGACGGCCGCGAAGCGATCGGCTACCGTACCGGCCGCTGGGCGGTTCGGCAGGCCATGGCGCGCTCCGGCCTGGACATCGTGGCCCTGACCGAACGCACGCCCGACGCGATCTGGCGCCTGGCCGGCTTCGACTGGGACCGCCAGCTGCGCTGAGCCGCCCCGGCCAGCCCGGCTCCGAGCCACGGCGGGTGATCAAGCGCCCCGCCGCGGTTCGGACCAGGGCAGCGTCTTCAGTCGAGAAACTCCCGTGCCGCTGCCAGCAGCGCGTCGCGCGTGTAGTAGCGACCATCGACGATCACGGCCGACGCGGCTTTCAGCGCCTCGAAGGACGCCACGGGGTCGGCATCGAGGAAGGCCACGTCGGCTTCGAAGCCCGGCGCGATCCGACCGACCCGGTCCAGGCCCATGGTCTCAGCCGCGCGATGGGTGGCCAGGGCGAGCACGTCCCAGGCCGGGATGCCGGCATTCCGATGCAGCTGCATCTCCTTGGCCATCAGCGGCCCCGAGCCATTGCCATCGGTGCCGATCATCAGCGGAATGCCGGCCTCGAACAGTCGACGCGCGAACTCGCGCACCTTGGCCAGGGCCTCGCGGGCCATCTCGAAGTCCTCCGCCTGCCAGAGCGACGCGCCCATGCTCATCAACTGCTCCGTTGCCGCCCAGTTGTCCGGATGCATCGTGGCGAGGTCCGTTTCATCGACCACCGTGGCAAGGGCATCGGCCCGGGCGATCATTTCGTTGACCAGCAGGGTCAGGTTCAGCGCGGTCTGGCGCTCGGCCAGGATGGCGAAGAGCGCCTGCATCTCCGGCGAGTCGAAATCGACGCGGCGGAACCAGTCGGCCAGGTAGACGCTGCCGCGCGGACGCATGGCCTCGAAGGCAGCACGATCCGCCTCCGGCAGCAGATCGGCGCTGGTCGGCAAGGCATGTTCCAGACCGTCGATGCCGGCGTCCAGTGCCGTCGTCCAGCTGACCTGGTCCAAATGGGCGATGGCCTGCAGGCCATGGGCATGGGCGGCCTCGATGCCGGTGCGGAGCTCCTCCTCGCTCAGGCCCACGTAGAGCTTGAAGTAGCGCATGCCCGCCTCGGCCTGGCGTCGGGCTTCGGCGAACCAGGCCTCGCGCGAGTCCGGATGCGCGAAGGCGCTGCCGCCGAAGGGTGAGGGCTGGATGACCCGTCCCGCGTGCAGGGCCGTCGGCCCGGTCCACTCACCGCTGGCGATGTGTTCGTCATAGTGCGCATTGGCCTCCGTGTCGCCGCCGGGGTTGCGGACCGTGGTCACGCCATGGGCCAGGGCCGAGAGGGCGTTGAAGCGGGTGATCTCGTCCACGCTCTCGATGGTGAGGGTCGGCCGACCATCGATCACCTCCAGGCGATGCGGCCCAGCGGTGATGTGCGCGTGCGCATCGATCAGGCCGGGCATGGCGTAGCGCCCGCCCATGTCGCGCGCTTCGGCCTCGAAGCCTGCAGGCAGCGCGCCCTCGCCGAGCGATTGAATGATGCCGTCCTCGACGAGCATCCAGCTGTCCTCGACGATCGCCTGCTCGATTACATCGACGCGGGAAAAGTTGTGATAGAGCACGGCCTCGGCCAGACTGTTCGAGGCGAAAACGGCGACGCCGAGAGCGGTGGCAGTGCGGGTGAATTTCATGGAGCGTCTCCTTGAGCTCGAGTCCTGCCCCGCTAGTGCTGCCACAAGAAATTTCCTGTCGAAACGACAGAAAACAGTTTCCGCCGCGACTGTCCACTGACGAACACCGAAGAACCCATCCTCCCGGCCGCCCTATCTACCCGACCATGACATTCGAGCAGATCATCGAAGACCACGGCGACATGGTCTGGCGCATCGCCCTGGCGCAGGAACGCAACCGCGCCGTGGCCGAGGAGCTGTATCAGGAGATCTGCTTCGCCCTGTGGTCGGCGCGCGAGCGGATCGAAGGTGCAGACCACCCCAGGGCCTATGTGGCCCGGATTGCCATGAACCAGGCCGTCTCCCACGTCCGGCGCGAAGTGCAGACCCCCGACATCGTCGAGGCCCGAGACGATGCCGACCCGTCCGCCGGCCCGGAAGACAATCTCAACCGCCTGCACCGCCAGCAACTGCTGCTGGCCGCCGTCCGCCAGCTCCCCCTGAACTGGCGGCAGCCCGTGACCCTGACCCTGGAAGGCTTCAAGCCCGCCGAGATCGCCTACGTCATGGGCACCAGCGCCAACACCGTCTCCCTACGATTGAGTCGCGCCCGCAAGGCGCTGAAGGACTTGATGCAAGGCCAAGGACACGACCATGAAACCCAGTGACGAATTCGACGCCCTCGGCGAACTCTGGCAATCGCTCAACGATGGTTCCGCGCGCCAACGCCCGCCCCCCGACCTCGCCCGCCGCCGTCGGACCCAGCGCCTGATCCTGGCGTCGGAACTCGCGGTGGCCTCCGCCGGCCTGCTCGTCGGCCTGGCCCTGATCCTCGGCGGCCAGATCGCCATCGGCCTCGCCGCCCTGCTCTATTCCCTGTTCGGCGCCGCGATCGGCTGGAAGACTCGCTCCATGAACATCGACGCCCTCGAGCGCAGCACCCGCGACTGCCTCGACGCACAGAAGGCCACCCTGAAAGCCCGCCGCAACCACCACGCCGGCGGCACGTCGATGCTGATCGCCGCCCTGAGCTTCTACTCCCTCGTCCAGTCGCAGGCCGGAAGCCCATGGAACTGGATGGATACGGTGCTGGTGGGCGCCCTGATCGCCGGAGCACTGTTCTTCCTGGTCAGGACCATCCGATCCATACAGGACCTGAGACGCCTGGAAGCGCAGGCTCGTTCGTTGAAGGATGAAGAGCCCGGCGCGCGCTGATGGCCAAGGCCGCAGAAATCGGGCTGCAGCATAGGCAATGAAGCCGTTGCGGTATTCGGAGCATGCGGAAGAAGCGACTGCGAAATGCTGCAATGCGTGGGTGAAGGGCATCAGCAGCGAGCGAGCCCGGATTCTGATGCGGCAGCAGACGGAGTAGGCGAATCTCCCTTGCATCCATCAGGCCAGCGTATGCTGGCTGCTCGTCGTGCTCATATCATGGAAAATCCGGGCCAACACCCTACCCTTAGGTATTTGCAGCGACCGAAACCCTAGAGGAGCAATCATGCCGAGAAACTCAACAAACCCCAGGAACCAGCTTGACTACGGGGAGGCGTCCATATATGTCCTTTGTTGTTCGTTGGCGATTCGAAGCGACCAAAACCCTCCCAATTCCTTGTCTACTGAGGACCGATCGGCCGAGTCGCTTCGAGGAAGGAAGTCGTGGATGTCCTGCTCTTGACGCTGCTCTTGTGTTGTCCTGCTCTTGTGTTCCGAATACTCATCCTTGCTTGCTCTTGTATCGATATGAAGCTCTTCGATCAACGTGTTTGTAGGCCCTTGAATGAACCTGCACCGCTCCAGCATCAAATTGGACTACGAGCTGAAGAGTCTCGCCAGGTTCAAGATCCAGTGGCGGCGGCACAACCAACGTATGGGTGTCGAATCGCGCCTGTTCAATTCGACTTTTCCATCGAACATGAATTTCGTCCGGCCAATCACCCTGAAATAGACCATAAACCTTTAGACCTCTCTCAGAATCACGAGGATAAAGATCCCCAAACTCAAACTCCGGAAAGCCAGCGAAAGAAACCCTTACGTCGAACACTGGGTCCCCTGACCTCTGCATCGCAACGACATCAAAGGCACGTGAAGGGCTTTGACTACAACAGCAGAGCAATGAACTCATACTCACTAACAGGAAGAACCGCCAGCCGATAACTTTCTCCATCAATGTACTCCCAAAGCTCAAACTAAGGCTCTGCACCCTCATCTTCGTGAATAAAAAGAGGGTCAATGCGTTCTGCCGACTCGACGGCCTTCTGTAGCATTTCAAATGCCGTGAACTCGACTGGTTCTCCCGAAGCACCACCAAAATAAATACTCCGGCTGATTCTCCCCAAAAACCTGTCAACGGGGAATCTCGAGTCATGTGCAGCATCGATCAGTTCGAAAAACTTTTCATGCATCCCCTCAATAGCATCTCCTACCGAGGGATCTTGGGCCAGCGGCACCCCGAGGGCCAACGCTTCCCGATACATATAGGAAAGTGAATAAGTAGCTAACGGATTCCCACCATCACTAATCCCATACCCACCACCAACGTTACTATGTGCTCCTAGAAAAAATTCCTCTTGTACGTTGCTAGGAAGAGGACAACCGTCACACGAGCGAAGCGAAATCAAGTCGAATGTATTTCTATATTCTTGCGCAGAAGCAGCCTGCCGCACCTGACCTCCAACCTGCGACCACCTTACTCGTAGACGATCTGTCGGCGCATTCGGAAGGAAAATATGCAGCTTATCGAAAAGTGTATCCGGGGTTGTTGCAAGTCCTCTAGCGGCGACGGTGTCAAACAATCCAACAAACCGGATATTAGCTTCAACGTTTTCAGTCCACTCGACCGTCTCCCAACGGTGCCGGTCTGTGTATATTTGCTGCCGCCTAGTTACAGGTATACCTTCAAGAGATAATTTTTGAACCAGCGCCATTGACACAGCGGCTCCCCTGCTAAACCCGAAAATGTCAATCCGCCGGTCTTCCTCGGTTGAATCGGGATCGTTGTAAATCTCAACAATCCGCTGATACGCCCAATCGACACGTTCTTCGAGACCACAGCCGGTCATTCTGCAAAGCCACTCCCCATCCTCGGTTCCAATCCCACTACGATACAAAGCCACCCCCTGATACAGCTTTCTCAACTTGCCCACATTGGTTATCGCTCTATCATTGATGGTCAAGGGATAAAAAGCATCCTGATCAGTTCCATCATTGAATATCCCAACCCGCCCATCCGGATCCACATAAACCCCCGGATTCGCATACGCATACAAATACCGATGCCGGCTCATCGGCATCTTCGGCTCGCCCCACAGCGGGTCTTCGCTGATGAATCGCCCGGTGGCCGAGTTGTACCAGCGCTGCTGGGCGTAATAGAGGTCCGGGGCGCCGTCGGGGCCGCGCTGGTGGCCGGTAAACCCGAAGCGCGGGGTGTCCGGGGAGGTTTCTTCTTCGACCTGGCCGTATTCGTCGTAGCGGGTGACCGAGTAGGTGCTGCCGGCTTCGGTCAGGCGCTTCACCGGGGTGCGCAGGGCATCGGTCAGCCAGGTGCGGGTGTCGATGCCCTGGGTTTCGGCCAGCAGGCGATCGGGGCCGTGGTCATAGCGGACCAGCAGGTTGCCGAGCACGTTGGTCTCGAAGGCCATGCGCTCGCCATCCCAGCGGAAGCGGCGCGCCTCGGTGGCCGTGGTCTCGCTGATGCGGAAGCCGGCGTCATCGTAGCTCCACTCGGCCTCCGGCGGGCTGCCCTGGACATTCAGGCTGAGCAGGCGATCGCGCTAGGTGTTTGCCCAAGGCCATCGCAAAGAGGGCCCATCACTGAGCCCTCAGTTCAAACCCGATAATCGGTCAACGCTTCCCGCGTATCAGTCCGATCAACAGTAGCAGGATGACCGCACCGACCACAGCGGTGATGATGGCGTTGATGAGGCCGGAGCCGATGGCCACGCCGAGCTGGCCGAAGACCCAGCCGCCGATGACGGCGCCGATGATGCCGACGACGATGTTGATGAGAATGCCCTGACCGCCGCCCTTGACGATCAGCCCTGCGAGCCAGCCGGCGATGCCGCCGACGATCAACCAGATCAGAATGCCTTCCATGGTGTTGCTCCCTCGGTGTGGGTCCGTTGCCATCCGCTGCAATCGCGGAGACGCCTTGCTCCACCGTAGTCGCTGAGGGGCTCGATTGCAATTTCAGTAAGATGATCGAATGCGCACCCGCGAAACCGCCCAGGATTTCCAGTTGACCCGAGCCCACCTCGAGTCGGCCTTGGACGAAATCGCCCGACGGGACCCCCATATTGCGAAGGCCCTGGAGGCTGTCGGCTACCCCGAGGAGCGCCGACGCGGCGGGCCGAGCTTCGAGCATTTCCTCCGGATCATCGTCGGCCAGCAGCTGTCGGTCAAAGCCGCGGCGACGATCTTCGGTCGCGTCGAGACGGCCCTCGACGGCGATTTCCAGCCCGAGCGCATCCTTGCGATGAACGATGAGGAACTGCGCGCTATGGGCCTGTCGCGACAGAAGATCGGCTATGCCCGCAGCCTCTCCGAAGCGGTGCTCGACGGCCAGCTGAACCCCGCCGAACTCGCGTCCCTGCCGGACGAGGAGATCGTCGAGCGGATCACTCGGGTCAAGGGCTTCGGACGTTGGAGCGCGGAGATGTTCCTGCTCTTCTCGCTCGGCCGCCCCGATGTCTGGCCGGCCGACGATCTCGCGATCCAGGCCGGCCTGCACCGGCTCAAAGGCCTGCCCGAACGCCCGAATCGCAAGGAGACCGATGCACTCGGCGAGGCCTGGCGACCCTATCGGGGCGCCGTGGCCGTGTTCATCTGGCACTACTACTCGAACGCGCCTCTGCCCTGAGCGTTCCGATTGCCGCGCGGGCAGTCGATGATCGGTTGGAGTTCGCCCGAACTCAGACCAGACAATCGATCCAGTCCAGAGCCATGTGGATCAGCAGGCCAGCGCCCACGAGATGCAGGGTTCGAGCCGACCCGGACATGGGCTTACGCCCCGCCGACAGGCGGGCGTGTAGAAAGGGCAGCAGGAACAACAGGCCATAGATCACGATCGCCGGCCAGGTATGCAGCGGGTGGAAACCGATCGAGCAGCGGTCGGGATCGTAGATCGGGTCGGCGAGCAGATGATCGACATCGACCAGCATGGTCGCGATCAGCACCAGGAAGGCCTGGCGCCAGCGCGGCCGGTAGAAAGCCAGCGCCAAGAGCAGCGGGACGATGAAATGAAGGGCGATATGCAGCATGGGTCGGTCGGGGAGCTCGTCCGTGGCGATGCCCGAGGCGGGCCGCCTTACTTCGTGTAGCGCCGCCGATGGTCCGCGGTGCCGACGTAGTGCAATCCGCCGGTCAATCCCCAGCGTGCTGGATCGATCCGCTCACCGTCGTTTCGATCGGACTCTTCACAGGCTCTGAAAATTTCCTCGTATTCCTCGACATTCAGGCGCCGGCGAGCGGCGAGTTGTCCACCTGGGTCGATGGCCCGATGGAAACGAGCCGCGCCTTCGCTGACCCGGGCAATGGACAGAGCCGCGCCGCAGCCGCTGCCATAGGAGAACAGGCTGATCGGTCGGCCCTCGCGCTCGCTCGTGGCCTGGCGCAGGTAGTCGATCAGGCACAGGAACAGGGAACCGGTGTAGATGTTGCCCACATCGGCATTGAGTGACAACCAGGGCTCGACGCGCTGGCGATAGCTGTCCTCGACTCGCGCCCCATCCTCCGAGTCGCGTTCGATCGCTCGCCCCAGCTCGGTCTCCCAATGCCGGTGGTGCGCCTTCTTCGCCATCCGCGTGAACGGCACGTGGTAGAAGCAGGCATCCAGGACCGACAGGGCAAAGGCCTCGTGGCTTCCGCCGGCCTTGCCGACGGCATCGTGCCAGCAGCTTTCGAGTGCGTCCAGGTAGCAGTCGATGGAGTAATGCCCGTCCGCGAAAGCGTACTTCGAATACAGGGGACGCCAGAAGTCCATCACCTGACGCGTGTAGTCGCCCTCGATCTCGGGGTCGAAGGTGATCAATCTCGGATCGGGCGAGACCACCATGGCCACCGCGCCGGCACCCTGGGTCGGTTCGCCGGGCGTGCCGAGGCCATAGCGGGCAATGTCCGAGGCGATGATGAGGGCCTTGCGGCCTCGTGCCCGGCCCGCCTGGATCCAGTCGGCCGCCGAAGTCAGGCCGGCCATCGCGCCGTAGCAGGCGTGTTTGGTCTCGAAGGTGCGGCAACTCGTCGGCAGGCCCAGCAGTTCATGCACATAGACCGCCACCGGCTTGGAATGATCGACGCCGGTTTCCGTGCCGACGATCAGGGTGCCGATCTCGTCCGGGTCGATATCAAACGCCTGCAAGGCCCGGCGCCCGGCCTGGGCGGCCATCGTGACCGTGTCCTCGCAGGGGGTGACCACCGCCATCTGCCGCTGACCGATGCCCTGGGTGAACTTCGCTGGCGCCACGCCACGGGCCTCGGCCAGGTCTTCCATGTCGACGTAGCATTCGGGGCCATGAAAGGCCATGGCATCGATGCCAACGGAGGTGGGTCGCATTGAAACTCTCGGGTCAGGGTAGCGGGCGAACGGGACCGATCACTGTCCCTCGGCTCAGATTAGCACCGAGCAGGGTCAAGGGCCATGGCCCCGACCCGGCCCGCGGGCTTCGTGGCCGATTCAGCCTCCGCCGGGTCGCCGCTGGGAAAGGGGGCGCATGTCGGTCCAGACCCGCTCGATGTAGTTCAGACAGTCCTGCTTGACGCCCGAGAACCCGGCGTCTCTCCAGCCGGCAGGATTCTCTCGGTCGGCGGGCCAGATGCTGTACTGCTCCTCGTGATTGATGATCACCTTGTAGATCTGGTTCGCGTCCTGGTCTTCCCAATTGGCCTGAAGCGAACCGGCGACGAGCGCCAGCAGCATGAAGACCAGAACCATCGACTTCTGCATGAGAGATTCCCCGCAAGTAGGTATGGAACGCAGCATGCCATAGAGCGAGAGGCCAGTCCTGAACCGGAAATGAACGGCAACGATCGAGCTCGAGCCACTAGGGAGCCTCTGAATAATCATGCTCGGGCGCGACAGGTCTTTGCGGGAGTCTCCGGCTTGGCTTGGGTGAGCGCCGTTTCGTGCCAGGTGCGGTTTGCCGAAGGCAAGAAGCGCCTGGTGACGAAACGATCAGCGCGTGCGGTTTGGTCATTCCAAATAAGCGAGCCCAAACGAGGCGGAGGCCCCGCAAAGGCCCGTCCCGTATGGGTTTCGCCGGAAAAGCCGCATCTCGCGCGTCGCGCCACTCGGCCGTAGCGCCGTTTCGTGGCTGGCGCGGTTTGCCGAAGGCAAGAAGCGCCAGACTAAGAAACGATAAGCGCGTGACGGCTACTGTCACTCGCGTCGCACCGCACGATCTGCGGCTTTTCCGACTGAAACGCGCTCCAAGCATGATTATTCAGAGGCTCCCTAGCGGATACCTTATGATGAATGCCGCGTTTGTTTCCGGGCTTGAACATGGCGCAGCTTCGCCGCTACAAACTGGGGCAGATCGAGATCGATGAGCTCGCTCGGCGCATTCGCTCGGACGATAGCGAGGTCGCGGTCGAACCGAAGGTGTTCGATCTACTCGTCCATTTCGCGCATCGCCCCGGTCAGGTGCTTCGCCACCAGGAGCTGCTCGAGGCCGTCTGGGGTCGGAGCATCGCCAGCGACGCCGTGGTCTCGCAGGCCATCTTCAAGCTTCGAAAACTGCTGAGCGGAGAAGGCCGACTACCCGATGCGCTGGTCACGCTGCGGGGCGTCGGCTTCCGGCTGGATGCCGAGCCAGAAGCCCTCGAAAACCCGCTCGATGCGCAGACCGACGATCGATCGACGCGATTCCTCGACTGGCGGATCGCCCTCCCCCTGGCGCTGCTGATCGCCAGTGTGCTGGTCTGGTGGCAGACCTGGCAGCTGGCCGAGCAAGCCCCTCCGCGAATCGCCCTCCTGGACATCGAGAATGCCACCGGCGACAACGGTCTCGACTGGGTCGAGGCCGGCGCCACGGCCATGCTCAGCGAGCAACTGACCCGGCGCGGCATCGAAGTGGTCTCGGCCAGGGAACTGGCTCGCCTCGAGTCCGCCCGCCAGGGAGCCTCGACCCCTGTCGCTGCCGCCGCGACGGCGGGCGCCTCGCAGGTCTTCGCACCGCGCCTGGTTCGGGACGGCAGCGGCTACCGTCTCGAGCTGGCCAGCCTGGAGGACGGCCAGTCGGCCCAGCTCGAATTGACCGGCAGCGGCCCGGCCAGCCTGTCCCTGGCCATGGCCGACATGCTCGCCGAGGAACTGCGAGCGCCACTGCCGCCGCCGGCCGGCGGATTGGGCCTGAACAGTCCGTTCCTCGATGAAGCCTATGCCCGCGCCTATCACCATAGCCTGACCGGAAACCACGAGGAAGCCATCCGGCTCTACGAGGCCATCCTCGCCGAGCAACCCGAGGCCCATTGGGCCAGCTATCACCTCAGCATCGCGGTCAACCGTACCGGGGACGTCGACCGCGCCCGCGCCTTGCTGGAATCCCTGCTCGAACGCCCCCTGGCCGATGCCTGGCTGGCCGCGGCCGTTCGCTCGTCCCTGGGCAACCAGGCCTGGTACGCTGGAGACTACACCCTGGCCGAGCGCTACTATCAGCAGGCTCAGCAGCGCTTTTCCGAAAACAATCTGCTGGGCGGCGTCGCCTCCACGCTTGGCAACCTGGGCATGCTCGCGCTGTCGCAGGGCGATTTCGACTCAGGCCGCCAGAACGCGGAACGGGCGCTGGAGATCTATCGGAATCAGGGCAATTGGGTGCAGACCGCCCGCGTGCTGCACAACATCGGCTACTCCTATTTCGATCAAGGCCTGTACGAGCAGGCCCTCGAGCGACTGGACGCCGCCTACTCCATCCGCATCGAACACGGCCTCCTGGATCAGGCGGCCAATACGCGCGCGGTGATTGCCGAGATCGCCATCGAACAGGGCCGCTTCGAAGAAGGTCAACGCCTGCTCGAGCAGTCCCTGGCCGATTTCCAGGTCACGGGCAACGAGCGCCGCCGAGGGCAGACCCTGGATGATCTGGCCGACGTGGCCCTTCGACGAGGCCATTTCCATCGGGCTCGGGACTACGGCCTCGAGGCTCTGGCGCTGGCCAACGGGCGCGACGAACCGACCAGTGCAGCCAGCGCCTCGATGACCGTCGGCCGGGCGATGCACGCCCTCGGCGATTTCCTGGGCGCCGAAGAACACTATCGCCGGGCCGGGGAGAAATGGGCGCAGGTCGACAATGAAGCCGGTCAGCTGTCGAGCCTGGGCGAACGCGCTCGCCTGGCCCTGGATCGCGGGAACGATGAGCATCCTCGGGCACTGGCGCTGATCGAGGCCATGGGCGAGCGCGCGGAGCAACTGGACGATCATCGCTACCGCCTCTTTCACCGATCCCTGCGCGCCCAGTGGTCGATCGTTCAGGGTCGGGCCGACGACATCACCGACGACCTGGACATGATCCTCGGTGATGCCGGCGAACGCGATGCCCTGCGAGCGGTGCTGATCGCGGAGGTGGCCGAGCGCCTCTATCAGGCCGCGCCCAATCACGAACAGATGACCCGGATCTGGCCCGTGATGAAGGACTGGGCGCCCCGCCTGTTCCCGGCGGCCCGCCTGCTCTATCTCGCCGCTGAGTCCAGTGAAGAATGTCGCTCCGCCATCCAGGCGCTCAGGCAGTTGCGTGGCCCTGACTGGCAGCAGGATCTGGCACCTTCCCTGAACTGTCCCGTGAGCTGAGCCCGTCGTGGCGCCGATGAACTTAAGGAAAAAATAAGGCCCCGGAAAAGCAGTCCCACCTCGCCTTCCCCAGGCTCCCGAAGGACCGAAACGGTCTGATGAAAGGACAAGGGGAATCGCATGAACACTCTGCTCGATATCGGCTGCGCCGTGCTCGGCGTCATCGCCTCCGGCTTTGCCCTGGCCATCGTCTGCCCCACGGGCAAACGCCAAGGGAAGGACCGGAAGCGCCGCCGATAGCGCGCCAGAAGCCCACGTATCCAATTGATTTTGATTGCTTAAGGGAATCTTAAAGCAAACTTTAAGTTGCCAAAAAGCACGCCCTGACCCTCCGACGCAGACTGATTTACAAGCCCTGCACCGAACACCCGAGCGATGCGCTCGCCCTCGGTCCGCAGCGATTGAAACGATCAGCACATTCGATCAGGAGTTCAGGATATGCGCCTTCTCTTTCTTGTGATCGCTCTGCTCGGCACCGCCACCGTCATTGCCGGGAGTGGTCGGGCGATCGATTGGTACTCGATCGACGGCGGCGGCACCATGGATGCCAACGGCGGCAGCTGGAACCTGCAAGGCAGCTTCGGCCAGGCCGACGCCACCTCGGCCAGCGCCATGACGGGCAGCGGGCTCAGCCTGACGGGCGGATTCTGGAGCCTGAATGCCACCGCCCTGGACGATCTTTTCCGAGATCGCTTCGAAGGCCGGGCCTTCTCCTTCAGCAGCCAGCTGGCGCCGAGCTTCCGCCACCCGCGCTGCACCACCTGCCACGCGGTCGCCGCGACGGATTTTCGTCGCGTCACCGACAACCCGCCCGGCGTGCTGCCGGCCGCGCATCCTGTGGTCAGCGCCTCCACCGATTGCACGGGCTGCCACAACGCCTCCGTTCTACCGATCGAAGGCACGATCGACCCCGGCTGGCAATCCGCTCCCATCGCCTTCGATTTCCGCGATCGCAGCGATCTGGAGCTCTGCAACCTGGCCAGCCAGCCCGTCAGCGGCCACAGCCCGCTGGAGCACATGAGCGAGGACAAGCTGGTGCTCTGGGCCGTCGGCGATGGCCGCCTGCCCTTCGGCGGCACCGTGCCCACGGCTCCCCCCAACGACATCGCCCAATGGCGCGGCCTGATCCAGCAGTGGGTCGCGGCCGGCATGCCCTGTGACTAGCCCCATCCCGCACTCTGGAGATCAGCAAATGTTCAACTCAAAACGCTCTTTCGATCATCATGGCCACCGCATGCCAGGCGCGCGCCACCTCCTGGTCTGTCTGGTGGCTCTTTGCCTGGCGCTGCCGATCCAGGCCGGCCTGCCGGCCAACGAGACCCTCAACTATCAGGGACGTCTGCTCGACAACGGCGCGCCCTTCACCGGCAGCGTCGACATGAACTTCGAGATCTGGACGCAGCAGACCGGCGGCACCATGGTCTCGTCCCAATCGGTGACCGGCGTCGCCGTTGCGAACGGCCTGTTTCAGGTCGAGCTGCTGTTCGGCACCGTCCCCTGGGGCGATGGCCTGTGGCTGGAAGTGGAAGCCGATGGAATCACCTTGACGCCGCGCCAGCGCGTGGCCGCTGCACCGCTCGCCCTGCATGCGCTGAACGGGGGCGGATTCTGGGAACTGGACGGTGGCATCCTGAGCTACGACGACACGGTAGCGATCAACTCCAACGCCACGGAGGCACTGATTGTCGACGGCGGCGTGGTCGGCATTTCCGCCACCGCCGACGGCAACGCCGTCTTCGGGCAGACGGCCAACGGTATCGCGGTCCAGGGCGTGGCCACGGGGACGGCGGCACAGAATTACGGGCTCTACGGCACCTCGTTCAGTGACGCCGGTTTCGGGGTCTATGCCACCAACATCGACCCCCTTGGCACGGCGATGCGCGCCGAGGGCTTCGTCGGACTGAACGCCGAAGCCGACTCCACGGGCGTCTTCGCCCGCGGAGACGACAATGGCGTCTACGGAGAATCCCCCAATGTCGGCCTGTTCGGCGCGGCCTCCAACGCCAATGGCTACGGCGGCTATTTCGCCGGCGTGCCGGGCAGCAAGAGCTACTTCGCCCATCCGGTCGGCATCGACGTGCTCACACCCGGCGCCATGCTGGAAATCAACGGCCCCGGCGTCAACGGCAACGGTCGGGCGCTGCGAATCAGCGTCAACGACGACGAGAAGCTGATCGTCGGCGCTCTGGGCACGTCGATCTACGACCCGGTCTTTCTCGACGGCACCCTGACGATCACGACCTTCGCCACCGGTGGCGGCATCGATGTCTGTCGCACCGGCACGACGGGCACGGCCGGCCAGCTGGCGGCCTGCTCGTCGAGCGGGCGCTACAAGACCAATATCGAATCCATCGACAGCGCCACCGCCCTGATCGACCGCCTGCGCCCCGTCACCTTCGAATGGATCGAAACGGGGGAGGAAGACCTGGGCCTGGTGGCCGAGGAAGTCGCTGCCATCGAGCCCCGCCTGGCGATCTACAACGCCGACGGTCAGGTCGAAGGCGTCAAGTACCGCCAGCTCGGCGCCCTGCTGATCCGCGCCCTGCAGGAACAGCGCCAGGAGACCGAGCAGCTGCACGGGGAGGTCCGACTCCTGACCCAGCAGCTGGAACAGTCCGAGGGCCTGCTGCGCCAGAACCAGGAACTGGCGCAGCGCCTCGAACGTCTCGAAGCGGCACTGCTCGGCGAGCAGGTACTGGTCAGCCGGGACTGATCCCGGACCGGCCACCAACCCTCAAGATCGAAGAGAACGCCGCCCATTGACGCAAGCTGGGCGGCGTTCAGGCCACCGTCGACAACAAGTCCCTGGAGCGGGACTACAACACCGTCGAGGCCCTGGCCGCCCACCCCGACATCCTTCCGCTTCATCGAGTGGGTTGCCACCAAACCGGACGGAACACGGGTGGGCTTCAGGCGCTGGAACGCTTCCTGACGGGCGACCCAATTCTTTTATGGGAATTCTTCTCGTTTGTAACTGACAATCATTCTTGTTTCGTTTACAATTTCGGCCTCTGAATTCGAAGAGTGCCCGTTGACCCATGAAACGACCGACGCCGCTGTCTCTGGCAGCCCTGTCCGCCCTACTGTTCTCCCATCCGGCCATCGCCCAGGATCCGCCAACCGAGGGCGAGCAAGAACCTCAACAGTCCAGCGAAGCCGAGGCCAACGTCGACCTCGGCCTGCTCCGCGTGACCGGCAATGTGCTCTATTCCGACCAGATCAATGCCCTGAAGACCCCCACGCCGATCCGTGACGTCCCCCAGAGCCTGACGATCGTCACAGACGAGCAGATTCGCCTGCGTGGCTTCGACTCGATCGGCGACATCGTCGACTACACCCCGGGCGTCAATAACACCCAGGGCGAAGGCCACCGCGACGCCATCGTCTTCCGGGGCGTGCGCTCGACCGCCGACTTCTTCATCGACGGCATGCGCGATGACGTCCAGTACTACCGCCCGCTCTACAACCTGGAGCAGGTCGAGATCCTGCGCGGCCCCAACGCCCTGCTGTTCGGCCGTGGCGGCACCGGCGGCATTCTCAACCGCGTCACCAAGAAGGGCGTGTTCGGCGAGGACTTCACCGAGGTCCGCGGCAGCATCGACAGCTTCGGCGCCTACGGGGCCCAGCTCGACAGCAACTTCGGCGGCCATGACCGCGTGGCCTTCCGGATCAACGCCATGTACGAAAGCCTGAACAACCACCGGGACTTCTACGATGGCGAGCGCATCGGCTTCAACCCCACCGCACGCATCGAACTGTCCGACCGCAGCCTGCTGGATCTTTCCTACGAATACCTCGACCACGAGCGCTTCATCGATCGCGGCATCCCGACCGGCAGCGATGGCCGGCCCGTCGAAGCCTTCGAGGACATCGTCTTCGCCGACCCGGAGCAGAACCTGGCCACCCTCGATGCCCACCTGTTCCGCGCCGCCCTGCAGCACGAGTTCTCGGCCTACCTGAAGGGCAACCTCAGCGCCTTCTACGGTGAGTACGACAAGTACTACGGCAATGTCTACGTGTCGGGTTACGACCAGGCCAATTCGCCCGACGTGGTGACCCTGGATGGCTACATCGACGACGTCGAGCGCAAGAACCTGATCGTCTCCGGCAATCTCATCGGCCAGTTCTTCACCGGCAGCATCGAGCACACCCTGATCGCCGGCGTCGAGGTGATCGACACGTCCTCCAACCAGGACCGCTTCGACACGTTCTGGAGCACCACCCAGGACGACAACGAGATCTTCTCCATCGCGCGTCCGATCAACCTGCGCAACAACGTCGGCATCAACGCCTTCGGGCAGCCGACCGTCAACGACTACTCGGCGGTGCTGGCCGACGACACCCGGGTCGACATCGACGTGTTCTCGGCCTATCTCCAGAACGAAATCCAGCTGAACGAGAAGCTGGACCTGATCCTGGGCGCGCGCTTCGACAGCTTCGACATCGACGTCTTCAACGTGCCGGCCGACGAACGCCGCTCACGCAAGGACGAGGAAATCTCGCCGCGCGCCGGTCTGATCTTCAAGCCCTGGGAAGAGATCTCCTTCTACGCCAGCTACAGCGAATCCTTCCTGCCGCGCTCGGGCGAGCAGTACGCCAACATCAACGGCGACAACAACCAGCTCGACCCGAACACCTTCAGCAACCTGGAGGCCGGCATCAAGTGGGACTTCAACCAGGGCATGAGCTTCACCGCCGCGATCTTCGAGATCGAGCAGAGCTCACCCCAGGTGGCCGACAACGACCCCGAGACCCTCGACGTGATCGACTCCGAGATCACCGGTTTCGAGGCCCAGATCAAGGGCCAGGTCAACGATCGCTGGTACCTCTCGGCCGGCTACAGCTACCTGGACGGCGAGCAGGTCGACCGTGGCGGTGACACCGGGCTGCGTCCGCGCGAGCTGCCGGAGCACAGCTTCTCGATCTGGAACCAGCTCGCGATCACGGAGAACTTCGGCATCGGCATCGGCCTGACCTACCAGGACGAGACCTTCATCGACAACGGCAACACGGCCGTGCTGCCGAGCTACACCCGGGTGGACGCCGCGGCCTACTACCGGGTCTCGGACCAGCTCGACCTGCAGCTCAACATCGAGAACCTGACCGACGAGCTGTACTTCCCGAACGCGCACGCGACGCACCAGGCCACCGTTGGCGCGCCGCTGAACGCCCGCCTGACGGCCAACTACCGCTTCTGAGGCGCGCGGTTCACGCAGCCGGGGTCGCCCCGGCTGCGTGCACGATCAATCGAAGCGATCCCAGAAGATGGCATCGAAGGCCGGTGCTGCCGGACTGGAGCCATCGAGCTGCTCGAGGAAGTCGATCAAGGCTTCCATCTCGGCAACGGGTAGCGCGCCCACACGTCGATGCGGCTCGGCTCGGTTCGTGTAGGCCGGCGTGGTGATGGTCACCTCATCGATGGCGACATAGCCCCCGTTGAGGTCCCGGAGAATGACCGTATTCAGCCCCGGTGCAAAGGGCACGTCCTCGACGCGCGCCGTTCTCCAGACGTGGAACAGCCACTGCGGATCATTGCCCGTGGCCGGCAGGGTCAGGGTCCGAGTCTGACCATTGACCTCGACCTGGAAATCATGGCTGGCCCCGTAGCTGGCGCTGTAGCGCACCTCGACGGCACCCGTGCCGCCGGCACCTCCATCGATCTGGGCGAAGGTCGCGGTCGCGCCGGGGACGTCGAACTGCGCCGCATAGCGCTGCTTGATGCTGAAATCCGCCAGCGGCCAGACCCAGTCAGCGAACACCGTCGCCCCGCCGGCCAGCGCCGCGTCCTCGCCCTGGATCACCGGTCCGCCCGCCACGCTGAAGACCTCAGCCAGCGAGGCCGCGGAGCCGTCGTGGAAGTAGGGTGCCGTCGCCCAGACGCCCAGCAGGGTCGGTGTGTCGATGCCCTCCAATGGCTCGCCCAGGCGAAAGCCCGAGCTCGTTCGCAAGGTCCCGACGTCGTGCAGACGCGCCGGGCCGAGCCGAGAATCGCTGTACTGGGCCCCGCCGTGGCACTGCTGACAGCCCTCACGGATGAAGATCTGCCGCCCTTGCGCCGCCGACGCCGTTTCGGACCCGTCCGGATTGCGGTATGGACTGCGTGGCAGATGGGTCGAACCGAGCGAGCTGACGTAGTCCGCCAGGGCATCCAGATCGGCGCTCAGTCCGGCCTTGGGGGCTCCCAGCGGATCGGCCGTGGCGGCGAAATCCTCCGGACTCAGAAAGCCCTGCCCACCGAAGGGTCCGCGGATATCGAGCTCGAAGTCCTGGATCTCGTCGAAGTTGGCGCTCCAGTGCACATTGCCCTGCCCCATTCCGGCGCGACCACGCAGGCTGGTGGTGTTTCTCATGCCCTCGCCACGACCGTGAAAGTCCCAGGTCCTGCCGTCATGGCCACCGTCGAAGTGGCAGGTCGCACAGCTCAGATAGCCTTCCGAGCTCATGCGCGGATCCGAGGCGTTGTAGAAGATGCGCTTGCCGTTCAGCACCGTTGCCGGCATCGCCTCACTGGCCACCGTGCTGACCGTGGACACGCCGACGTTCAGACTGCCGCTGTCGAACAGGGCGGCGGTTTCGAGCACGCTCAGGGAGCGGCCGAGGAAGTTCTTGACGAAGCTGCGACCGGTCACCGGATCGCTGCACGCACCCTGCGGCGCTGGACCCGTGGCCAGCCGGCCGACCAGGCCGCCCAGCCCCGCCGCATCGCCCGCTCCCAGCGCATCGAAGACGGTGACCTCGTTGTTGCCCTGCAAGGGCACCAGCAGGTAGTCACCGAGTGGCGACAGGGCCACGGCGGCCGGCGAGTCGGAGTTGTCGATGTCGATATGGCGATGCAGGCTGCCATCGGCCAGATCGATGCCGAACAGGATGGCGCGCACCGTGTTGTCCGAGTCCAGATCGTCTTCGAAGCTCAGACCGCGTTCCGTGTTGGCCTTGTTGGCCGACACCCAGAGCACGGCGCCGTCGCGGTCCAGGGCCATCCCGCTCAGATAGTTCGGCACGCCGCGACCGGCCCCGGTGCCGTCGACGTTCTCCGGCCCGCCGATCCGGCGGACGCGCAAGGTGCGCGCCAGACTCATCGCGGCACTGGTGTCGACCTCCCAGACCTCGGCATGGTGCAGCTCCGACAGGAACCGGGCCACATAGACCTGGGAGCCGTCGGCGCTGATGGCCAGGGCACCGGCTGAGGGCCCCAGCGCCAGAGCGCCGGTGGGCAGGCGGGTGCTGGCGTCGAAGCGAAGCAACTCACCCGAACCCGACAGACTGACATAGACCTGCGCGGCATCCGGGCTGACCGCCAGGGCGATCGGGGCCGAGCCATAGTCCAGCGCCATGGCGTCGACCAATCCGCCCGTGGCCGCATCGCGAACTTCGAGGATGTCGTCGTCATGGCAGGCAACCCATAGCTGAGCGCCCGCCCTGGCCACGCTACGAGGATCGGCGCAGACCGGCACTTCGTAGACCGTCGCCAGGCTGTCGGCATCGACCGCGGTGAGGCTGTTGTTGTCCGGGTTGACCGTGTAGACCCGCCGGGTGCCACCGTCACAGACGAGGGGCGCCGACGACCGTCCCAGACCGGCCGCCTCGTTCACGACCGTGACCCTGCGACTGGCGGAGGACAGCATGCCGCCCGGGTCACGAACCTGGACCGCGATGCTGTAGTGCCCGCTGCTGGCCCAGGATGCCTGCACCGAGGCGCTGCCCGACCACGGCGTCTTGGGAGAGCCATCGCCGAAATCGAAGCGATACTCCAGGGGCCCGCCTTCGGCATCGCTGGCCGTGGCCGACAGGCTGATGGTCTGACCCGGCTGGATGGGGTGTGCCGACGGGCCGAAGGACGTGACCGTGGGGGCCGTGTTGCCGCCCACGCTGCCGCCGGTCGAGAAGCTGAAGGCATAGTCCTGAATCCCGTTGCCGGCGGCGTCCTTGATGCCACCGCCGGGCAGGATCACCTCGTAGGTCGTGTTCTCCATCCACGGCTGATCCGGAGTGAAGGTCAGGATGTCATCGAAGGCAAAGGTCAGGGTGCCGCTCACCGGCGCACCGTCGAGCGGCCGGACGATGAAGGTGTCGCCATTGATCAGGGTCGGCGTCTCGATCTCTTCATGGATCAGCAGGGACACGGGCAGACGATTTGTCGGCCAGCCGGTCTGGCCGCTGCGGGGAATGTGGAAGCCGACCTCCGGCCCCCGCGTGTCGGGCGCATCCTGGTGGGCCCAGATCGCCATACCATGGTCCGGTGCGGCACCGCCGGTCACCAGCAGGTTGCCGATCGGCAGAGCGAACTGGCTGGTGCTGATCCGGTCGCCGGAGCCGTAGGCGTTCGACCAGGCCGTATCGGGATCGAAGAACACCACCGGCTCGAAGCTTCGCATGTCGATCTTCCAGGACCCGATGAAGGCGAATTCGTCCTGGAACTGGGCATACATCGCTTCATCGCCAGGTAGTGGCACATCGGCCAGGAAGCGCAGATCGGCCGGGTCGGTCACGTCCACCACCCGCATGCCATTGCCGCCGGCGCGATAGGGGAAGACCACGTAGAGCTGACCGCCGCCGCCCCAGAGCTCGGGCCAGTAACCACCGGGCGCGCTCTCGGTCAGCACGTCGAGCAGCACCGGATTGCCCGGATCGCTGATGTCGTAGGTGGCCACGCCGGTCTGGGATTGGTCGGAGGCGTAGATCAGCAGGTTGCCGATCAGGAAGGGGTGGCCGATGACGCCGGTCTGGCCCAGATGATCCCATTCGGCCACCTGATTGGCCGGCCCCAGCCCGTCCAGATACAGGGCCGCGTTCCCCTCCACCGCCGAATAACTCCAGAAGGTGCCCATCGGAGCCCAGGGCGCGAACAGGCAGCCGCGAACGCCGGCACACAGAAAATCCGGATTGGAACTGCGAAGCAAGCCACCGGGCACCGCCTCGAAGGCCCAGGGCTCGAGACCCGGATCCCAGTCTCGGTTGTCGCCGATGCTGAGCCAGTTGCCGTTCTTGAAATAGCCGTGGGCATTGATCGGCATCGGTGTGGCGCCGTGCTGAGCGAGCTCGAGCGGATTGACCAGCCGTTCGGGCGTACTGATGTCCCAGGTCCGAACCTGCAGATCGGAGCCCGGGTTGCTGGACGGGGCCTCGGGAATCGTGACCAGCACGCCATTGTGGTAGGCAATGATCGCGGTTCGGCCCTGAGTGGGCGCGATCAGACCACTGGAAATCAGCGCACCGGCCGTCTGCGGCACGTTCGGGAAACCGCTCGGCACCCCGGGATCACTGTGTTGCGCGACCGCGAAATTCGCGGTCAGAAGCAGCCCCCAAGCGAAACTTCTCATCATCTCGAGTCCTCAGAACGCGGCGATTTGCGCCTCGATGGTGGCCCTTGCCCGGTCTACTGTCTCGGAAATACGAAGGAATGTCCACTAAACGACAATCGTTGACCCCGGCCACGGCTTAGCCTTGATTTGCATATAGCCGCTGGACAGTATTATGCTCCAATGGGGTTGGCAAGCATGGCGAGGGCCTTCGATGAAACAGGTGTTCCTGATCCACGGCTGGTCGGTGACCAGCACCGAAACCTACCGCGAGCTGCACTCGAAGCTCGCCGAACACGGCTGGCAGCTCGAGCATGTCCACCTCGGCCGCTACGTCAGCCTGGACAATGCGATCGAGATTCGCGACCTGGCGATGGGCCTGCAGCGGGCCCTGGTCGACGCACTCGGGCCACCGCCCTGGAACGACCGCATCCACTTCATCACGCACAGCACCGGCGCCCTGATCCTGCGGCACTGGGTCGTCCATCACTACCGTGATGCGCTTGCATCGACGAAAGCCGTTGGCAACATCGTCTTCCTGGCCGGACCCCATGGCGGTTCCAGGCTGGCCCACCATGGCCGCTCGATGATCGCGGCGGTCCGCTTTCTCGGCGATACGGGCCATCGGCTCCTGAACGCGCTGGAACTGGGCAGCGAGTTCACCTGGCAGTCCAACACGGAATGGATGAATCCGGAACACTGGGCGGGCAAGGGCATCCGAGCCTTCTGCCTGACCGGCGATCGCGTGGAGCTCGACAGCCTGGCGCAACGGATCTTTTCGGCCGGCCGGGAAGCGGGTTCCGACATGGTCGTTCGGGTACCGGCGGCGAATCTGAACATGCGTCGCTACCGGGTCCTCGCGGCCGAGGGAACGATCGAACAGGTCGGCGGGATCTCGGGCGCCCCCTTCGCCGCCCTGACGCGATACACCCACTCCGGACCCGAACACGGGATCATGAATTCGATTTCCAGCGCGGCCGATCCCCAACGTCCGGAATGGCAGAATCTGCAGCTCATCCTGGACTGCCTCGGCGTCGACAGCCACGAGGACCTGGATCGAGCCCGCCGCAAGCTGGAAGCCGCCAATGCCCACCCGAAGCGCAAGGGTCCCTACGCCCAGCTCGTCTTCCGCTTCGTCGACCAGCACGACCAGCCCATCAAGGACTTCCGGATGGTGCTGGGACGGGGCAAGGACGAGTCCGCCGGTGCGGTCGAGCACGTCCACAAGAACCAGCTCTGCGGGAATCGCCTCGTGGCCTTCATCAACGTCGACAAGCTCGATCGCCGCTACGGCTACTTCATGGAGTTCCACGCCGAGACCGACTCGCCGCTGACCTCCTATCAACCGGAGACCTTCCGCCTCGATCTTCCCAGGCAGTACTTCGAGGAGATCGTTCGTCCCGACGAGGTCACGGAAATCGAGGTGGTGCTGCCGAAAGCGCCCAGGCCCGAGCTGTTCCGATTCAGCGATGCCGAGTCGCAGCCCGGGCACCTGCGCTGGGGTCGTGACGGATCTCTGAAGGACTGAGCTTCGACGCCCACCAGCGTCGGCCCGCAAGCCAAGGACGCCCGAGGCCTGGCCAGAACCACGACTTGTGGTATCCCGTCCGCTTCGCTTATAGTCGATCGGGAGTCAAGGCCATTCCCACGAAGCGGGGGAGATGAAAGATGAGCAAGAAGATGGATCGTCGGTCCTTCCTGAGCCGACTCGGCGCCACCGCCGGCATCGGCGCACTGAGCGTCATCACGGGCACGTCGATCGTTCGCGCTCAAGCCACGGACAGTGACACGGGCCGCAACGCCGATCCGGTCGGCGGCGGACGAGGCAACGCCTGCACCGACAGCGACACGGGCTCCAATGCCGACCAGGTCGGACGGGGGCGCTGCTCCTCCTACGCCGGCGGCGGCACGGATAGCGACACGGGGAACAATGCCGATCCGGTCGGCGGCGGACGCGGCACGACGGATCGAGCGGGCCGAGGCCGCAACTGCAGCGACAGTGACGGCGGCAGCAAGTCGGACCCGGGCGGCAGCGGCAGAAGCTGCACCGACAGCGACTAGGGAACCGCTGAACAATCATGCTCGGGCGCGACAGGTCTTTGCGGGAGTCTCCGGCTTGGCTTGGGTGAGCGCGGTTTGGTCATTCCAAATAAGCGAGACCAAACAAGGCGGAGGCCCCGCAAAGGCCTGTCCCTATCGGGTTTCGCCGGAAAAGCCGCATCTCGCGCGTCGCGCCACTCGGCCGTAGCGACGGCTACTGTCACTCGCGTCGCACCGCACAATCTGCGGCTTTTCCGACTGAAACGCGCTCCAAGCATGATTGTTCAGCGGTTCCCCGACGTCGAGTCCATCGATCCTCACACGGCCGCGCGGCTGCCTGCACCGCGCGGCCGTTTTTTATTGAATAGCAGCAACGCGATCACTGGATACGGCAACCGATGCACAAGTTCGACCCGACCCCGTCACTCCACCCGCATTCCCGCCGGGCGCTGGAACGACTGCTCGACCCGATCGAGCCGACCGTCTTCTTCAATGACATCTACGAAGAACGCTTCCACCTGATCCAGCGCGACGACCCGGATCGCTATCGTGACCTGCTGTCGGTGGACGTGATCGACGCCTACCTCGCCAACCACGTGCTCTATGACGGGCAGATCGACGTCACGCGCGCCGAACCGCCCATCTCGCCCTCCGATTTCATCCTGGACAACAATGAAATCGACCGCAGCGCCGTGCTGCGCCTGTACCAGGACAAGGCGACGATCATCTCGCCGCACCTGCACGGCCATCACAAACCCCTGGGCGACTTCGTCCGCGCTCTCGAGCCGGTCTTCAGCGCTTCGGTGCAGACCAACATCTACCTGACCCCGCCCGGCGCCAAGGGCTTCAAGACCCACTACGACAGCCATGATGTGTTCGTCATGCAGGTCTCGGGCGCGAAGAGCTGGCGCATCTACAACGAACCGGTCGGCAAACCGTACCGCGGCGAGCGCTTTCAGCCCGGCGTCCACGACGTCGGCGAGCCCGAGGCCGAGTTCGTACTGTACCCCGGCGACTGCGTCTACATTCCGCGCGGCCTGATGCACGATGCGGATGCCCATGAAAACGAGGCCTCGCTGCATATCACCCTGGGCCTGGTCACCCGGACCTGGGCCGACCTGGTGCTGGAATCGATCTCCAAGGCCGCGCTGGAGACACCCGCTCTGCGGCGGGCGCTGCCGCCCGGTTATGCCAATCCGGGCTTCGATCGCCGCAAGGCGCGCGAGCAGTTCAGGGCTTACGTGACCGAGCTCGCTGCAAAGACCGAACTCGACGAACCCCTCGACCTCATCGCCGAAGACTATCTGCGCTCACGCGCACCGGATCTGTCCGGCGTCGTTCGCCATGCCTCCAGCGCGCACGCGGACGAGCCGCATTATCGGGCACAGGACAATGCCCTCTTCCGAATCGTGGAAGCCGAGCCGGGCGGTGATTTCGAAGTCGTGACCCGCGGGGGCTCCAGCGAGTTCCTGGGCGCCAAGCGCAGCGCCTTCGATCATGCGATGAGCGGCAAACGATTTTCTGCCGCTGACCTGGAAGGGCTCTCGAAGGACGAGGCGCTCGATATGATCCGCCGGCTGCTGTCGCGCGGCCTGATCTGTCCAGATTGATCGCGGGACCGCGCAAAAGACCGCTCATCCCGCCTCGGGCGCCGCCTTCAGCGGGTGGTCCGGCGGCAGCGCGGCCCGATCCGTCTCGTCCAGCGGAGTGACCGCACGGGTCTCGTCGAACCAGATGTACTCATCGAACTGCCGGGTCAGCACGGTGCGGAAATAGTGGCTGATCCGCTCGGTCTCGGGCCGATAGATCACGCCGATGGCACGCTGCAGGCGCGGCGTTCTCAGGCCATCGTGGAGCAGCTCCGACTCGGCGTGCCGGATCGGAAGGATCAGATTGCTCGGTCCGGCCTGGTGGAACAGATGCTCATAGCTCTCGGCCAGGGACGGGCGAACGCGCTTGACCTCCATCGGCCCATCCCAGTTCGTTGCGGCGGCGACCGTGCCATGATCGGTGCCGAAGCCGATCCGATAGGAGGCATCGCCCCAGGCCTCGCGCGCCAGCTGGCCGATATTGATCTCACCGCGCATGCCCATTTCGGTGGCGGCCGCATCGCCGATGTGCGAGTTGTGCGCCCAGACCACCGCCTTCGAAGCCGGGCCACGATGCTCCAGCACGCTCTCAAGAGTCTCGAACATGTGCCGATCGCGCAGGTTCCACGACTCGCGCGATCCGTAGTACATGACCCGGTAGTAGCGCTCGGCCGCGCGCACGACCCGGGCGTTCCGCTCGCTGTCGAACATCGCCTCGCCATCGTCGCAGCGATAGGCCAGTCGCTGGGCCAGCAGCTCGGTCAGGGTCTGGACCACTTCGTCTTCGCAGTCCTCGCGTTCGCCGGCCACCGCGGCGCGGCCATAGACCGCCGGATCACGCTCCCAGGGCGAGAAGCAGGCATAGCGTTCCCGGGCCCGGGCAGCGGCCCCCGGGTCGACCCGATCGAGGTAGTTCAGGACGCCGTGGATCGAGTGGTAGAGGCTGTAGAGGTCCAGGCCGTGGATACTGACCGCCGGCTGCGGATCGGTCAGCGCTCGATTGTGCTCGGCCAGCCAGTCAACGAAGTCCAGGGTCTCGCGGTTCCGCCACATCCAGACCGGGAAGCGCGAGAAGGGTGGCTCGGGCATCGCCGGACCGGTCCATCCCCGAACGTAGCGATCCAGCATCGAGCTGTCGGGCCAGTCGGCCTCCAGGGCCACGATGTTGAAGCCGCGCTCTTCGATCAGGGCCCGGGTGATCCTGGCCCGCATCCGGTAGAACTCGGAACTGCCGTGCGACGCCTCGCCGATCAGCACGACCCGGGCCTCGCCGATCCGTTCGAGCAGGCCGGACAGGTCGGCCTGCTCGATCGCATCGAAGGGCTCGGACGCCTCGCCGATCCGATGGGCCAGATGGCGGCGTCGGATCGAGAAGGACGGGTGCGGCGGCCGCTCCGGCGGCGGCGCCCCGCCTGCCCGCCAGCCTTCGCTGCCGACCAGGGGAACGAACTGCACCTGACCGAGGGAATCCTGCTCGAACTCATGCTCAGCCACCCGTCGAACGCGCAACAACTCCTGGCTATGCGTTCGATCGCCCACGGGGATCACCATTCGCCCACCGATCGCCAGCTGAGCCAGCAGGCTGGGCGGCACGTCCGGCCCACCGGCCGACACCAGGATGGCATCGAAGGGCGCATGGGCCGGCCAGCCACGCGTGCCGTCGCCATGCATGATTTCCAGGTTGTCATAGCCCAGTCGCTCGACCCGTCCTCGGGCCAGCCGGGCCAGCTCCTCGTGATATTCGATCGCATACACCGCGGCCGCGATCCGGCTCAGTACCGAGGCGGCGTAGCCGGACCCGGCACCGACTTCGAGCACGCGATCATCCGGCTTCAGCTCCAGAGCCTGGGCCATCAAGGCCACGATGTAGGGCTGGGAAATCGTCTGCGCCGCTTCGATCGGCAGCGGCCCATCGCGGTAGCTGAATTCCTGGTAGGCCTCGGGCACGAAGACCTCGCGGGGCACGGTCCGCATGGCATCGAGCACCCGTGGATCGTGGATACCTCGCTTCTCGAGCTGCTGCTCGACCATGGTCTGTCGCTCGCGGTCGAATCGTGACATGGCGCTACTCCTCCGCTACCAGGCTGGCCGCCAGCATGACGGCGTTGATATCGAGATGCTCGGTCCAGGACGGAACCGATCGATTGGCGGCCTCGCACCAGAAGGCGCTCAGGTCGGGAAGCGCTTCAGCCCGGTCCAGCAGCAAGCGCGCCGCGCGACCGGCCCGAGCGTTACGGTCCGGATCGGCCGCGATCGACTCGATGGCATGCAGACCGATCACCAGACCCAGTTCCCGGAAAGGCAGACGATGTGCAGCCGGCGCGTCGAAGGATCGAGAAGCGATCCAGACCTGCAGACCCCGGGCGGCAGCGTGCAGCAAGGCCTCGACCTCCTGGACCGCCGGCCCTTCACCTGGCCGCCGATCGAACCAACGTCGACGCGCTGCGCTCATCAGGCCGCCAAGTCCGAGTGGATCGGCCGTGGGCCAGGCACTGGGGGCGTCGAGGCTTCGATAGGTCGCCGCCGCCTTCGACAAACGCGCGCGCTCATCGTCCGAGGCCAAGGGTGACGCCGCCAGCTCATCCGCCGTGACCCAGCCATCCAGCGGATCATGCTGCCCCATCGAGGGCACCAGGACCCGATCGAGATCGACCGAACGCTTCCACACCATGGCCCGCGGTCGACCGCCCGCGTCTCGCTGAACGAAAGCGAGCGCCGTCTGGCACAGCTCGACCGCCCAGCGATGCGCTTCGGCCTCCTTGCTCACCAGCGCGTAGCGCTCCAGCGCATGCATCCAGCGGGTCAGGTAATGGAAGTACTGTCCGTCGCGCTCCCATTCGAGTTGCTCGTCGAAGGGCTGCCCGGGCGCCCGCTCCGGCAACGGCTTGCCGATGCGGAGACCCGCGCGCGTCGGATAGGCCGCCAGGGTCGACTCATCCAGGCCGCCGAGCGGGCGGCGACTGTCGGCATGCCGGCCAAGCAGATCGTGCACCTGTTCGACCAAGGCTCGGGCGAGATGGATGAAGCCGCGCTCAGGACGCCGGAGGTCGAGCGCGAGAAAGGTACAGACCGCATACGCATCGGTCCAGAGGTACCGACGCGGAGGCTGATCGCCGACGAGTCCGCTGCGCTCGGCAAAGGACTCCATCAGCTCGATGGCGGTCGCTTCGCGGTCCATGATCGATAGGCTCCCGGGACCGGAATCTCTTGAAGCCGGCCCACTGTCCCAGAATCCTACGTCATCGAGCCCCGTGCGGGAAAGCCCACGGCAAAATGCCTGGGGCCGACGGACAAGTCAGATCATTCGCCGGCCGACAGCTGCTCGCGCAAGGCGGCAACGCGCTTGCGGTTGGCGCCCAGATCCGAATACCCGACTCGCGACGCCGACCGCAGGTGGATTCCATCAGTGGCCCGCCGGAACTCCACGTCATCGACGAACCTGAAAAGACTCGACGTGAACTCGGCCGCGATGTAGTCGCTTTCCTCGCGCATCACCCGACCACCCAGTTCGCCAATGATCGAAGGAATCCGCGCCCAGGCCTCGGCCGGGAACGGCTCGACCCGCTGGCCCTCCGGGGTGCCGTCCTCGCTGGAAACGCAGTTCGGTGCCGAAGGGCAAGCCGCCAAGCGCCCACCCTGCAGGCCGGGCGCGGCGCCGTCGCCGGAGCTCTTGCCGAGGTAGTAGAGGCCGCCCGCAACGAGCAACAGCAGGACAAGGAGAATGATCAGGATGCTCTTCATGTTCGACCCTCAGGGCAGCAGCTGTTCGAATCGATCATCGAAGATCATCGGCTCCATCGCGCAGACGTCGAGCGGGGCGGATGGATCGGCGGCGGTGCTGAACCAGACATAGGCATAGCGGTCGTCGCCCGCTGGCGCCAGGCCCACGCCCATGGCCTGCCAGCTGTAGTTCTCCCACACCCCCTCGTTCAGCAACACGGCATTATGGCCCGGTGAATTCTGCCAGGCCGTGAGGATATTCGACAGCACTCCCTGTCCAACATAGGCGATCTCGAAACCGGTGGCCGTATAGCTGCCTGCGGAGATTTCGTTCGGCTTTTCCCACATCAGGGATGCGTTCGAATGATCGGGAAGATAACAACCCCCGACCCAGAGCTCTGGCCGGGTCGTGGACCAACTGTGCAGATTGCAGCCTCCGCCGAAGATGGTCCCGCCATTGAGACGAGCATCCTCTCCATGCCATTGAGCCACCGTCGTCAGCACGGTGGACACAGGAATCGCAGGCAGGGCGTTGTCGGCCCGATACTGATTGATCAGGGCGGCGAGCTCGAACTCCTGCGGATCGATGCAGGTGCCGGGCTCAGGACCGCTTCCTGCCGTCACGAGCTGGCACGCAGCCAGGCCAACCAGCAAAGAGAACGTCTGGGTTCCGCGCCGTAGCAGCTTCATGAGAACACCTCCAAGGTTCACTCCGATGGTAACAAACACCCGCCGATCGCTGAACCCTCATTGACTGGGGCGCCGTAATGACCACGAGCCCGTTGGCGACCGCGGTTGAGATCGATCCGAACGGACTCACACTCACCAAAAAAAACCCCGGCCGCGTTCGCGACCGGGGTTTCGTTTTCTTGCCTTGAAGCTCGCGCTTAGCCGGCTTTCGCTGCCTTGCGCTCCTTCTCCGCTTCGATCACCTTCTCGGCGATCTGCTGCGGGCACGGCAGGTAGTGGGAGAACTCCATGGAGAACTGACCACGACCCGAGGTGATGGTGCGCAGGTGACCGATGTAGCCGAACATTTCGGACAGCGGCGCTTCGGCCTTGATGCGGACACCGGTCGGGCCGGGCTCCTGGTCCTTGATCATCGCGCGACGACGGTTGAGGTCACCGATGACGTCACCGATGTTGTCTTCCGGCGTGAACACGTCGACCTTCATGATCGGCTCGATCAGCTGCGGACCGGCCTTGCCCATGGACTGGCGGAAGGCGCCCTTCGCGGCCAGTTCGAAGGCGATGGCCGAGGAGTCGACGGCGTGGAAGGCACCGTCGAACAGCTCGATCTCGACGTCCAGCACCGGGAAGCCCGCCAGCGGACCCTGATCCATCATGAGCTTGAAGCCCTTCTCGATGGCCGGGAAGAACTCCTTCGGCACGTTGCCGCCGACGACCGTCGACTCGAACTTGAAGCCGCTACCCGGCTCGCCCGGACGGATGCGGTAGTCGATCTTGCCGAACTGACCGGAACCACCGGACTGCTTCTTGTGGGTGTAGCTGTCTTCCACCGGCTTGGTGATCGTTTCGCGGTAGGCCACCTGCGGCTCACCCACGATCAGCTCGACGCCGTAGGTGCGCTTCAGGATGTCGACCTTGATGTCCAGGTGCAGCTCGCCCATGCCCTTGAGGATGGTCTCGCCGGAGTCCGGGTCGGTCTCGACGCGGAAGGACGGATCCTCGGCGATCATCTTGCCGATGGCCACGCCCATCTTCTCGCTGCCGGCCTTGTCCTTCGGCGCCACGGCGATCGAGATCACCGGCTCCGGGAAGACCATGGCTTCCAGGGTGCAGGGGTGCTTCGGATCGCACAGGGTGTGGCCCGTCTGCACGTTCTTCAGACCCACGCAGGCGAAGATGTCACCGGCCTGAGCGCTTTCGATCTCGTTACGCTCGTTGGCGTGCATTTCCACCATTCGACCCACGCGCTCGGTCTTGCCGGTCGCGGAGTTCAGGATCGTGTCGCCCTTGCTGATCTTGCCCGAGTAGACGCGCACGAAGGTCAGGGCACCGAAACGGTCATCCATGATCTTGAACGCCAGCGCGCGGAACGGCTCGTCGACGGAGACCTTCGCTACTTCACCGGTCGGGTTGCCTTCTTCGTCGGTCAGGTCCTGCGGATCGACTTCGGTCGGGCTCGGCAGGTAGTCGACGACGGCGTCGAGGATCAGCTGCACGCCCTTGTTCTTGAACGCCGAACCGCAGTAGGTCGGGAAGAACTTCAGGGTGCGGGTGCCTTCGCGGATGCAGCGCTTGATGTCTTCCATGGACGGCTCCTCGCCTTCCATGTAGGCCATCATCACGTCATCGTCCATTTCGACCGCGGTCTCGATCAGCTCCTGGCGATACTTCTCGACGTCGTCGACCATGTCGGCCGGGACATCGGTGATTTCGTAGTTCTCGGGCTGACCGGAGTCATCCCAGATCCAGGCCTTGCGGGTCAGCAGATCGACCACGCCCTTGAACTCGCTTTCCGTGCCGATCGGCAGCACCATGACCAGCGGGTTCGCGCCCAGCACGTTCTTGACCTGCTCGACGACGCGGTAGAAGTTGGCGCCGATGCGGTCAAGCTTGTTGACGAAGATGATGCGCGAGACTTCGGAATCGTTGGCATAGCGCCAGTTGGTTTCGGACTGGGGCTCGACACCGCCGGAACCACAGAACACGCCCACGCCGCCATCGAGCACCTTCAGGGAGCGATACACCTCGACGGTGAAGTCGACGTGTCCCGGGGTGTCGATGATGTTCAGGCGGTGACCCTTCCAGAAACAGGTCGTGGCGGCGGACTGAATCGTGATACCGCGCTCCTGTTCCTGCTCCATGAAATCGGTGGTTGCAGCACCGTCATGCACCTCACCGGTCCGGTGGATCTTCCCGGTCAGTTTCAGGATGCGCTCCGTCGAGGTGGTCTTGCCCGCGTCAACGTGCGCGAAGATGCCGATATTTCGGTAGAGAGAGAGGTCACTCATGATTCAAATTGTCCAAAGGATAGATTCGTGGGTTAAGCTTCGGTGCGCTGCAAAGCTGTCTCGGACCGCCTTGCCGATAAGGATTCAGCGGGTCGATCACCCCCGCCGGGATCGGATAACGCGCAGCACGGCGCCCACCGTCAGGTGGCACCGTCGGCAGTACAACTTTTTGGAGCGTGCTTTATACACGAAACCGGGCCATAAGCCAAAGGTTTTCTGCGGTTTTTGCCCCATTTCCGCCAATCTGGCGACTGTGCGGAGGCCAAATCGCGAAATCCGGGCTGTTCTGGCCAGGGACAGGGCAGCGCTCGCAATCCCGGCCCTTGACGGCGGCGCTGGCCAGCACAGTCTCTCGAATCAGTCGCGAAGGCAGGACGACCGGCCCTCTCGAGCGACCGGATCGTCAATCACAGGCCAGCCGCGGTCACCGTCAACGACACTTGAGTGGGCTCGTAGCCAGGCGCCGAGGCCGTGATCGTGGTCGTGCCCGGTGAGAGACCGTGAACATAGAAGCCTCTCGGCCCGGTTGAGAAGACATTCGGGATGACGATGCCCGAGCTTCCGATGTCGGACTGAGACCGGGACAGCAAGGCAACCGAAGGATTCGCGACCGTCAAGGTCAGGTCGACCACGCCCGGAGGATCCGCCGCCAAACGAACCAGGAAGTAGCCTTGTTCGGTGTCGCCGATGGAAATATCTGACAACTCGATCCGAGGGATCTGCACGGTCGCGTCGATCGTCTCGTTCAGCCCATTTGGACTCGTGAAGCCCGCAGGCTGTAGCAGGCTAATCACCGTGCTTCCGGCCATGCCTGGAATGAAGGCTGTCCCCGCGCCGTTCTCCTGCCCGGAATCGAACACCAGCGGGCTGACGCTCAACTGTCCGACCAAGGGGTCTTCAGTCGAAATCTCCACCTCGGCCGACACACCCGGCCGAAGCGCTCGGCCACGACCCCAGCCCCCATCGGCACGGCGCTCTGCCAGATGCACTCGCAGATTCGAAGGGGCCGAGATCGTGGAGGTCGTGATCGAGGACGGCCAGTCGATATAGAAACCAGACTCGGTGACCGTCAGATTGCCCACTGCGGTGACGTAACCATCGGCAGCGGCAGTAATGGTTGTCGACCCCGCCTCGACCCCCTGCACGTAGTAGCGGTTCGAAGACCATCCGCCGACATCCTCGACGATCAACGTCCCGCTGCCGACGGTAAAGAAGCCATCTGAAAGCAAGGCAATGGTCGGATCTGCAACGGAAAGCTGGAGATCAGTCACTTCGGGAGGGGGCTCTTCAAGGGAGAAACCGAAATAGTCCTGAAGATGCCTGCCGACGACAATTTCGGGCAGCTGGATCACCGGATCCCGAACCGCTGCGGAGAGGGTCTGCTGACCGCCAACCGGCAAGCTGAAACCAACGGGTTGGCTCATGCTGATCGTGGTTGCACCGACTCCAGCCGGAACGAAATAGGTTAACTGGCTGGACGCAGCTCCACCTTGGAACACGACGGGACTCTGGTCGACACTCCCGACCGTCGAGTCCAGACTGACCACCGGGACTTCCACTGTCATCCCTGACCGCAATGGCTGGCTAGATGCTGGCGAGCCATCTTCGTCCAGCCGTGCAGAAGTCACGATGATGGTCGATGGGCTGGAAAACGTGGTCGTGGAAATGCTTGCTGGGGAAGCAATGTAGAAACCGGAATCAGACACGGATATAGCTGCCTGGACCGTTTCATATCCCGGCGCCGAAATCATCAGTACGGTCTCTCCTTCCGTGAAGCCATGGACCCAGAAGGAACGGGTCCATGTATCGCTGACATCGTCGATGACAAGCGATGGCGAAGCGAAGGAGGCACGATCACGGCTCAGCATCGCGATCCCGAAGTCCTGTACCGAGAGCGTGACATCCACCGCTTCAGGCGGCTCGATGCTCAGCTTGAAACCGTACTCGCTCTGCAGGTTTCGGCCCACCTCGATCGTAGAGTTGAAGGTGATCTCTGGTGCTCGCACCTCAGCCTCGATTGATGTATTGCGGTTCGATGGGGCGGTAAAGCCATGCGGTTGATCGAGCCTGATGACTGTGGCCCCAAGACCAGCTGGCGCGAAATGCGTCGAGGCGCCATCCATTCCGCCTTCGAATTGCACGGGACTCGTGGTAATGAAACCAACAGCCGAGTCATCGGTCCTCACGGGCACACCCAAAGTCAAGCCGGCACGCAGCTCCTGATCCTCTGCAAAACGGCCGTCCTCAGACAAGCGTGCGGAAGCAATAACGAGTGAATTGGGGTTCGACACGGTGGTTGTAGAAATCGCGAAAGGCCAGTCGATATAGAAACCGGACTCTGTCACCGTGACGATCGCCTCGGCCTCGAAGTAACCTGCTGCGAGAACACGAATAGTGGTGGAGCCCTCCCCATGACCTTGCACATGAAAATTCCGCCAGTTTGTCGATGAGACAGAAGGCAGCGTAATGGCGCCGGAACCCGCCGAATTCGCATCGGGAGCGAGTCGGGCGATTGAGGGGTCGTCCACCACCAGTGAAATGTCGACCGGCGTCGATGGCTGCAGCCCCAGCCTCACTCGATGGCGCTCTTGAAGGCTCTCTCCAACCGCCAGGTTGGCTATTTCGATCGGTGCCGCCTGCACGAGGACATCAATGGACTGCCGACGATTGTTGGGGGCAAGGAACCCACCCGGCTGTGCCATTGTGACCGTGGTTGCGCCAATCGAACTCGGCACGAAGTCCAGCGTCCGACTGCTCCCCGCCCCGCCCTGAAACGTCACCAGATTGGTCGTCAGGTACCCAACGGAGGCATCTGCAATCGCCACCGGCACCTGCGCAGTCAGTCCGGCACGAAGTTCCTGAACTTGTGTCACGGCGCCATGGGGAGCAACCATCCCCGCTCTGATCCGAATCTGCGTCGGCTCCGAGAAGTGCGTGGTCTCGATCGAAGATGGCCGCTCGATGTAGAAGCCGGAGCCAACCACGGTCAAGGTCGCTTGGACCGGCTCGTGGCCGTCGGCGGACGCCGTGATCGTGGTCGTTCCCTGGCTCAGGCCCTGCACGACAAAAGATCGGGAACCGAAACCTTGAACGTCACTGAGCACCACCGTCGCGGCGCCCGACTGATCCCCCTCAGCGGCGACCCGTGCGATCGCTGGATTGGCAACTGCAATCAGCACGTCGATCGGCTGATCCGGCGCATACGTCGGACGCAGCTGGTGGTACGCCTGCAGGTTCTTGCCTACGGTAAGGTCGGCCAGCTCAAGCTGCGGCGCTTGCACCTCGATGTCATCCGTCTGCCAGAAGGGTGCTTCCGAGAAGCCCGAAACCTCGCCGATACCGAGCGTCGTTGTCCCAACCCTCATTGGGTCGAACCCCGTGGCCTGGATACCACCATCGCCGGACTCGAACACGACGGGATTCACCGTGATCTGCCCGACGGCCGAGTCCGAATTACTGATGGGCACCGAAACCACTTGCTCGGGATTCAGCTCTAGAAGACGAACGATCTGCCCATCGATCTCGACGGTGTTGACACCAACGGGAAACGTTGCTGAGAGTGGCGAAATCGAACTCGGTCTGTTGGTGGTGAAAATGAACCCCGATGGATTGACTGTCAACAACGCCTGGACATCTTCAAATCCTGATGCCCTTGCCGTCAGGGTCGTAGTTCCCTCGGAAACTCCTTGAATAGAGAACGTTTGGTAATCATCCGACCCAACGTCGCCGAGGGTAAGTGACGCTGCCCCAGGAGCTAGCGGATCATCTGACAGAAGAGCAACCGAAGGATCCGAAACGCTCAATTCGATATCGATCGGCTCGATCGGCAGTTGCTCCAGACTGACGCGGTGCGTGTCCTGAAGCCGGTAGCCCGTAGATGCGTCCCCCAGCACCACTGCCGGCGTTCCCACACGCGCTTCGATGGACTGAGGCTTGTCAATGGGCGCAGTGAAACCGTCTGGCTGTTCGATATTGATGGCCGTGACCCCCAGGTTCAGCGGGTTGAAGCCGGTGCGCTCCGTACTTTCAAACGATGCCGGAAAGGTGATCGGACTGGCCGTGATCTCACCGACGAGGGGGTTGTCCACGGTGACTGGCACCTCAACCTCCAGACCTGAACGAACCCGCTGCGAACCGAACACAGTTCCATCCTCGTTCAAGCTGGCAGAGGTGATAGCCAACTGCCGAATCCCGGCGCCCAACGTGGCACTGATCGCTTCCGGCCCCGAGATGAAGAACCCCGAATCGGTAACCGTCAGGTTAGCTCGAACCTCTGCATAGCTAGGGCCCGAAGCAATGATCTCCGTGACGCCTTGCTGGAGACCCTGAACGTAGAACTTTCGTAGATCCGAATTCCCTGCACTGTTCAACTCGATCACCGCAGACCCCGGCGTCTCAATGTTCTTCGACAAGAGCGCAAGCGAGGGGTCCGCCACATGGACAGTGATGTCTTCAACCCTCGTAGGAATCGCGCCCAGGCGCAGGAAATGCGCGGTTTGAAGGTCCTTGCCCACACGCCAGTCGTCCAAGCTCATCTGCGGAGCGTTGACGGTGACATCGATAGAGGTCGTGGACCCTGGATCTTCCAGAAACCCGGAAGGCTGAAGCAAGTGCAGCTCCGAGACACCCACCTGCTCGGGCTGAAACCAGACATACTCCGCAGCGCTGCTAACCCCGCCTTCGAACACCACCACAGCCTCATCGAGCTCGCCCACCGCAGGATTGGTGGTGGTCACGGGCACCTCGACCGTCAATCCAGGACGAACCCCCTGAAAAATGCAGTTCGAGAATTCGGGCGCCGCGCAACGCGATCCAACAACGACCCCCGTCGGCGGGGACACGGTTGTCGTGTAAATTGAAAAAGGCGACCGAATGTAGAAGCCCGACTCAAGGACCGTAATGGTGGACTGGACGGATGGGAAGCCCGGCGTCGAAGAGGTCAGGGTCGTCGTCCCCGTGCTCAACCCCTGGATAAACACGGTCGTACCACTCTGAGATGGATCCGGATTGAGCGTAAGCGCTGCAACGCCGGGTCGGCTGCCACTATCGGAAATCAGTGCGATTGTCGGATCGGACACACTGAGAGTGACCGGGCGCTGAAACAAGAAAGTCGAAGCGACCAATCTCTGTCCGAGCTGAAGCCCCTGCCCCACTTTGACATCGCCCACGTGATGCGGGTAGTAGACCCGCGCCTCACCGGAAACCGGCCGGTCCGTCGGCGCCTGAAAGCCGGCTGGTTGATCCAGATTGATCATGGTCGCACCCACACCCGTCGCAGTGAACTGCGTTTGCCCCAGACTCCGCCCACCTTCGATGAGCACTGGATCGGGAGTGACGGAACCGACGGTGGAGTCGTCACTGCTCACGGGGACCGCCAGGTCCAGTCCGGCACGAATCGATTGGTCCTCCGCCCAGGACCCATCTTGATTCAATCGCGCAGGTTCCAGGTAGAGCCGTCTCGGGTCTGAAATCACCGTGGTGACGATCGATTCCAGGGATGAGCCGAAATCCAGATACAGGCCCGCCGGGGTCACGGTAATGATCGCCTGCGCATCAGCGAATCCCTCTGCGGATGCGGTCAGCAAGGTGGTGCCCAGACTCAGGCCCTGAATCACATAGGATCGATCTGAGGACGTCGTACTCGGCTCCATACTGATCGACGAGGCACCCACCGACTCCCTGTCGCGGGTCAGTACAGCAACGGAAGGGTCATCGACTGTCAGGAATACTTCGACCGGCGCCGGAGGTGAGCGAGTCAATCGAACGCGGTGGTAATCCTGCAGCCCCCTTCCGACAAGCTTGTCTTCCAGCGAAATCGACGGCAAGGCACCCACGGTGAAGGTGAGGCTGGTCGAGCCGATTCCGTCACCTTGAGCAGTCAACTCGGCCGTTCCAGGATTGATCGCGCTGACCTGAAACGTCGCAGTCACCTGCCCAGCCGGGATTGATACAAATTGGGGAACAGTCAGGACACTGCCATCGGAACTGGACAAGGCGATCTCGAGACCACCGGCTGGTGCACCCGTGGACAGCGTCAGCACCCGCGTCTGAGCCCAGCCTGTTGGCAGCTCCAGTGATTCGTCGCCGAGATCAACCTGGATCGCAGCCACCTCGACGTCCCGCTGTCGAGTCGCGAACCCGGCGACTCGCGCAGAAATGACCGTGTCGCCCAGAGCATGGCCTCTGACCCGCGGCTGAATCGTTGGCAGCCGGCTCCCCGCTGGAATCTCGACCACAGGGTCGACCGATGCCACGCCGGGATCGGCACTCTCGAATTGCACCGTCAAGCCGCCGGCGGGTGCCGGCGCTCTCAGGCTGATCGGAAGGCTCCGCTCCTGGCCCGGCACGAGATTCGTGACCTGGCCGATGCTCAGGATGTCACCGATACCCGTGATCGAGAGGGTCCCATCGGTATAGCCAGGCGCTGATGCGCGGACGTCGACCGAGCCCTCACCCACCCCGGTCAGGGTCACCGTGGCCTGCGAGCCGCCTGCGGGAATCGTGAGTTGCGACGGGGCAAGCTCGATCACGGACGCATCGACGCTGCTCAGGCTCACCACCGTACCGCCCTGGGGCGCGGGTCGATCCAGCTCGATGGACGCCTCGATCGAATGACCGACTTCGACTCGCGAACCGGAGAGGAAGGTCAGGCCCCGCGGTGTCACTGCATACTCCAGGGTCGCCGGCTGATGATCTGCCGCCGTGGCCTCCAGCGTCACGCTGCCGAAGTCGGCCTGGGTCGAGATCGGCAGGGTCAGCTCGGTCTCGCCCTCGTCCATGCGAACGGACGCCGGAAGCGCAAGAATGGCCGGATCGCTACTGACCAGGAAAACGTCCTGACCACCCGGCAGAGCGCCCTTCTCCAAACCGATCGTCAGCTCACCCGACTCGAAGGTGGACAGTTCCGTCGCCGACAGGGTCACGCGCGGAAGCACCAGGCAGGACTCGGCCTCGAATCGATCGCAGAAGATCGGACGGGCAAGGGCCAGGGAGATCAGGCCCAAGGCGCCAATGAACAACAAGACTCGGATTGATTTGGCCCACGCATGCATGCCAACGGCTCCCCGTGAATGGTGACTGGTGACTGAGATTCAATCGACGGCAGAACTCTGCCAAGGGAGCACTGCAAACGCAGCCGAGCTTGCGGATCGGTCGTGACGCCAGCCGATGGCGTCGCTCGATGAAGCCCGCGACCGAACCCCTGGATCAACGCCGTGACCCAGACAGTGAATTTCCCCATACCGCCGGGGATGATACAAGATACGGGCCCGCCCAGCCAGGAAGCCCCCGAGCATGATTATTCAGAGGCTCACTGGGTTTCTGCCTGGACCACGCGCACCAGACGCCGGATGACGGTTTTCGATTGGCCGGCGTCGAGGAGGGTGTCGAGCTCGATCTCGAAGCGACAGCGCTCACCGTTCGGGGCGATGATCGATAGGTCGTCCGGGTCATTGCTGGGTTGCATTCGGAGCCGCGCGTAGCTCGGCCCGGACTGGCGTGGCGGTAGCTGGAGATTGATGCAGGCCTGGATGGCGGTCGCGCCGCGTAGCTCGCCGAAGGGGCCTGCCGTTTCCCAGACCGCATCCGGATGCAGCAGGCGGGTCGCGCCGCTGCCGTCCCGGCGATCGACGCAGTCGAGAAAGCGCATCGGGAAGTCCCGCCTGGAGTGGCGAGGCGCATAGCTGGTGTGCAGCAGGCGTCGAGCCTCGTCCGAATTGGGCTCGCCCAGCTCACTGGCGTACAGGGCCTGGACCTGCGGATTCTCGAAGGATCGCCGTCGCGGCGCCTTCTGATCGATGGCATAGACCGCCTTCATCCGCTTTTCCAGCACCAGTGGATCCATCGACTTGGGCTCGCCGCCACCCCCGAGGCAGCCACCGACACAGGCCATCACTTCGATGGCGATGAACTCCTGTCGCCAATCGTCCGTCTGCAGCAACTGCTGGGCCGAAGCGATGCCGTTGCAGATCGCGACCCGGCCCAGGCCGGGAATCTCGGCGGTCTTGATTGCTCGATCGACCCCACGCAGGCGCGTCCATTCCAGAGCGCCCGCCTGATCATTGCCGGCCATGTGCAGGGCCGTTCTGAGCATGGCCTCCATCACCCCACCGGAAGAACCGAAGATCTGTGCGGCACCGGTGCTCGCACCCAGCGGATTGTCGAACACCCCCTCCTCGGGAAGCGCGTTGAAGGCGATCCCGCGGGCGCGGATCATGCGGGCCAGTTCGCGGGTGGTCAGCACACGATCGACATCACCACGCTGCCCCGGCCGCAGCGCTTCGTCCTTCTTGGCCGTGCAGGGCATGACGCTGACCACATAGGGCTCGCGGCGGCCCTCGGCGAATTCCGGCCCCAGTGAGCGCGCGAAGGCCGCTCGCTTGCTGAGGGCCCCGTGCATCTGCTGGGGTGATTTGGTGGAGCTGAGATGGGGCAGCAGATCGGGACGGTTGATCTCGACCCAGTTCACCCAGCCCGGGCAGCAGGACGTGAACAGCGGCAGTTCCGACGGATTCTGCAGCCGCCCCAGCAGTTCCGACGCCTCTTCCATGATGGTCAGGTCAGCGGCGAAATTGGTGTCGAACACGTAGTCGAAGCCCAGCGCCCTCAGAGCATTGATCATGCGCCCCGTGCTGATCGTCCCGGCCGGCATGCCGAATTCCTCGCTGATGGCAATCCGGGTCGCGGGCGCGACCTGGACAACGGCGACGTCGCGTCGGGCATCGAGACGGTTCAACACTTCGTGCCAATGCGGTGCCTCGATGAGGGCACCGACGGGACAGACCAGGGTGCACTGGCCGCAGGAAATGCACGACGTGTCGGCCAGGTCCTGGTCGAAGACCGTGACCGGCTGGCGTTCGGCACCACGCTCGGCGAAGCCGATCACGAACTGCTGCTGCCCGTGCTCACCACAGGCCTCCACGCACAGACCGCATTCGATGCACTTGGAGAAGTCCATCCAGATGCCCGGCGAGGTGTGGTCGTGCAGTCGGTGTTCCGGATGCTGTGGCGAACCGATCGGGACCTTCTCCCAGCGCTCCTGCCACTGGTGTTCGTGGATCAGGTTCTGCAGTGCGCAGGACCCGCTGACCTCGCAGCGCATGCAGTCATTGGGGTGGCGGGCCAGAAGCCACTGGGCATTGGCCTCTCGAAAGGCACGCAGCGCATCGCTGTCGGTGTCGACGACGTCACCCGTGCGGGCGGGCGTCACGCAGGCCGCCTGGGGGCGAGTCCGCCCCTTGACCTCCACCAGGCACATCCGACAGACGGCGTGCGAGGGCAAGCGAGGATGGTGGCACAGGGTCGGCACCTGCGCGCCAGCCGCGCGGACCGCATCGAGCAGGGTCGAGCCTTCGGCCAGCTCGACCTCCCGACCATTGACCGTGAGCGTCATCATTTGCTTCTGCATGTGCCGATTTCACGGACCTTCCGGGCGCTCGCGATCCTGCCGGGGCGCCCTGGCCCTGCCCTCGATGGGTGTTTACTGGCGCCCACCTTTACACGGCTCGATCTGGCCTGCCCTGATCTGGATCAAGCGCCCGGGGAGGCCACAGGATGGGCGGCCATTCAAACGTCTGGGTGAAGGGCCGCCCATCGCCCAATCATCGATACTCGCAGGCCGTGTCGGCGACCGGGAGCAGGCGAAGGAGCTCGATGGTCCCGGCCTCCCCGGTATCGAAGCGGTAGTCCAGCGTGGCGCTGTTGCAGTCCTCGAAGGCCATCGTGGCGGCGCCTGCGGGCCGGGTACTGGTCGGTGTCGCGGCATCGAAGTCACCGCCCTCGGTGAGATAGATCGTCAACTCCGAGTTCGCGTCGGCGTAATCACCCTGGATCGTCCACCAGCGGTGTGCGCCCGGAGACGTTTCGCTCGGCCCCTGATAGGTGAACCAGCCAGCGAACAGGGTCGATCCGGCGGCGTCGGATGAAATGAACAGGCCCTGACCCGCCGTCGCCGGCTCGAACCAGGCACCGGCCAGTTCTGGCCCGAAGATCACAGCGTGTTCGGAGCCGGCGTGCAAGCCCATGCCGGCGTTCTCGATCGGCAGGCGGTTCTGGATGCCCTCCGAGGTGCCGGACAGGCGATAGCCGTTGGCCAGGTTGCCGTCATGGCAGTCGAGGGCGCCCTGGATGCAGCCTCGGACGATCTCGTCCATGACCTCGACGTGCCAGCCGTTGATCCAGTCCCCGTGCAGCGAGTAGCCGCCGGGCTCGTTGTCGCTGACCGTGTACATGTCGGAGGCCAGACGCCAGCCGCGCGAGGAACGGGACGCCGGGTCGGCGTTTTCCGGCCGAACCGGGAAGGCATAGTGGTAGCTGACTCGCGGCAGGGGCACGGGATGGGACTCGGGGCAGACCATCAGACCGCCGACCTGCTCGGGATAGGCCATGTGTGACTTGTGATCGGGGCTGTCCAGATCGACCCCGTTCCAGCAGCTGGGGAAGAACAGGTCCATGCGCACCCGATCCGGCGCCGTGCATTCGGGGATGTAGGGCCTGAAATCCGGATTGCCGGCGTCGGTGGCTTCCCAGGACTGGCAGTGCCAGCGGGCGATGGCCATGTCCTGTGGATCGGCGCTGTTGGCCGAGCCCGTGCCGGCGATGATCGACAGTCCAGGCGGGGGCGCCACGATCGTGTGGAGTTCATCGACGGCGGCGGAATAGTAGAAGATCTCGTGGGCGACATCGTCCCCGCCCACCACGGCATCGACGACCTGCCAGGCCGGCTCACCATCCTCATCGATGACCCTCGCCCCGCTCTCGTCGTACAGGGGCGCAAGCAGGGCGGGTATCCAGTAGGCGCTGCGATTGAGCTGATTGCCCTGGCAGGTCGACACGGTGGCGCCTTCGGGCACCGGCGCGTAGAGCGCTTCGGCATGCAACTGCGCATCCGTGCCCGTGTAGCCGTAGAACTTGTGGTAGTGCGCGGCCCCCGGCTGGCCCGGAAACAGCAGCGGATCGTCGTAGGCCGCGTGGGAGAAATCGCAGTTGATCCGCAGGATTCCGCGCCAGCTGTTGGGCTCGACCGGGGCCGGAAACTGACTCGTTGGAATCAGGTCCGGGTGACCGTCATCGAACAGGTCGGCGCAGGCGATGGCCGGCATCATCAGACAAGCGGTCATCGCCAGTCGGCGCAGTGAGAAGACGGGGTGAGGGCTGTGCATGGCATGGCGTCCTTGGGTTGAAGTGACGCCAAGAATAGCCGGGCGGGAGCGGTTTTCAATGCGATAAGTAACTGTTTTACAACACTTATCGATTATTCACGCTTCGTGACGAAGCGCAACCTGCGTGGCCGTTGACATGGAGCCTGTTCAAGGCTCGGTCATGACCACCTCGTGCTTGCGATTCATGGCAAGGGTCTCCAACGCTGACCTCGTCGTCCTTGCCTTCAAGTTCTTCTGCCTGACCGATCCCGTCTCGATGGCAATGAAGCAAGAGGCCTGGCAGGACACCACCGAGCCAAGGACGCAGAACAGTCATGGGGTTTGCCAACGGTTTTCAGGGTGCACCACTCTTCCCGCGCCGCTCTTCCCGCGCCCTCATGGCTCGAAGCGATCGCTGAAGATCCGGTCCGGCAGAGGAGGAGCGAGGACCTGCGCGAGAAGCAGATTGAAGCCCGACGTGCTGTTGCCACCATCGGGGCGGCGACAGACCACGTTGACGTAGAGGTAGTCCGCGGACTCACCGGGCGGGCGATGCGCCGGCGAGTTGGTGCAGTTGTAGATCGAAGGCGAGACCGGGCTGGAAAACGCCACGCCCTCGTCCGACTCGCTCGGCCATCGAAAGCGAACCTGGTAGAAACCGCCCAGGCCAACGGGATCCCAGCGGTATTCGACTTCACCGTGTGGATTGTGCACATCCTCGCCGCTCAGTGGCGTCCAGACGGTCGGCGGCCCGACCTCACCCGGGATCGCGGCACTTGCCGCGGCCGAGGGCGAGCTTTCGGTGGATGCCAGCAGCACCACGAACTGCGAATCCACCAGACCATCGTCAGGCAGACCGTAGCAATGGACGCGCACGCGCGCATTGTTCGAGCCGGCGAAATGCAGCGTCCAGTCATCCACCCGACAGGTACGCGGCTGGGTCGGCGAAACCGCGATCACCTGCACCGTGCTGCCCCTGGGCATCACCGCCCCAAGCCCGTTGAAGGTGACCTCGTACTGCCCGACACCGAGACGAGCGAGCGTGGTCGTGCCCCCTCCCGGGTTGTGCGTGGAGCCTGCCGACAGGTCGAGGAAGTTGCCCGACGGCAGGGCCTGCTGAGAGTCTGCGAAGGCGAGCTTTGCATTGTTGCCATCGACACCACCCTCATCGACGAGCATGAACTGATGCCAGGCGTTCAATGGATTGCCGAGCTCATCGAAGCAGAAGATCCTGGCCCATCGATAGGGAGTGAACTGGGGCGTCAGACTGAAGCCGTATCCCTGGATCGTGCAGCCCCTGGTGCTGGATCCCGCCCAGGCAGCCATGGGCACGAAACTGCCCTGCGCGATCACTCGATGGATCTGGATGGTATGCACTCCCGTCGACGGGTGCTGGCTGACGATGTCGTTGCCAGTGCGACTGTAGAGATTGTCGAACTGCAGGGTTCCAGCGCTATTGGCGTAGGCATAGCCCATCACGGCGTCGTCGAAGGACGGCTGGGCGCCTGCATCGGGCACGGACGAGGCGATCAGCCAGAGAGAGATCAGGTATCGGAGGAAGCGCATGGCAACGAGGCCTTGGTGGGGTCCTGATCACTGCAATGTCACGGCAATCGGAAACCGCACATCGCCGCACCACCATGCTGCCAAAAGCGCGGTACTGACGACGCCCCCGGGACTCGATCAGGGCGGCGGCGCTTCCTCGAATCGATCACTGAAGAGCAGTTCACAGGTCGGCAAGGTGCTGATCGGTGCGCTCAGGACTGCAACGCACTGGTTGACCCATCCGAACAGCGTGGCCGTCAGCGTGGCCTGATAGACCGTCCCCGGAACGAACGCATACTCGTGAGAAGGGTCGATCCCGGTGACCACCGGGCTGCCATCGTCGAAATCCCACTGGTAGCTTTCACCGATCAGGTTCAGGAAGGCCGCCTGATTGAAGAACCGGCTGGCCAGGAACGGCGAGCTGGCTGAAAACTGGACGACGGTCGTGGGCGATTCATCGCTCAGACAGACCGGCGTGGCCGAGACTGCCGGTGCCAGCTCGAAGGTCACCGTCGGTTCGAAAAGCCAGTCGGCATCAAGGGGGACACCGCCCAGGTTGAGCCCACTGCCCAGCAGCCAGGTCCCCGCGATGTTCGCGGACGCGAGGAATTCCCCTGCGCCATCGGCCGCGTTGTAGTCGTTGGAAACCACGTTCAATGCAGCCGGGCTCGCATTCTCGATGGCGACCACAAAGGGGCCGCTGATCGTCAGTGGAGCAGCGAAGGTCACGGTCTGCAGCAAGTCCGGCAGATTTCCGGCGCCGAGTTCATTCGCAACGAGAATCGTGCCCGTGGCAAGCGGCTCGCCAAGCGGGAGCCTGGCGGCATCGGAACCATAGATGGCCACGGTGACGGTGACCGCAGGTGCGCTATCGGGCACGAAGGCATAGAACGAGGCGCTACTGATCTCGATTGCCGAAGGCGCCTCGAACCACTGCCCGGCCGCTTGGGCCGAGGTCGCGTTGTTGATATTGATGGACTGAAGACCGGTGGCCTTCGCGGCCGCATACTGCAGCGGCTGATCCGCACAAGTCGACTGCAGTACGACAGAAGCCGAACGCTTCGGCGCACCCATCTGAATCGGGGCGTCGACCGCTTGAAGCGAATACAGCCCCGTCTGCCCTCGTGCATCATTCGACACCCACAGCATGGAACAAGCCCAGACACAGGCCAGAACAACGAAAACTCGCATTGCTTTCCCCTCAGGTTTGGTCGACTCGTAGGTGCCAGACAATCCTTCGCCCACATCCCATCGTTGGCAGACGCCTGCCCACCAAGCGGAGCATAACTTGCCGGGACAATGAATACGTGACGACAGGCAACCCCGTCGCGCCCGCCAGTACGCCATGCCCTCCATGAGCCTGGCGCTGATCCACGCCTTCCGCAAACTAGCTGATCATGCCCGCGTTGCCCTGCACGATGTGCAGATCTCATGAGCGTCCCGTTCCTGGGCGGCACATCCCCGCAGGCACCGAAACCATCGTCTTCGACTGGAACGGCAGCGTCGTCCGGGGCCGGATTTCGACCGATCGAACGTTCGAGGATCGATTCTCCATCAGTCAAACCCGGAGCCCTGAACCACCTTGACCCGCGCGGCCCCGAGCCGGGAACGATGAAGGCATCCCGGAAGATTTCACGTATCTTTCAAGGTATTTGCAAGCTTCCCGGCTGGCCCAGCGATAGGCTGGTCGACGTTGCAGAATGCAGTCACGGTGAAAGGGAGCGTGAGATGTCGATGAGGATTATCGGGTTGCAGTTGTTGCTCTTGGCGGTTTCGCTTTGCGTCGGCCCGGCCATGGCCGCGCCTGGATCGACAGGCCATGATCTGGCGGCGTCCTCTCGGGATGGTCAGATCGACGGCGCGGAATGCGTCCTGAGCACCGGTCGCTGGGGCGGTGGTGTGCCTCAGGATGGTGAGCGCTTCACCGGGGGCGGTGAGGACCTCCTGTTGATCGGTGCCGGGGCCGAGCTGGTGATCTTCGACATCAGCACCCCAACGCTCCCGGTCGAGCTGGGCCGGGCAGCACTCGATCATCCGGCGATCTTCATCGCGATTTCGGAAGATGGCCAGATGGCGGCCGCCTCCGACGCCTTCGACAATGCCACACTGGTCGACATCAGCAATCGGGGCGCGCCCCTGCGTCGCGGCACTTTCGCCTGGCCGGGTCTGCAGCAGCCCTACGGCATGGAATTCAGAGGCAGCCATCTATTCGTCGCGGTGCGCACCATCGGTCTGGCGGTGCTGGACATCAGTGACCCGGACACGCCCACCTGGGTGGCCAATTCCGACGGCGCCGTGAGCAATTTCGTTTTCGATGTAGCACTCAGGGGCAACCATGCCTATCTGGGGCAGGACAACGACGGGATCCAGATCGTCGACATCAGCAATCCGGCGACCCCCACCGTGGTCGCCGAACGGACGGCTTCCACCGGAGCGGGACAACTCACGCTGGACGGAAACCGGCTCTATGTCGCGCGCGGGGCGAACGGCTTCGAGATTCTCGATCTGAGCAACCCCACCGCGCCCGCCTTGCTGGGGTCGATCGGTCTTTCGGGCTTCCTGTACGAAGTGGTGGCCATGCCGGGCGATCGGGTGGCAGTGGCGAACAATGTGGACGGTACGGTGCTGTTCGATATCAGCACGCCGGCGACGCCCGTGGAATTGGGGAACTACGGATTCAGTCCGTTCCGCCTGGTGCCGGTGGGCAACAGCGTCTTCACCATTCATGGGAGCTCGGTGTCGCCCATCGTCCGCCTCGTCGATTTCCAGGACCCCGGGACCCCCGTCGAGACCGCTCAGATCGTCTTCAACGACCGAAGCCGCGCGGTCAGCGTGGGCCCGGACCACGTTCTCGTCGCCAACAGCGATTTCGGGGTGGTGATGCTGGACACCACGAATCCCGTGGCGCCGATCCTGGTGGATACGCTGGATATCGGCTTCGAGGCTCGTCGGATCGGACACCTTGGCGGCTACGGGATCGCGAGCACCAGCTACAGCGGCGAGATCGCCATCATCGACCCGATTCCGGGCGCTCCGGCGCTGGTCAATACCCTGGACAACTCCTTCCAGTCCAACGACCTGGTCGGCGTCGGCTCGCTGTTGTACGTGGCCTCGGGACAGTTCGGTGGTTTGCGGATTCATGATCTCAGCAATCCAATGTCACCGACCCTGGTGGGTTCCCTGGTCCCGGCGGGTCAGACCGTCTGGCAGATCGCCGTGGCAGGAACCACGGCCTACTCGGGATACAGCAACGACACCGATCTGCTGGTGATCGATGTCTCCAACCCTGCCCTCCCCGTCACCATCGGCAGCCCCCATGCCCTACCCAGCGGGACCGTCGACATCGCGGCCAGCGGCTCGCATGTCTTCGTGGGCACCCAGCTGGACGGCGTTCGCATCCTCGAACACGACGGCCTCGGCGGCCTGACGGAAGTCGCCGATATCGGCGTCTCGCCGGCGGTCGTCACCGGGGTCAGCATCGACGGGGACCGTCTCTACATCAGCGCGGGGGTCTTCTCCGGCCTGCTGATCTATGACATCTCCGATCCGGCCAGCCCCGTGTTCGTCGAGCAATACAACACGGCCGGCGACGGCGAGGGCGTCGATGCGCTGGGCGGCGTGATCGCCATGGCCGAAGGTGAGTCGGGCGTGACCACGCTGGGCTGCGATCCCGCCGCCAACAATCAGCCGCCGGTCGCCGTGGGGACCATCGGCGACCAGAACGACAACGAGGGCACGCAGATCTTCCCCCTGTCGACGAACGCGAGCTTCAACGATCCCGACGGCCAGGCCCTGAGCTATTCAGCCTCCGGCCTGCCCCCTGGCCTCGAGATCACGCCGGGTAGCGGCGTGGTCGAAGGAACCCTGGATTTCGAGAGCTCGGGCTCCTATCCCGTGGTCATCACCGCGACCGACCCCTTCGGCTTGTTCGCAACCCAGAGCTTCACCTGGAACATCATCGAAACCAACGCCCCTCCGCAGGTCGAAAGCGAAATCCCCGACCAGCTCAACGACGAGGAAGACGTCGTCAGCCTGGATGTGAGCTCGCACTTCTCCGACATCGACGGCGACACCCTGCGCTTCGAGATCGGCAATCTGCCGGAAGGCCTGAGCATGGACGGGACCAGCGGCGTGATCAGCGGCACGATTTCAACCAATGCCGGTCGAACCGAGCCCTACATCGTGCTCATCCTGGCCTTCGACCCCGATGATGCCGTGACCTCACAGACCATCGAGTGGACCGTCAACGACACGGTCGTGGTGCCCTTGATCTTCAATGACCGCTTCGAAGCGGGCAGCGGGTCTGACTAGGGAGCCTCTGAATAATCATGCTTGGAGCGCGTTTCAGTCGGAAAAGCCGCAGATCGTGCGGTGCGACGCGAGTGACAGTAGCCGTCACGCGCTTATCGTTTCTTAGTCTGGCGCTTCTTGCCTTCGGCAAACCGCGCCAGCCACGAAACGGCGCTACGGCCGAGTGGCGCGACGCGCGAGATGCGGCTTTTCCGGCGAAACCCGATAGGGACAGGCCTTTGCGGGGCCTCCGCCTCGTCTGGGCTCGCTTATTTGGAATGACCAAACCGCACGCGCTGATCGTTTCGTCACCAGGCGCTTCTTGCCTTCGGCAAACCGCACCTGGCACGAAACGGCGCTCGCCCAAGCCAAGCCGGAGACTCCCGCAAAGACCTGTCGCGCCCGAGCATGATTATTCAGAGGCTCCCTAGAACGGATTTCGGGGAGTTTCGGGACACCCGGCAACCAGCCTGGATTCGAGCCAGCAGGTCGCTCAGGGTGTCCCCTTGCCCTCGATCACGATCGATCGTGCCGGGACGGCTGCGCCGCATCGGCTAGAATGCCGTCGCATGCGAAACCTGATCCAGCACATCCCCGCGGGCACCGAAACCATCGTCTTCGACTGGAACGGCACCCTGCTCGACGACGTCGACTACTGCCTTTCGATCACCAACGCGATGCTGCAGGAGTTCGCCCTGCCGAAGCTCACGCGAACGCGCTACCGGGACATCTTCACCTTCCCGGTGCAGAGCTACTACCAGCAGCTGGGTTTCGATTTCTCCAGGCACCCGTTCCCGGCGCTGGCCACGCGCTGGATGCAAAGCTACACAGCCGACGTGGCGACGAAGGTCGACCTGTTCCATGAGACCGAAACGATGATCGCGGATCTGAAGCGCAACGGCTATCGACTTGCCATCCTGACCGCAGCCATCGAGTCGGACGTGCACGAGCTGCTCGCCCACCACGGCATCGACGAAGCCTTCGACGAGGTCTACGGCCTGGATCACTGCGAGGCCAGCAGCAAGGTCGAGCGCGGCAAGCAGCTGTATGCATCGATGGGCCTGGACCCGGGCAGGACCCTGCTGATCGGCGATACGGACCATGACTTCGAAGTCGGCCGGGCCCTGGGCGCGCCCACGCTATTGCTGGCCGATGGCCACCAGAGCTACGAGCGTCTGCAGCCGCTCGAATGCAAGGTACTGCCGACGCGGTACGGGTGAGGATCTTGCTTGGGCATCACGCTCCTTACGGGGCGTGAACGCCCATCGCTCTTCGGACTGCAGCGGGCCACCTTCCATGGCGGTGTCTGCCAGGGCCCTTCCCTACCCCGGCTTCAGTCAGCCGGAGCGGAAGCCGCTAAAGCAGACGCGAACCCATCTCCGCTGGTGCTGCAGCATCCAAACCCCGGGATCCTGGCTTGAACCGACCAAAGCCGTTGGGTGACCCGTCGTCGTTGCAGATTCGGCGATGACCAACGGCACTGTTGCAGCGCCTCCGATGAGCGCAAGCTGATCCGCATGGATGGACGCAAGACATCAAGCACCACAGCGCCCCTGGTTCGCACCGTTCGCTACGCGCCCGGAACCTTCATGCCGACACATTGCGACGGTCGCGCTCGTTTGAGCCTGGTCTTGTCGGGGCAGGTTCAGGAGGCCACTCGGCATGATGAAACGCAGGCAGGCCCCTTGGCGGTGGCGGTCAAATCCGCGGAGGTGGATCACGCAACCAGCTTCGGGCCTCGAGGAGTGGTCATGGCATCGATCGATCTCGAGTCCCTGGCCGATGATCCGGATGCGTGGCCGATTCCTCCCTGGAGATGGGCGAGCGGCCGCCGCGTACCGGGCTCAGCCTTGGCTGAGACCGTCTCGGCGCTGGTCGAGATGCAACGCGCGAACGCAGCCACCGATGCCGTCGACCGGCTGCGTGAAGCCTGCCTGCTCTTGCTGGACGGTCTGCGGGAGACCGGCCCGGCCTCGGGGCAATCGCCAGGCGCTTTCATCAAGCAGGTGCGCGAACGTATCGACGACACACCAGACGAGCCCACGACAGTGGCCGAACTGGCTCTGCAGTTCGGCGTCTCGGCCACGCATCTGACGCGCTGCTTCCGCGCGGCCTACGGTTGCTCGGTCAGCCGCTATCGACTGCGCCGACGCATCGATCGAGCGCTACTGCAACTCACGCAAGCGGACTTGCCCCTGGCCGAGGTCGCCATCGCCAGCGGCTTCCATGACCAGGCCCATCTGACCCGTCACTTCCGCGCCATGACCGGCACCACACCGGGTGCCTGGCGCGACCATCTGTTGGCCGCCTGAGCCCGTCCCTTCACCTCGCAGAATCCAGGAAGTCCGGACCAGCGCGTCCGGGGTTCCATGTTCGATTCGTACAAGACCGCTCACCCGCCATACGGTCAGAATGGACGCTCGTTCATTCATCGCAAGGTCGACCCATGTCGCGAATCCGCCCACCGCACCCGCCTTCTATCACTCGCTTCGTGCTGATGAGCCTCGTGTTCGTTCTCGGCCTGCTCCTCTGCGCATCGTCCATACAGGCTCAGGCCAGCCCCGGTGGTCAATGGCGCCAGGACATTCGCGCCTACGCCCAGAACCTGGTCGATGCCGGGCTCTCGCCCGGGCTCTCCGTCGCTGTGGTGACTGGTGATCGCGTGGCCGATGGCTTCGGCGTGGGTCTGGCCGACATGGAGACGAACATGCCGGTCGATGCGGGGACCCGTTTCTACATCGCTTCGAGCAGCAAGGCCCTGACGGCGACCGCCGTGGTCCTGATGGCGGCAGAGGGCCGCATCGACCTACAGGCTCCGGTGACCCGCTATCTGCCGACGCTCCGCTTCGGCGAGGGCATCGACGCCAACGACGTCACCGTTCACGACCTGCTGGCCATGACCGACGGTGTCTCCGATGCCTGGCCTGCGGTGCTGCGGACGGCCTATTCAGGTGAGTTCACGGTGCCCTTGCTGATCGACTTGTTCGCGGACTATGGCGCCAGCGAAGAGGGCCGCGCCTTTGACTACAGCAACCTGCCCTACAACCTTCTCGGCCTGGTGATCGATGCGGTGGACGATGGAGAAATGGCGCCCGATGGCTGGAAGACGGTGGTGCGATCCCGGGTCCTCGATCCCTTGTCCATGCACGAAGTCACCGCCAGACCCTCGACGCTGGAAGCCGATCGCATCGCCATGCCCCATGTGCTGAATGGCGAAGGGCGCTTCGAACGCGTACGCCTTGCCAAGGCTGATGCCAACCTGCACGCTGCTGGCGGCCACTTCGCCAGCGCGCGATCATTGGCACGATTCGTGGCCATGCATATCGGCCTCGGGCAGCTGGAAGGTCAGGCGATCTTCGATCCTGAAGTCATCGCGGCCACCCATGCCGAGCAGGCCCGACAGGACAGCCAGGACTTCGAGTATCAGCGCGACGGCTGGGGCTATGGCTGGGATCGGGCACTTTGGGGCGACGAGCGGATACTGCAGCGCTTCGGTGGCTTTACCGGCTACTTCTCCCACATGAGTTTTCTGCCTGAGCGGGGACTCGGTGTGGTGGTCCTGAGCAACGGCCGCACGCGCACCCCGGCCGCCGAGCTTCTCGCCGGCTACATCTACGCGCGCCTGCTTGAGCATGAAAACCTGGACGCCCACTACGCCGAAGCGCTGGAAGCCGCTCGGGAGGAGACCGCCGTACTCGGCCAGCGAATCGCCCAGAGCCTGGCCGAGCGCGCCGAACGACTCGCGCCGCTCCCGCGCCCTTTGAGCGCCTATACCGGACGGTTCCACAACCCGGCCATGGGAACGATGCAGTGGCAAGCCGTGGCCGGCGGGCTCGAGGTCTGGATGGGCATCGCCCACGCGCGAGCCGAGATCTTCGACGCGCCGCAGGAGCAGTTCCGCCTGACCCTTACCGGCGGCGGCAGCGTCGCCGGCTTCGAGTTCGATGAAGACGGAAACGTTGAGCGGCTCCGCTGGAACGGACAGGACTTCCTGCCGATCGGTGGAGACCACTGACCAGGCATCTCTAATGCGGAAGCCCACGAACTCCACCCCACTGACGCGTGTCCCACTGCGGGCATTTCGGACTTGGTGGATATCTCGTTATTGCCGCAAACGTTGACCTCAAATTGAGTCGGGAATGGAATGGCGACACCAACAAGCGCCGTCTTCTTGCACATTCGTTTCCCTGACATGGCAAGCGGTCTTGCTATCCTCGTCTCATCGAAGGGGGGCTTGGCCAGAGATGCTGATAAAAGAATGAGCAACGATGAAGCAAGCTCGCCCTTGTGGTGGATCTACCTGCTGGACTGCGATGGTCGCCTGTACACCGGCGTGAGCACCGACCCGGATCGACGCTGGCGAGAGCATCGCGCCGGAAATTCCCGGGCCGCACGGTTCACGCGAGGGGCTGCCTCCGTGGAGTTGGTTTATGCCGTGGCCCTGGGCGGACGGTCGCTGGCGCTGCGGGCCGAACACCGGCTGAAGCGCCTGCCGCGCGCCGAAAAGCTCGAGATCTGCGAGCAGTCGCCATCGGCCGCCGCCCTGCTGGAGCGACTGGCGCTGGCGCCCTGATTCCGGATCGTCTTCAAGGGCTCTCTTGTAGCCCGGACACCCGGGAAGTCAGCCAGACTTCCTGGCCGTCCTGATCCTTCGCCCCTCACTCCTACAGCCCATCCACACTGCAAATCGCAAACCTGGTGCCGTAGCGACCGGGCGCCCGAGAAAACCGGTCGGACGAATGCCAACTGCTGGAACGTCAAGTCGACCGTGATGCGGGCCGGGCGCAGTTACACTGGCGTTCAGGTGTCACTGAACACAAAGGGAGTTTCAAGCAGCATGAGCACAGACAAGGCCTTTGTCACCCATTCCGCCGAGCAGGTGCTTCGGTTCACGCGCGTCGAACACTGGGATGATTTGTCCGAGGCCCGAAAGGTCCAACTGGGCTTCAATCTGGGCGCACTGGCGATGGCCCTGAGTCTGCCCAAGGAAGACAGCTTCGATGCGCTGACCCGGGCCCGAATAGGCACGCTTTCGATGAACGCGTTCCGAGATCACCTACGCTCACTGATCGAGTCGAACCGCATTGCCGTTGATCAGGACAAGGTGGCAAAGCCATTCTGAGCGGCAAGCGGCATGGAAGGCAACCAGACTCGGGACACCCATGCAAGCCTCTGGCTTTGATGGGTGCCCCGGTTCATCCTGCAGGCATCAAGAAAGCGACTCCCACTCACTGGGAAAGATCGGCGTCCTGCGCTTCTGGTCACCATGCTCACCGATGTCCTTTCGGCCTCGTTCCATGACTGGCGATGGCTTGGGCATCACTTCGCATCTAGAGGTGCGATCTTGTGAGATTTTCGAGCTCCGCATTGGATGCGACTCCGACTCTGGTGTCCGCCGCTTGGCCGTGCCTGAACATGATCAGGTAGGGAAGCCCCCTCACACCAAAATGGCAGGGGTCTCGTTGTTTTCATCAACACAAGGTGAGTGTCTCGGTTACGCAGAACCCGAGTAAGATGACCGAACGCGCAACCGTCAGACCATGAGAATCCCCGACCTCACATGAGAGCCCTTCCTCGATTTCTGCTGAGCATCTTCGGATGGACCCTGTCCGTGAAAGACCCCGGAACCGGGCGCTGCGTCGTCATCTTTGCGCCGCACACGAGCAACTGGGATTTCGTCGTCGGCATTCTCGCGGCCTGGGGAATCGGCCTGAAAGTGCACTGGATCGGCAAGAGCAGCCTCTTCGACAGCCCGCTGGGGCCGCTTTTTCGGTTCTGGGGCGGCATCCCGGTCGATCGCAGTCAACGCGGCGGAATGATCGAGCAGATGGCAGAGCGCTTTGCAGGGACCGACGACTTCATCCTGGCGATCGCCCCCGAAGGCACCCGCAGTCACACCGATCACTGGAAATCGGGCTTCTGGCATATCGCGCGCGCCGCCCAGGTCCCGGTCGTCATGGCCTTCATCGACTATCGGCGCAAGCAGATCGGGCTGGGGGACTCATTTCTGCCTGGAGAAGACATCGAGACGGACTTCGAGCAGATCCGGGCCTTCTATGCAGACAAGCGGGGTCGCTGGCGAGAGAAGGAGAGCACCATCCGACCGCAGGAGCGCCAGCCCGCGAAGCCGGAAAGCTCAGCATAGAGTCGGCTGATCATCGGGCGCGCCTTCGAAAAGCATCAGCAACCCATCAGACCTTTGCTGACTCACGCCCACCGCCCTCTCAACGCGGCAAGAATGAAGTGACCCAAGCAAATCAGGGCCGAATCGACAGGTGCCCGGCACTGGGCATCCGGGCACCGAGAAGGGTTTGAATGGTCGCATTGAACCGAAACAGTGGGCGTCTACCGCAAAAGCGCCTGGACGCGAGACTCCAATTGATCCAGGCTTGCAGATCCAGTAATTCGACCGGCCACACTCCCATGATTGAAAAACACCACGGTGGGCAAGTCCCGAATACCGAAAATCTGTGGTGTTTCGGCATTGCTGTCCACATCCATTCGCAGAACCTGGACCCGACCACCATAGCGGGCCGCAAGCGTTCCCATTGGCCCGTCCAGGCTCCGACAAGCCCCACACCAACTTGCGTCAAAGAAAACAACCGCAGGGCCGCCCTGTCCGACAATATTGCTGAAATTCGTATCATCCACCCACGGCAAGCTCTGCGCCTGAACAGCGCCGTGGAAGGTAAACATCGAGAGTAGAAGCAAGCCAAGCAGAGATCGAGACATGATCAGTCACCTCAGGAAATAAACCACCGTGTGAAGGCTGACGAGAGAAAAAAGCGGCACGGCGACTACCCGTCGGGATTGATCCCTTGGTCCCCCTCGCGACCCGGCCAGGCTGAATGTTGCCAGGAGACCGATATCGACTTGAAGATTAGTTTGCCCAATCCATGAAGTCAATCGACGCAGAAGCGTGGCTTTCCGCGCGGCTCGGACACGGCGCAAGGTTCAAGCCTCAACGGGTGCATCCAGTGCGGTGGCCCGAGCCGCACGCCATGCGTGTAGCTTCCGGTAGCTCTCGATCAGGCGCTGATGTTTCGTCAGACCCTCCAGCTTCAGGCTTGTGGGGGTCATGCCTTGGAAGCGCTTCGAACCTTCGACCAGGCCCACCACATCGTCCATGACCTGCTCACCGTACATGCGCTTGAGATTGGCGATGAAATCGTCCACTTCGAGTTCCTTATCCAGGACAATTTCCAGAACGGCACTGACGGCGCGGTAGAACAGATTGCGTTCGACGCTGTTGTCGTTGTACTGCAGGAACATCTCGACATACTCCAGCGCGTCTTCATGCTGCTGCAGCGCCAGGCTGATCATCAGTTTCAGTTCAAGAATCGTGAGCTGGCCCCAGACCGTGTTCTCATCGAAGTCGATGCCGATCAAGGTGCCGATCAGCATGTAGTTGTCGAGCTGGCTGTCTTCTAGTCGCGCGAGCAGGTCGGCCAACCGCTCTTCATCCAGGGCATGGATACCGAGGATGTCTTCCCGATACTCCAGCGCGACATTGGTGTTGTCCCAGATCAGGTCTTCAACCGGGTAGACCTCGGAATAGCCCGGCACCAGGATCCGGCACACGGGCGCACCGAGGTCTTCGTGGACGGCGACGTAGACCTGCTTGTCCATGTCATCGAGAATGGCGAACAGGCGCGCGGCTTCTTCTTCGTTGCTGCCGGAGAAGTCCCACTCGACGAACTCGTAGTCGGCCCGGGCACTGAAGAAACGCCAGGACACGACGCCGGTGGAGTCGATGAAATGCTCGACGAAGTTGTTCGGCTCGGTGACGGCCTGGCTGTTGAAGGTCGGTGCCGGCACGTCGTTCAGATTCTCGAAACTGCGTCCCTGCAGAAGCTCGGTCAGACTGCGCTCCAGCGCAACTTCAAAACTCGGGTGCGCGCCGAAGGAGGCGAAGACGCCGCCCGTCTTCGGGTTCATCAGGGTCACGCACATCACCGGAAAACGGCCGCCCAGGGAGGCGTCCTTGACCAGAACGGGAAAGCCTTGGGCTTCCAGCGCCTGAAGGCCCTCGACGATATCGGGATACTGGTCCAGCACGGCCTGGGGCACATCCGGAAGCGCGAGCTCCTCTTCGATGATCTGCTTCTTGACGGCGCGCTCGAAGATTTCGGACAGGCACTGCACCTGAGCTTCCGCCAGCGTATTGCCGGCACTCATCCCGTTGCTCAGGAACAGGTTCTCGAGCAGGTTCGACGGGAAGTAGACCACTTCCCTGTCGGACTGGCGCACGAAGGGAAGGGACAGAATGCCCCGGTCGATGCGGCCGGAATTGGTGTCGATCAGATGGCTGCCCTTGAGCTCACCGTCGGGGTCGTAGATGGCACGGCAGTGCTCATCCAGAAGTCCAGACGGCAGCTCATCGTCGGGCCCCGGCTGGAACCATCGCTCGTTCGGGTAATGAACGAACTCGCTGTCGGCGATGTCCACGCCGAAGAAATAGTCGTTGTAGAAGAAATTGCAGCCCAGGCGCTCGATGAACTCGCCGAGCGCCGAACACAGGGCCGCTTCCTTGGTGGCGCCTTTGCCATTCGTGAAACAGGCTGGCGAGGCGGCATCGCGGATGTGCAGGGACCACACATGGGGAACGATATTGCGCCAGGACGCGACCTCGATCTTCATCCCCAGCTCGGCCAGGGTTCGGGTCATGTTGGCGATGGTCTGCTCCAGGGGCAGGTCCTTGCCCTCGATGAAGGTGCGCTTCTCACCCAGCGTCGAGCCCATCAGCAGGGCCTGCGCGTCCTCGGCCAGGCTCTGGACCGGCTCGATCACGAAGTCCGGGCCGACCTGAATCGCCTTCTTCACCGTGCAGCGGTCGATGGACCTCAGAATGCCTTCGCGATCCTTGTCCGAAAGATCCTCGGGAAGCTCGATCTGGATCTTGAAGACCTGTTTGTAGCGGTTCTCCGGGTCCACGATGTTGTTCTGGACCAGGCGGATGTTGTCCGTCGAGATTCCCCGGGCCTTGCAGTAGACACGGACGAAATAGCCCGCACACAGGGCCGAAGAGGCCAGGAAATAGTCGAAGGGGCTCGGCGCCGAGCCATCGCCCTTGTAGCGAATCGGCTGGTCGGTGACGACGGTGAAGTCATCGAAGCAGGCCTCGAGCCTGAGGTTGTCGAGAAAATTGACCTTGATTTCCATGGATTGGGGCACCTGAGACGATTTGGCAAGAACGGCGCGCCGCCGCTTTCCGAACCGGCCATTATCCGGCTTTTGGAGATGCCCGTCCTGGGGCCGAGCTTCGGCTGAATTCCGACCCGCCCTGGAAACACGCCAGGCGGTCGCGGACCGCGCCGTTCACTCGAGCAGGGGCATCAGTAGCGCTGAGCTTACTGCCCGAACACGCTCTGAAAGCGCAAGACCGTATCGAGGTCGCCTTGAATGGCGACTCGACCGGCCATGAAGGCGGTCATGGGATTCAAAGTGCCGGACTGCAGGCCCATGAAATCTTCAGCGCTCATGGTGATCGTGGCATCGGCAGGACGATCGCTCTGATCGACGATCACCCTTCCTCCCGAGACCGTGATGTTCCAGACGCCCTGCCCGGTGATCACGTAGCGGACCGTGGCGTTGATGTCCCTGATCTTGTCAGGGTGAAAATGCGACGGCATTGCCGCCATAACCTCCGGGATGGTTACCGCTCTGGCGTCATGCCAGTGGACGGAAAGCGCGAGCGCAAGCAACACCGTGATGAATTTCGTTTTCATGTCGAGGGCCAGAGCGGTAGACGGACTATCGGCAGCGTATCAGAGTATTGATTTCGGAGCCATCGGGCGTCCGCGCCACCTGACCTATCCCTGCGGTGCAAAGGCGTGATGAGCGCGCAAGAGTGGCTTCCCGCTCTTGTTCAGCCTTCAGAGATTCCCGGTCTTTCCGCGCCCCGACCCGATTCCCGCGAGCGGGCCACTTTCCGTCCAACGGGAGCGTGGCCTACAATCGGAGCGCTCCCCGGACCATGTCTCAGCGAGGGGGGACATCTTCATTCAAACAGGGGTGCGGACATGCCGAAGATCGAACGCGTTTTCCTTTCCGTCGTGCTGGTGCTCAGCGCGCTTTCTCTCTCGGCCGCTGCCGACGAGCTCACCAGCGCCCAGATCGACCAGACCTCCAGGGCGGTCGTTCGGATCGTGGCCGAGCGGAACGGCGTCGAAGTGGCCACAGGCTCCGGCACCCTGGTGACGGCCGATGGCACGATCTACACCAACCGACACGTGATCGAAGACGCGACCGACTACGTCATCGAACTACTGGATGATCCGAACGAACTCCCGGTGCCGCGTTTCCGGGCCCGCCTGACCGGCTACTCGATGGACATCGATTTCGCGATCCTGCAGATCGATCGCACGGTGGACGGCGAGGCCATCTCCGAGGAACTGGCCCTGCCCTTCATCCCCTCCCGGGACACGGAGGCGAGCCGTGGCGATGCGATCTTCGTGTTCGGTTATCCCGGCATCAGCGACGGCTACCTGACCTTCACCGAAGGAACGATCACGACGATTCGCAACGGCGTGATGAACGACGAGCGCATTCCTGTCTGGTTCCAGACCGATGCCCAGATCTCTCCCGGGAACAGCGGCGGCCTGGTCGTCAACGAGGATGGCGAGATGCTGGGCCTCCCGACTTCCGTCATCTCCGAGGACCGGACCGGCGGTCGGCTCGGCGGGATCCTGCCGATGAGCGCGGTCCAGGTCGCCATGGCACAGGGTCTGGAGGAGGATCCTTCCCGGATCGACTCGGCGAGGTCGGGCCCGATCATCGAAGGTGGTGAACTGGATTTCAATCAGGAGCCGGGCTTCGGAACGGCCGAGCTCGCCGCGGGATTCACGCCGGATCCCCTCCGCGTGGCGATGGTCAGCGGCGGTCAGGTCGCGGTCGAATACCTCGGGGGTGACTGCACGGGCTACGCCGCCGTGGCACCCGATTACCGCGTGAATTGGAGCGGCAGCTCCTCGGAGTTTCGCGTGTTCTTCTCGGCCACCGCGGGCGGCGATACGACGCTGCTGATCAACCGACCGGACGGATCGTGGGTCTGCAACGACGATGCGGAGGGCGGCCTGGACCCGATGATCGTCCTGCCCGAGCCCATGGAAGGCCAGTACGATATCTGGGTCGGCAGCTATGAAGCCGGTGCCTATGTCCCCGGCGAGCTCTACGTGACCGAACTCGACCTGCAGCCGGGCTCGGTTCAGGCCAGCGAGCTGGATTTCAGCGCCGAACCCTTCTACGGCACCGTGAGTCTGGAGGCCGGCTTCATCCCCGATCCGCGCATGATCGACATGGAGGCCGGCGGCTCCACCGACGTGTCCTACCTGGGAAGCGAGTGCGTGGGCTACGCCGCATCGTCCCCGGACGTTCGCCTGATGTGGAGCGGCAGCAGCCCGACCCTGAACTTCTTCTTCGAGCCCAGCGACGGTGGCGACACCTCGCTCATCGTGAACCTGCCCGACGGAAGCTGGCGCTGCAATGACGACTGGAGCGGAGAAACACTGAACCCGATGATCCAGGTGAGCAACCCGGCAGCCGGTCAATACGACATCTGGGTCGGCACCTATGAAGCCGGCCCGACGATCCCCGGGCGCCTCGGGATTACGGAGCGCAATCCCTCACAGGAGTAGACAGTCTTCGGGACACCGAGCGCGGCACCGGGGTCGGTTCACCCTGACCCCGGTGACAGCGCGAATTCGGGACCCGAATTCGGGACATCCGCGCAGGAAGATCCTGGTCTCGGCCGGTGGCCTGGGGCGGATCAAGCGATGAGTGTCCCAGACTTGAGACTGGCCATCGGATGAAGCTGCCCTGGATTGATCCGATCAGATCATCGGACTGATCCTGGGCGGCCGACCCTGAGCCCTGCCCACCGAAAAAGCGTCGCCTACTGCAAGATCGACTGAAGTTGACCTTCAATACGGTCGATCGAATGAGCGCCCGTCAATTGGGTCCACAACTGTCCGTTCTTGTAAAAAAGAAGATGGGGTACTTCACGGAAACCGAGCTGCCTTTGAAGCCCATAATTGTCCTCGACATCCACCTGCAGAAATCTGACGCGGCCCTGATAGCGTGCCGCAAGCGATTCGAGAGACCCGATCATTGAATTGCAGGGACCACACCAGGATGCCCGAAAGAACACGACAGTCGGCGGACCATTGTGCACCGTTTCAGAGTACTGGCTGCCGTCAAGATACGGTATGTTCTGCGCCTGGGCACCGAAGGGGGAAAGAAGCAGCAGCATCAGGACGAACTGCAAGGATCGATTGGACATCAGACACCTCGGAGAAATGATCAACGCCTGGGCGTTGTCGACAATGGGCAGCAAGAATCGAAGTGAACGCCAGTGGCGCACCACACCTCGCCCCCCTGATCTGACCGCCGCTGCAATTGCAGATCGGCCATCTGAAGGTGAGAGGCTATTCCCTTGATTCGAAGAAGTCAACAAAGGTGCTTTCATCATCAACCATGACGAAACCGATCTTTCCCCACATCAAATGTGCGGTTTCATGCCCGTTTGGCATTAGTCGTAGCGAAGCCACCCTACAACAAGTGACCCATGCCCAAACTCCATCGCAATCTTCTTTCCCTAATCTTCCTCGCGGCCCTGATCCCGGCTCTGCCCGCCAAGGCCGACGTCTTCTGCGTCACGACGACGGCCGAACTTCAGTTGGCCCTGGAACAGGCCGACTCCAATTTCCAGGATGACGAGATCCGTATCGCCCAGGGCACCTATGCGGTGCCCCAGGCCACTGGATTCACCTATCGTGGCGGATCGGAGTTTGGCGGCGACGACAATGACCTGACCCTCATCGGCGGATGGATTCAGTTCGGCGGCAATCCCTGCGGGCGACTGCGCTCCAATGCCAGCGCGCTCGACACGCTGCTGGACGGAGAGAATCGACACCGGGTCATGGATATCGTCGCCGGCAACCAGAGCAAGGTCACGATTTCCGGCATCAGCTTCTTTTCCGGAAGCCCTTCATCGGGCGATCGAGGCGGCGGCCTCAGCCTGCGCACCTTCGGTGCCGACATCGCTGAAGACTTCACGATCCAGCGGTCCGCCTTCGTGAACAACCGAGCAAGAACAGAAGCCGCGGTGTTTCTGAGCGGTGCCGCCATTCAGCGCTTCGTCGGGAATCTGGTGGTCGGCAATGTCGCTGAAGGCCAATCTGCAGCGATCAACTTCTTTCAGAACGATCAACCCGGCGTCTATGTCATCAATAACACGATCATGAACAATTCATCCGAAGAGAACCTGGGGCTCGATGATGCCACAGGGATTCGAGTCTCCATGTTCGGCAGTGCGCAAGCCCTGGTCGCGAACAACATCCTCTGGGGCAACGAGAACAACGATATTCGCTATGTTGGCGACGGCTCCATCACGTCCAGGAACAACACCATCGAGAACGCATCCGGCACGGCCAACGTCAGCCAGAACAATGTGTCGATCGAGCCGATTTTCGAGAGCGGGGGCTTTTTCGAGTTCCGCCTCGTTGCCGATTCTGCCCTCGTGGACATCGGCTTGAATCCTCCACCGTCTCCAGTCCCGCCGATCTTCGACCTGAACTGGTCACTGCCAACGACGGATGTGGGCGGGCAACCGAGGATCACGAACAATGGCGTTGACCTGGGCGCTACGGAAACCGCTCAGGACGGCATCTTCAGCGACCGTTTCGATTGAAGACAGAGACCGAATCGGTCGGAGATGAGGAGGCGGGTTCGGCTGTCTCGTCCTGCCAAGGCGACAGCAGGGTCAAACGAAGACGTGCATCTCGATGATTCCAAGAGGGAGAGCGCTTGATTCCGCAATCGGAACGCTCTCCCTTCACCGATGCACCGATACGTGCCTTGCCCCATTCGATCCGCCAAGGCCCGGAGGGTGGATTTGAGGTTCCGAACACTATGGAAGGAGCGCCTGGAGCTGACCTTCGATGACGTCCATGGGCACTTCACCAAGTTGCTGGATGATCAAGCCACCGTTGCTGAAGAAAAGCACGACTGGGAGGGAGCGCACACCGAGCCGGCTTGCCGTACTTGGGCTGCTGTCGGCGTCGAGGGAAAAGAAGCGGACGCTTCCGCGATAGCGGGACGCCATCGCCGCTACCTCGCTTTGCATCTGCCGGTAGGGCCCGGTCTGATGTCCGGTCACCAGGACAACGCTGACACCTGGGTTACCAACCAGCTCGTCAAACGAGTTGTCGTCGACGCGCTGCAGACCCTGGGCCTGAGCAACGGAAAAGGACGATAGCAACAGCGCGAGCAGAAAAGCCTTCTTGATCATTCAGAATCCCTCTTGTTCCGGCCAAGCCTACACCTTCCCGTCGCGGCAGACAACGAATTCATGCATGCCTCTCAAAAGGACGAATCAGCCTAAGTGACCCGGATCGGAGTATCCACGAAGGCACCGGCTGGGTTTGATGGGTGCCCCGTTCTTGTCACTGTCGGACGCTGCTTGAGCCGGTCGGATTTGATGGGTATCCCGGTCATGTGGTTATGTGCCGCCGGTCATGTGCCAGATCACTCGAATCTGTCCTGGAAGATGATCGGGCCGAGCTCGGTGTTGGTGAAGACGCAGGTGACTGTTTCGTTGGCATCGACGACAAAGGTTGCCGTGGCTGAAGCAAGATCGCCTGAGCTATTGCCGTCGTCGCAGACGATCGAAGAAAGGGTCCATAGCAAGGGCAATTGCTCGGTACTTGAGTAGCTTCCGGGCGCGAGCCCTGACACTACGATCTGCTGGCCATCCTGAATCATACCCGCGGCATCGCCAGTAAAGGTGAAGTTCTGGGGCGAACCATCGGGGAGGGTCTCTTTCTGTACGATCAAGGTACCCAAGTTGCCGGTGACGAAATTCCACGCTGACGATGCGGTCAGGTCGTTTAGAGCGTTGGCATTCGTCGATGTGTCGACGATCGCGCCTTCGTCGATGATGACGAAGTGTTCGACGAACAGCGACAGCGGTGACGAGGGTTGATAGGTCAGGACGTTGCCGGTGATCTGAATGGATGGATCGCCTATGGGCACCTGCTCGACCAGCGTCGGTGAGTTCAGGATGCCGGATATTATGATGTTATCCATCGCGACGCGCTCGCCCCCAGCGCTGGTCCGAACGCTGATGCGAAGATCCAGCGTGGAGCCAGTACCGCTGATGGGCAGAGCGAAGCGCTTCGCCTCGGTGCGCAAGGGCACGCCGCTGCCGAAGGGGGCGCCGGTCAGTTCTTCGCGGGCAATATTGTCTCCGTCACCTCGGAACTCGAGAATTTCCGTGAAGCTTCCTGAATTGTCGATGTCAATCAAGATCTGGACGTAGTCATCTGGACCCCAGCCCGCAGGCGCAGCAAACTGCCCACTGAAAGCAAGGTTTGTCAAAGCCGAAATGTCGATGTCGTCCCAGTCGAGATCCCTGGGTGAGGAGCCGAGTTGTGAGGCGTCGAAGTAGTTGCCGTCCAAACCGATGTAGTCGGTCGTGTTCGTCGGGTTGGGGTCACCGCCCCAAATGCCGCTGCCATCACCTGCACCGAAGTTGATGCCGAAATAGCTGCCGATACCATTCGAGCTGAACAGATCGACGCTGGTCGGCGACAGCCGGCTCGTGTCGTCGAAGCCCTCTTCCAGAGCCCGCATCTGAGTGCCGCTGTAGAGACTCAGGTTACCCGTACCAGCCTGTACTTCGTCGTTGAATTCCGCGACAAGCACCCCGGTCGGATCAACGTTTGTCTGGTCGTCCGAGGGCGTCAACGCCACCGGCTCCGGCTCACTTTCGTCCCCCGTCGTGAAACTCCATTCCGTCGTGTCAGAGACACCCAGGCCAGGAAAAGCATTTCCGGCAAGGTCTACGGCGGACCCATTCGAAAGAACCATGTAGTACTCGGTCTCTTCTTCGAGCTCATTGATCCAGTTGATGTTCATCGTGTCGTCGGTCACGTTCGTGGTCGAAAGCTGGACACGTCCGGTGTTGGCGGGGATGAAGTTGCCGACCAGTTCGTCATTGTCTGCTCGCCTGATTTGTACTGCGCCAGTGCCCAGGACAATCGTTTCGTCGAAGACGACCGATACGTTCGGGCGCGGCGTTACATTCGTAGCGTTGTCGACCGGGTCCAGAGCGACGACAGCGGGCGGCGTCGTGTCGCCTCCTGCCAGTGCTGGAGTGCTGAAGAAGGCGCTCTCTGCGAGCAACGGAATAAGAATGAATAGGCGTTTGCAAGACATGGACATAAAACCACCCCTTCGGGCATGTAATTGTTCAAAACAGCACTTCACCGCGGATACTTTCGATCCCGCGAGCTCGTCGAAAACCGGAGCCCTTGTACCTGACCGCATTACCCCACTTATCCTGCCACTTCGAAGCGCCATTCAGGCCATGGCAATTCCAAGCAATGCGGAACAGCTGCCACCAAGCGGATATTCCGGGGTGTGCAGCAAAAAGAATGACCCGTTGAGTGGAATGCCTCAGGCTCCTGGAGAAGAGCCTTCCTGCTTCCCACTTTCCGGCGCATGGCCTGCATGGAGTTCCCCGGCCCGAACCTATGATGCCTAGGCGCACTTGTCCACTGGCAAATCTGCCAGTCCGGCACCTCAGAGTGCCCAGGCGCACGAATCACACGGTCGGATCCGGGGTAAGCGAATCGGGACACCCACGAAACCACGACCATTCCCTAGCCGAAATCGAGTGGATTTCCTACTCAAGTTTCGGGGGCTTTGCTGCAGGCTTGGGCTATGACATGCCCACGCAGCCAAATTGCACCGCCCGGCGAGGCCGGCGTCTTTCATGTCGTGAGTAGATGTGTCCGCCGGGCCTTTCTCTGCGGAACCGACAAGCATTCAGGGCAGTGCTTCGAGCATCGGCGACAGTGGATCGAGGATCGCATTCGGTTCCTGGCGGATTCCTTCGCGGTTTCGATCTACTCCTATGCAGTCATGTCGAATCACTTCCATATCGTGCTGGCAGTCCATCCGAATGAGGCCCAGGCCTGGCCGGATGAGGAAGTCGCTGAGCGCTGGCTAGCGGTATTCCCGGGCGCCTTGAGCTGGACCCAGGATCCCAAACAGCGAGAGCGAATCGCCTACGCCCTGAGGAGCGACCCGAAGCGACTGCAGGAAGTGCGGGATCGTTTGGGAGACTTGAGCTGGTTCATGCGGGCGCTGAACGAGCCCATTGCTCGCATGGCCAACAAGGAGGACCAGTGTTCGGGCCGCTTCTGGGAAGGGAGATTCAAATGTCAGGCGCTGCTGGAAGAACAAGCGGTGATTTCGGCCATGGCCTACGTGGATCTCAACCCGGTTCGAGCAAAGATGGCAGACTCGCTCGAGGCCTCTGACCACACTTCGATCCAGGCCAGGATCAAGGATCAATCCCGGCCAGAGAGCCACGGGAAAGGCGAACTTCCCACTCGCCCCCTCAAACCGGTCGCGGGCCTGGATGCCAAGGCGCTGCTGGGGATGACCGAATCCAGTTATCTGGAGCTTGTGCAATGGACCGGCGAACAGGCGCACCCGCGCAAGCGAGGGAAGATCAGCCGGCCGAAGGCCAAATCCGCGCCCGACGCTCTTTGGACGCTGGCCAAGCATCCGGACCAGTGGTTGCGCAGGGTCAAGGGCACCGAAAGCCGCTACTACCGCGCCATTGGCTCCGCGGAAGCGCTGATGGCAAAGGCTGCTGTAATGGGTCAAAGATGGATGAAGGGCGTCCACAGCGAGAAAGCCCTGATCCTGATCCGACAGCAGACCGAGTAGCCATTCCTCTGATGATATCGACCGGCCAGCACCTGCTGGCTGCCTGGGCGTGCCTGGAGATCGCCAATAGCCCAGCTGCCTTCTGAATTCAGCGTCAATCAGAGCAGCTCGACCCCAAAACTCTTCTCTGTAGGATACGTATTGCTCGGCCGCGGCTGCTCGGACGCCGCTGTAATGGACTGGACTTGATGGCTGTCCTGTTCTTGCCTTGATTCAGGCCATGGCAATTCCAAGCAATGCGGAACAGCTGCCACCAAGCGGATATTCCGGGGTGTGCAGCAAAAAGAATGACCCGTTGAGTGGAATGCCTCAGGCTCCTGGAGAAGAGCCTTCCTGCTTCCCACTTTCCGGCGCATGGCCTGCATGGAGTTCCCCGGCCCGAACCTATGATGCCTAGGCGCACTTGTCCACTGGCAAATCTGCCAGTCCGGCACCTCAGGGTGCCCAAGCGCACGAATCACACGGTCGGATCCGGGGTAAGCGAATCGAGCGAATCGGGACACCCACGAAACCACGACTATTCCCTAGCCGAAATCGAGTGGATTTCCTACTGAAGTTTCGGGGGCTTTGCTGCAGGCTTGGGCTATGACATACCCACGCAGCCAAATTGCACCGCCCGGCGAGGCCGGCGTCTTTCATGTCGTGAGTAGATGTGTCCGCCGGGCCTTTCTCTGCGGAACCGACAAGCATTCAGGGCAGTGCTTCGAGCATCGGCGACAGTGGATCGAGGATCGCATTCGGTTCCTGGCGGATTCCTTCGCGGTTTCGATCTACTCCTATGCAGTCATGTCGAATCACTTCCATATCGTGCTGGCAGTCCATCCGGATGAGGCCCAGGCCTGGCCGGATGAGGAAGTCGCCGAGCGCTGGCTGGCGGTATTCCCTGGCGCCTTGAGCTGGACCCAGGACCCCAAACAGCGAGAGCGGATCGCCTATGCCCTGAGGAGCGACCCGAAGCGACTGCAGGAAGTGCGGGATCGGCTGGGCGACTTGAGCTGGTTCATGCGGGCGCTGAACGAGCCCATTGCTCGCATGGCCAACAAGGAGGACCAGTGCTCGGGCCGCTTCTGGGAAGGGAGATTCAAATGTCAGGCGCTGCTGGAGGATCAAGCGGTGATTTCGGCCATGGCCTACGTGGATCTCAACCCGGTTCGAGCAAAGATGGCTGACTCGCTCGAGGCCTCTGACCATACATCGATCCAGGCCAGGATCAAGGATCAATCCCGGCCAGAGAGCCACGGGAAAGGCGAACTTCCCACTCGCCCCCTCAAACCGGTCGCGGGCCTGGATGCCAAGGCGCTGCTGGGGATGACCGAATCCAGTTATCTGAAGCTTGTGCAATGGACCGGCGAACAGGCGCACCCGCTCAAACGAGGGAAGCTCGCCCAGCCGAAGGACGAGTCTGCGCCCGACGCTCTTTGGAGGCTGGCCAAGCATCCTGACCAGTGGTTGCGCAGGGTGAAGGGCACCGAAAGTCGTTACTACCGCGCCATTGGCTCCGCGGAAGCGCTGATGGCAAAGGCTGCTGAAATGGGTCAAAGATGGATGAAGGGCGTCCACAGCGAAAAAGCCCTGATCCTGATGCGGCAGCAAACCGAGTAGCCATTCCCCTGATGATATCGACCGGCCAGCACTCGCTGGCTGCCTGGCGTGCCTGGAGATCGCCAATAGCCCAGCTGCCTTCTGAATTCAGCGTCAATCAGAGCAGCTCGACCCTAGATTCAGCTCCGTACGGCGCGCATCGGCTGGGCCCGGCTGCTCTAATGCCGCTTTAACCGGGTGGATTTGATGGCTGTCCCGTTCTTGTTGCAACCGGGGAAACTCGGCCCCGAACTGATCCTCAATCCAGGACGACTAGCACCCAGCTCAGTCCAGCTGGATTTTCATGGGTGTCCCGTTTTTGTTGATTGGAACAGATCAACCCCAAATTCAGCTTTATTGAGCGCGTATTGGTTGGCAGCGACTGCACGGAGGCTGCTTGAACCGGCTGCATTTCATGGGTGTCCCGTTCTTATTTCATGGGTGTCCCGTTCTTACGGTCCTGTTCTTGCCTACTCCAAGATGACGAGCAGCTACTTCAGACCGACTGGATTTTAATGGGTGTCCCGGTCTTGCCGGGGCTTCAACAAGGCCGTGGTCGCCCTGGCCAACAAGAATGCACGCATCGCCTGGCTGATCGTAGCCCGCGATGCGCACTACGACTCCGGCAAGGCCTTTGCCCCTGCCTGAGGAGTCTGCCAAGCCTATGAAGAAGCAAGTCCACGACTTCGAGAGAGCCTGAACTAGGACAAAGGTGAAAAGCCGCGTGGGTGTATAGGCCTCGAAGTCATCTCGAAACTCATTGTGGGCCGGAGCGCAGAGAAGCCGCTCCACGAAGAGCCCGGATATATGTCAGCAGACCCCTTCTTCATCGCAACAAGTTGAACGCGAAAAAGCCTGGAGCAGCAGGAGAGGAGCAATCATGCCGAGAAACTCAACAAACTCCGAAAACCCGCTTGACTACGGGGAGGCGTCCATATATGTCCTAGTCTGGTCCAGGTGCGGACCAAGAAGCGCAAGAAGCTATCCCGCCCTCGAGTCCCGCTCGCTGTGCCTTCGGCGCCGAACGAGCGCTGGTCGATGGACTTCGTGTCCGACCAACTGGCCAATGGCCGGCGCATCCGGGTGCTGAACGTCGTCGATGACTTCAGTCGGGAAGCGATCTTGCAGCTGCCCGAGTCCTCGATCTCGGGGCTGCGAGTGACGCGCGAGCTTGACCGACTGCTGGAGTCCCGATCGGCACCGAAGACGATCGTCTGCGACAACGGTCCGGAATTCACCCCGAAGGCGATGTTCTTCTGGGCGAGGGAACGCCGGATCAAGCTCCACTTCATCCAGCCCGGGAAGCCGACGCAGAATGCGTTCGTGGAGAGCTTCAACGGCAAGTTCAGAGACTACTGCTTGAACCTGAACTGGTTCGCGAGCCTGGAGGATGCTCGAGAGATCATCGAGAACTGGAGAAGACACTACAACGACGTTCGACCCCACCGTTCCTTGAACGGCTTGCCACCCAGCCAGTACGCAAGGCAGGCGGCATGAGATACTCCATCTCCCACATTGGGCGTGGCCCTAAACCAGGGGTACGGTCACCGAGCCCGCAATTGAATAATTTGATGTGACTGAGTATTTTGGAAAGCGAAGAGCTCGGGCTTTTACGAAATGAAACAGACAGCATTTGGCATTCGTAGGAAAATCCGCTTGTTGGGGTTCTTCGCGGTTCCGAGTTTTATGGACGTTCCAAAAGGATTGAAAGGGATTTTGGGTGTTTTTGGAGCTATTCTTGCCTTTCTAGGTAGCCCTCAACCTGCGCATGGTGGCGTGGATGAAATGTTCAGGGATGATTTTGAATCGAGGATCGTTACCAACATCATCGGTCTGAGCGAGGGGTTCGAAGGCACTAGAGTTGTGACTGCGCGAATCTGTGACAGGGAAAAGCTGGGAATTGCCAGCGTCACTTTAAGCTATAGGCCGGTCGCGACTACCCAAGCGATGCAGTTCGAACCAAACTCCGATCCACCCATTACCCAAGGCGCGGTTTCCTGGGTGGATGTCTCCATGCAGCCGATTGCTGTAGCTTCAGGTCTTTGCCAGGACTATGAGTCTTCCGTGGAGATCCCCTTAGAGTACGGGCTGGCATTAAACGACAGCGGTCGGATCGAGTGGGAGTTTACAATCGAGTTTCAAAGCGGCGACTCAGAAGTGTATCCCCAGATTGAGCCGGGGAGGACTCTGTTCTGGGCCACTGAAGAAACGGCGCAGCAAGTCATTGAGCTCGCTTTAGGGACTGATGACAATGCGTTCGTCGCCTGCTATGACTGCGAATACAACACGCTTCAATACGACGCAATAGGATTTTTCTTCGGAAATGGCCAGAATTTTGCTATCGAGTATAACGGTGAGTCTAGATCTAGCGACGAAATCGAGCAAATGGAGGACAACTATGAAGATGCTTCTTCAAAAACTTTCTTTCTGCTCGAGCTAGGAAGTGTTAGTGAACTAACGGATCGGCTTGCTACGATATCGAATAAGAATCAAAAGCAGGCGCTTAGTATATTGTCTAGGAATCGGAGATAGGGTTTTTTCACTTCAATGGTTCAATCAATTCTTGTTCAAGCATTCCCGCTCTTTCTAGCACCTGTCTTCGTTGCCCCAATGGCGACGGATGGAATCTTCTCGGATCGTTTTCATAGTTTGCCAGTGCTCAATGTTTTGGGTATGGAGGCCGGTTTCGAAGGTGATCGGATGGTTTTTGCAGACATTTGCACTGATAACATATCGAGTGCCGAATTCAGCTATGACACGACAGATGAAGTGCCGGGTGTAATGGCCACCATTTCCATGGCCTCAGCGGGCCCAAGCTCATTTCCGCAGGGTAGCCAGGGCTGTTCAGAATACTCCCAATACGAGACAGTGGAGAGCGTACCTCTAACTTATGTGGGCGCTCTTTCTCCAAGCGGCAAGGTGATTTGGAATATCAAAGTAACGCATACCGACGGGACGGAGTATTCAACTCCTCTGTTCAGAACTATATTACTGGCAAATGAAGAATCAGCACAAAGCGCGATAGAAGCCATTCTCAATGATAACCAAAACGTATTTGTCGATTGCTACCAGTGTCCCGTTGAATTGCCCAGTGGAACAGCCGTGGAGTATGACGCCGTCGGCTTTTTTATAAATGGGAACGGAAATTTCGCGATTCAGTATGAAGGTGCCTATTCGGCCTCGGTCCTGAATGAGATGCGGTTGTTCTATGAGCAAATTGCCCCTAACAATAGTTTTTACGTGCTGAATAATAGTGCTCTCGATAGCCTCTCACAAAGTGTACTGGCGATTATCCAGTGAACTAAGGATTGCTGGTGTACCTAGCCATCTTCATTGTCCACTTAAAGCAATAAAACGGCGAACCCCGATGTTGTGACTATACTAAGCCTTGACAATTGGGTAGCCTGCCGCTCGCAGCTTTAGGTGCTGCGCGACTGCCGCGCACCTGGTGGCGCTCGATATTGACCACCCGACCCGGAATCAATGAGTCACTCCGCGGGAAACCCATTGAAATCGAAGAAATGGTGGACCCGGTAGGACTTGAACCTACGGCCTGCCGATTATGAGTCAGCTAGCTGACAGCGCAGCCAGAGCCGGCAATTCTTTCCCCTCCACATACTCAAGGAAAGCACCGCCAGCGGTCGAGATGTAATCAACCTGATTGGCAACACTGAACTTCTCGACCGCCGCAATCGTATCCCCACCCCCGGCCAGCGTGAACCCTTGGGTCTCCGCCACCGCTTCGGCGACCACTTTCGTCCCCTTCGAGAAGTGCTCGAACTCGAACACGCCCACCGGCCCGTTCCAGATCACGGTCCCGGCGCCCTTGATGATCTCCGCCAGGCGCGCGGCCGAATCCGGGCCGATGTCCAGGATCATCTCGTCCTTGTGCACCTTGTCGACGTCCCGCAGTGAGGGATGCGCGTCCTGGTGGAAGCGCTCGGCGGTGACGACGTCGGTGGGCAGGGGAATGCTGGCGCCCTTTTCTTCCGCGCGCTTGATGAGCGCCCTGGCCGTGTCGACCAGGTCTTCCTCATAGAGGGAGTTGCCGATCTTGTGCCCGGCCGCGGCCAGGAAGGTGTTGGCGATGCCGCCGCCGACGATCAGCTGGTCGACCTTTTCGATGAGTGCTTCGAGCACCTGCAGCTTGCCCGAGACCTTGGCGCCGCCAACGATCGCGACCAGGGGGCGCTTCGGGTGGGCCAGGGCCTTGTCGAGGGCGGCGACCTCGGCGGCCAGCAGCGGACCGGCGCAAGCGACTTTCGCGTAGCGGATGACACCTTCGGTGCTGGCCTGGGCGCGGTGGGCGGTGGCGAAGGCGTCCATGCAGAAGACGTCGCAGAGCGCGGCCATCTTCTTCGCGAGCTCCTCGTCGTTGGCCTTCTCGCCCTTCAGGAAGCGGACGTTTTCGAGCAGTACGAGCTGACCGGGCTCGACCTCGACGCCGTCGATCCAGTCGGTGACGAGCTGGACGGGCTGGCCGAGGAGCTCGGTGAGCTTCTCGGCGACGGGCTTCAGGCTGAATTCTTCGCTCGGCTCGCCCTCGGTGGGGCGGCCGAGGTGGGACATGACCATGACGGCCGCACCCGCGTCCAGGGCCTGGCGCATGGTCGGCAACGAGGCCTGGATGCGGGCGTCGCTGGTGACGACCCCGTCGCGGATCGGCACGTTGAGGTCGGAACGGATGAGGACGCGTTGGCCCTTCAGATTGATCTGGTCGAGGGTTTTCATGGTTGTGCTCTTGCTGGAATCCTGGGTTTTCGGTTTTGTGTTTTAACCACGAAGGACACGAAGGGCACGAAGGAAAAGCTTTTGTGACTGAAAAGCGGGTTCGTGGTGGAAACCGGCTCGGCAGGAATGCTTCTGAGGTATTCCGAGCCGCTTCAGTCTTTTCTCTTCTTCGTGGCCTTCGTGACCTTCGTGGTCAATCAATCAGCTTCGATTGTAGTGCCGATCAGCTCGGTTCAGCTGCCGAACACGGTGATCGAGGCCCCTACGGCCATCAGCCGAGAGTGACTGATGAAGGGGTGGAGGTCAAGCCCTTGGCCGGCGGCGCCGGACGAGGGCCCCGGGCGGAGACCCGGGGGCTAGTGGCTTTCGTAGCTAAATCGAAGCCACTGGGTCCCGGATCAGGTCCGGGATGACGGATGGTGTTAGGACCGTTCGGGGCCGGATCGAAGCCACTGGGTCCCGGGTCTTCGCCCGGGATGACGGATGGTGTAGGACCTTGGTGCATCCCGCAAATGAAAACGGCCCGGGGGTTCCGGGCCGTTTTGGGTCTTTCTTTAACCGCTTGGATCAGTTCAGCTTGCTTACCGCGAGGGCGGTGTCGAGCATGCGGTTGGAGAAGCCCCATTCGTTGTCGTACCAGCTCAGGACCTTCACCAGCTTGCCGCTGACCTTGGTCAGGGTGGCGTCGAAGACGGAGCTGTGCGGGTTGTGGTTGAAGTCGATGGAGACGAGGGGCTCGACGTTGTAGCCGAGAATGCCCTTCAGTTCGCCTTCGGCGGCGGCCTTGACGGTCGCATTCACTTCTTCGACGGTGGTTTCGCGACTGGCGACGAAGCTCAGGTCGACAATCGACACATTGATCGTCGGGACGCGCATGGCGAAGCCGTCCAGGCGGCCGTCCAGTTCGGGCAGGACCAGGCCGACGGCGGCGGCAGCACCCGTCTTGGTCGGGATCTGGCTCATGGTGGCCGAACGGGCGCGGCGCAGGTCCGAGTGGTAGACGTCGGTCAGGACCTGGTCGTTGGTGTAGGCGTGGATGGTGGTCATCAGGCCGGTTTCCAGGCCGATCTTCTCGTGCAGGGGCTTGACCAGGGGCGCCAGGCAGTTGGTGGTGCAGCTGGCGTTGGAGACGACGTGATCGCCGTCCTTCAGGACGCCGTGGTTGACGCCGTAGACGATCGTCGGCAGGTCCTTGCCCGCCGGGGCGGAGATCACGACCTTGCGCGCGCCGGCCTGCAGGTGGGCCGAGGCCTTTTCCTTGCTGGCGAAGAAGCCGGTGCACTCGAGCACCACGTCGACGCCCATCTCACCCCAGGGCAGCTTGCTCGGATCCCGCTCGGCCAGCACGCGAATGCGGTCGCCATTGACCACCAGGGCATCGCCGTCGACGACCACGTCGGCGTGGAACTTGCCGTGGGCCGTGTCGTAGCGGGTCAGGTGGGCATTGGTCTGGGCGTCGCCCAGGTCATTGATCGCGACGATCTGGATGTCGCCGGTGCGGCCGGATTCGTACAGGGCACGCAGGACGTTGCGGCCAATGCGGCCGTAGCCGTTGATGGCAACCTTGGTGGTCATGAGATGGGGTCTCCCTGGGGTTTGGGTTGAGTTATCTCTTCTATTGTAGTGTTTTCGGGGGGTCCGATGGGGGTTGGGCGCCTGGTGGCGTTGGTTGCTCGCAGGCTGCGCCTGCATTGCTTTGTTTTGCAGGCTGGCGCCTGCCCGCTTCGCGGAAAGTCAAAGGCTTTCGCCCCCGCTTCGCTTGCGGGGCGAGTTTCTTTTGGCAAACGAACCAAAAGAAACCAAAAGTTCTGACGCCCGGAGACCTCGCCGGCCTTCGGCCGGACACTGCGTTGCTCATTCGGAACGAAATGGACTCGCTTTAACTCCCTCCGCTACGCTGCGGTCAGACAGGCGAGCCCAAACCCTTTCGTTCCGCCTTGCGCTACTCGACGAGCGTCTAGGGCTAAGGAAAAGTCAAAATCTCATGGCGCAAGTGCGGCGGGGCCGAGCGAAGCGCAGGTGAAAGGGAATATACGGTTTGCGCGCAGCGCAAGAAGTCCTTGAGCGTCACTGGCCGCACGTGATGGCCCGAAAAGGCTTTTCCTCTGCCCTTGACGCTCGCCGGAGGCGCGCAGGGCGGAACGGAGTCTTTGTGGGCGTGCCTGTCTGACCGCAGCGCAGCGGAGGGAGTTCAAGCACGTCCACCCGTTCCAACCGAAGCGGCGCAGGGGACCGGCGCAGCCGGCGAGGTCACTGGGCAACAGCCCTTTTGGTTCCTTTTGGGGCGACTGCCAAAAGGAACCCGGCCCCGAAGGGGACGGAACGCCTTTGACTTTGACTTTCCGCGCAGCGGGGCAAGCGCCAGCTTGCAAACCCAAGCAATGCAGGCGCAGCCTGCGAGAAAAATCCAGAGCGAGCGGCGCGCCACCCACCCCGGGCGGCATCAGCCGCCCACCACCTCTCGAACGGCGTTCACGACGTTCTCCACCGTGAATCCGTATTCGGCAAAGAGCTCCTCCGCCGGCGCGGACGCGCCGAACTCGTCCATTCCGATGACTCGGCCCCGGTCGCCGACCAGGCGCCACCAGTACATGGACACGCCGGCTTCCACGGCCACGCGGGCGTGGACGTCGGCGGGCAGGACGCTGGTCCGGTAGGCCTCGTCCTGGGCCTGGAAGCGGTCCGGGTTGGGCATGGAGACGACGCGGGTCGGGGTGCCGTCGGCTTCCAGCTGGGCGGCGGCCTGGACGGCCAGGCCGACTTCGGAGCCGGAGGCCATGATGACGGCTTCGGGCTTGCCACCCGCGGCTTCCTTCAGGATGTAGCCGCCGCGCTCGACGTTGGCGAGCTGGGTGGCGTCCTTCGGCTGGTGCGGCAGGCCCTGGCGGGTCAGGATCAGGGCGGTCGGGGACTTGCGGCGCTTGATGGCGCGGCCCCAGGCGACCATGGTCTCGGCCTTGTCGGCCGGGCGCCAGACTTCCAGGTTCGGGATCAGGCGCAGGCTGGCCGTGTGCTCGACGGGCTGGTGCGTCGGGCCGTCTTCGCCCAGGCCGATCGAATCATGGGTGTAGACGTGGATGGCCCCGGTCGGGATCAGGGCGGACATGCGAACGGCGTTGCGCGCGTAGTCGGAGAAGACCAGGAAAGTGCCCGTGTAGGGGATGAAGCCGCCGTGCAGGTCCAGGCCGTTGGCAATGGCGGTCATGCCGAATTCGCGCACGCCGTAGCTCAGGTAGTTGCCGGTGGCCAGGTCGTCCATGATGTCGACGGAGCCGGACCAGTCCGTGTTGTTCGAGCCGGTCAGGTCGGCGGAGCCGCCGATCATCTCGGGCAGGTGCGGGGCCAGGGCCTCGATGCTCATGCCGGAGGCCTTGCGGGTGGCGACCTTGCTGTCGTCGGCCTGGGCCTTGGCAATGGCATCGGCCAGGATCTGGTCGAAGTCGGCCGGCAGCTGGCCGTTCATGCGGCGCTCGAACTCGGTGGCGGCTTCCGGGTGGGCGTTCTGGTAGGCGGACCAGCGCTCGGCCCATTCGCGCTCCATGGCCTGGCCACGCTCGCGGGCGTCCCAGGCCTCGCGAATCTCTTCGGGGATTTCGAAGGGCGGGTAGTTCCAGCCCAGGGCCTTGCGGGTGGCGGCGATTTCGTCGTCGCCCAGGGGCGCGCCGTGCGTGGCGGCGGTGCCGGCCTTGTTCGGCGAGCCGAAGCCGATCGTGGTCTTGCAGCAGATCAGGGTCGGCTGATCCGTGTTGGCCAAGGCCTCGTTGATGGCGGCATCGATGGCATCTGGATCGTGGCCGTCGACGTCCTCGATCACCTGCCAACCATACGCATCAAAGCGCTCGGGCGTGTTGTCGGTGAACCAGTTGCCGACTTCGCCGTCGATGGAGATGTTGTTGTCGTCGTAGAAGACGACCAGCTTGCCCAGGCCCCAGGTGCCGGCCAGGGAGCAGGCCTCGTGCGAGATGCCTTCCATTAGGCAGCCGTCGCCGGCAAACACGAAGGTGCGGTGGTCGACGACCGTGTGGCCGTCGCGGTTGTAGCGCGCGGCCAGCAGCTTTTCGGCCAGGGCCATGCCGACGGCGTTGGCCAGGCCCTGCCCGAGGGGGCCGGTGGTGGTTTCGACGCCCGGCGCCTCGCCGGCTTCCGGGTGGCCCGCCGTGGGCGAGTGCAGCTGGCGGAAGTTCTTCAGGTCCTCGATGGACAGGGCGTAGCCGGACAGGTGCAGCACCGAGTACAGCAGCATCGAGCCGTGGCCGTTGGAGACCACGAAGCGGTCACGGTCCCACCACTCGGGGTGGTTCGGGTTGTGGCGCAGGTGGCCGTTGTAGAGGACTTCGGCGATGTCGGCCATGCCCATGGGCATGCCGGGGTGGCCGGAATTGGCGCGCTGGACGGCGTCCATGGAAAGCGCGCGGATGGCGTTGGCGAGCTGGCGGCGATCGGTCATGAGGGGCTTTGAGGCTGCGGGTTCGGGCAAGCCCGCCATTTTGCCGCCTGGACCCTTTCCAGGCAAGCAAAGACCGGGGATTCGGGGCGATTCGCGGGCATCATTGCCGGAATCTTCGCGCCGTTGATCGACAATTCCTATCCGGCCAGCGCCGTGCCTGGGTCACAAAACGGACAAAAATCACGATATTTCCGGAATTTATGTCACTTTTCTAAGTGCATTCTCGAAAAAGCTCTGCTACACTCGGACGCAAATGAGGGGTAAACTTTCCGGTAATTGTGTACTCAAAGCACCGGACAGTAGGTAACGAGGACCGCTGGGGACCATGAACGTGCAACGCCCTGCCATTTTGCTGATGACGCTGGCCCTGTGGTCCGGCGCCGCGCTCGCCCAGGATTCCGGGGCCGAGCCGCTGGAGGCAGCCCGGCTTTCTGCACCCCCGGTCCAGTTCGGTAGCGGCCTGAGCCTGCGCGACAGCCAGGGCCTGCCCGGCGTGCGTCCCCGCATGAGCATGACCCTGCCGATCGGCGGCGACGACGAGCTCGCCCTCGGCACGAACGCCCCGCAGAGTTCCTTCTCCTGGTCCCTGGAAGCCTGGCAGCTGAACACCGCCAGCCTGGCCCACATCCAGTGCAGCGAGAAGACCCTGACCGACAACAGCTTCCTGGCCAGCGACTGTCGCTTCGTCGACCAGCCCGCGCCGGAAAACGCCGTCAACCTGGTGCAGGTGCGCGGCGAGTGGATGGCCGCCTCCGGCCTGCGCTTCGGCCTGGGCGCTTTCCGCAACGAATCCGATGCCGACCGCATCGCGCCGATCGGCAACGACGTGGCGCCGATCGACTACCTGAACGCCAACGGCAGCGAGATCAACGCGGCCAACGTCGTCGATGGTGTCGACCTGAACCTGAGCTTCGGCATCCGCACGGAACACGTCGGTGATTTCCTGATCGGCCTGCAGCTGGCGCGCTATCGCCAGCGCCTCAGCCTGGGCGAGCTGGGCTACGGCAGCGGCAGCCTGGTGGGCCTGGACCCGACCGACAGCGATTACGCGCACAGCGCGCAGCTGGCCCTGGGCTGGCAGCTGGGCAACTTCCGCGGTGACGTGATGGGCCAGCACCGGCAGGCGCCGATGCTGTTCTCCTCGGGCTACAGCCCGGCCGAGTTCAGCTCCTTCGACCTCGAGTTCAGCTGGAAGCCGCGCAACGGCTCCCTGAGCATCGGGGTGTCCAACGTCCTCGATTCGCAGCCGCGCGCCGAGAGCCTGGACAACGCCGGCCGCGACGAAGCTCTGGACGGGGTCTTCGGACGCATCCCCTACGTCCGCTACAAGCACGACCTCTGATCGATCCCTGCCGGCTACCGCCGGGGACTCGCCCTGCCCCACCCAAACCGGTTAGACTGGTTCGCTGTTCATTCACGATGCGCGAGACGTAGTTCGCCCATGAAGATTTCTGCATTCCTGGCCGGCGCCCTGCTGTGCCTGCCCCTGACCCAAGCCCTGGCCCAGTCCGACTTCTCCACCGTGGAAGAGCGCATGACCGGTCAGGAGTTTCGCGAGACCGGCCTGTACAAGCTCACCGACGAGGAGCTGGCCGCGCTGAACCGCTGGATCGCCCAGCGCTCCCTGGCCGAGGGCCAGAGCCTGTCTCCGGCGGCCGCTGGCGGGCCCGCCGTGACCGAGTCCGGTGAAGTGGTCGACCGTCGCGGCCTGCGCGATGACAGCGACGAGCGACCCATCGAGTCGCGCATCGTCGGCAGCTTCAGCGGCTGGGATGGCGATACGGAGTTCGTGCTGGAAAACGGCATGGTCTGGGAGCAGACCGACGGCCAGCGCTTCAACATGTCGACGATGGAAAACCCGCGGGTGACCATCGAGCCCGGCTTCATGGGCTCCTGGCGTCTGCAGGTCGAGGGCTACAACGCCCGCGTCCAGGTCCGCCGGATCCGCTGACCCGACCTCGGCCCGGCGCTCAGCCCGAGCGCCGGCGCTGGATCCCCAGCCACAGCATCCAGGCGCGGGCGGCCACGTAGTCGGCCGCGCCGATCACGATCATCGCCACCGGGATCAGCGGCGGCGGCAGCACCCAGCCCTGCGGCTCGGCCACGTACCACCAGATCGCGCCGAAGACGAGCAGGGTCAGGCCCAGATAACTCAGATTCAGCGCCAGAAAGCGCTGGCGCTTGTAGCGCCGGCTGGCCAGTCGCTCCAGCTCTTCGGGGGACAGTTCGACCAGGGCCTCGTCGCAGTGCGGACAGGCCTTCACCCGGTTGGAAATTCGCTTGTGACAGTGCGGGCAGCGGATCAGCGCCATGGCTCGTGCGTCTCGAAAGGAATCAGTCGGACAAGGGTAACGGATCGGCGTCGATTCGTCGGCGCCGCATCTAGTCCGCCTCTAGTCCGCCTCCAGGTCGGGGAAGAAGCGCACGCTCACTTCCAGGCCGCCTTCGGGTCGGTTGGCGAAGTCGATTTCCCAGCCGTAGAGGTCGCACAGGCGCTTGACGATCGACAGGCCCAGACCCGAGCCCTTGCTGCCACCGCTCTGGCGGCCGCGGAAATGGCGGTCGAAGACGTTCGGTAGCTCGTCCTCGGGAATGCCCGGCCCCGTGTCCAGGATCACCACTCGACCCCGTTCGACGCGCACCCGCACTTCCCCCTTGGCGGTGTAGCGCACGGCGTTGCCGATCAGGTTGCCGAGGATCACGGCGATCACCGAGTCCGGGGCGATCACGCTGAGCGGCTCCAGGGTCTCCAGTTCGAGCTTCAGGTCGCGCTCGCTGACCAGGGGCCGGTAGTTGTCCAGCACCTGGACGGCGATCCGACCGACGTCCTGGGCCGGCCAGGTGCCGCTACCACCCTTCTCCGAGCGCACCAGGTGCAGTAGCGCCGTGGTGATGTCCGCCGACTGCTGGGCGGCGCGGGCGATGCGCTGCAGGCGGTCGCGGTTGCGCTCGGACAGGTCCGGCTGGGCCAGCATCAGCTCGGTCGCGCCCGAGATCACCGCCAGGGGCGTGCGCAGCTCGTGCGAGACGTCGGCGTTGAAGGCCTTGTCGCGCTCGACGAGCTCCTGCAGGCGATGGGCGTAGTCGTCCAGGGTCGAGGCCAGCTGGCCGACTTCGTCGTCGGTGAAGAACTGCTTCAGCGCGCCCGGCTCGGCGTTCTCGTCGAGGGTCTCGAGACGTTTCGCCAGGGCCGTCACCGGCGCCATCACGCGCCCGGCCGACCACACGCCCAGGGCCAGGGAGAGCAGGGAGAAGAACACCACCGCCACGATCAGGGCCAGCACCAGGCGGCGCGAGAGCTCGCGGTTGTCGGAGATGTCGTAGGTCAGGAAGACCCAGAAGTCGTCTTCCTTGGCGATGGCGGCCTTGAACACGCCATCGGCCGTGCGAACGTCGTGGACTCCGGAGGGCAGATCCCGAAAGGGCGTGGGCACGATGTCGGCCCGCTCGGGCCGGGTCACATAGCCCTGGATGCGCGTGTAGAAGGGCTCGACCAGGGTCGGATCGACGCGCAGGTCCTGCACGTACTCGTTGACCTCGTCGGCCAGGGTGCGGGCGATCAGGGCGTCTTCGAGCCAGCTCTGCATCAGCAGCACGGCAAAGGCGAACAGCACGCTCAAGAGCGCGCCGAACAGCCCGAAGGAAACGATCAGGCGGCTTCTAAGACGCCGACGAAACTTCATCCGGGCCAGCCAGGCAGTAACCGATGCCGTGACGGGTATGGATCAGCGGCGAGCCGAAGGGCTTGTCGATGGCCGCGCGCAGGGAGTGGATGTGCACGCGCAGGCTGTCGCTGTCGGGCAGCTCCTCGCCCCAGACGTGGTGCTCCAGGTCGCGCCGCGTGACCACCGCCGGCGAGGAGGACATGAGCTTTTCCAGCAGCTTCAGGCCGATCGGGTTCAGGTCGATGCGCTTGCCTTCGCGACGCACGGTCAGGGTCTCGAGGTTGAATTCGAGGTCGGCGACCTTGAGCTCGCGCGGCTTGATGCGGATGCCGCGGCGGGCGAGCACTTCCAGGCGGGCGTCGACTTCCTTGAGCTCGAAGGGCTTGACCAGGTAGTCGTCGGCGCCGGACTGGAAGCCGGCCAGCTTGTCGTCGAGCTGATCGCGGGCGGTCAGCATCAGCACCGGCGTTTCCTTGCGGACGTCCTCGCGCAGCTTGCGGCAGACCTCGAGCCCGTCCATGCCGGGCAGGGACAGGTCGAGCACGATGGCGTCGAATTCGTTGACGATGGCCAGGTGCAGGCCGGTGACGCCGTCGTAGGCGTAGTCGACCTCATGCCCCCGGTCGGAGAGGAAATCGCCCAGATTGGCCGCGATGTCCCGGTTGTCTTCGATGATCAGTATGCGCATAGGCCAAGATCCGCAGACGGGCTGCCTCGGGCAGCCGGATAAAAAATGACCCAGGCGGAAAGTCGTTCCGCCCGGGTCCACATTGCCCCGTAACCGTCAGTGCAGTCGCTTGCAAACCACTCGAGGGCACCGACGCTCCAAATGTTAAATGAAGGCCGGTTAACTCGACGTTAATCGATTCGGAAGGCGAGGTTAGAAAAGGGTAAAACCCGCCCCGAGGAGCGGGTTCCGCCGGCCGCTAGCGGTCGTCGACCAGGTTCAGATCCTGCAGCTTGCCGCTGAGGGTCTCCGTATCCGCGCCCTCGCTGAGCTTGACCGCCAGGCGGACATCGTTGGCCGAATCGGCGTGACGCAGGGCCTCTTCATAGGAGATCGCCCCGTCCTGATACAGGCGCAGCAGGCTCTGATCGAAGGTCACCATGCCGTGGTGGGTGGAATCCTTCATGATCCCCTTGATCTCTTCGATCTTGCCCTTGCGGATCTTTTCCTGAACGAGCGGGGTGTTGATCAGGATCTCCAGGGCCACGTGGCGGCGGTTGCCGTCGACCGAGGGGATCAGCTGCTGGGCGATGACCGCGCGCAGGTTGAAGCTCAGATCGAGGAGCACCTGGGAATGGCGATCCTCCGGGAAGAAGTGGAGGATGCGGTCCATGGCCTGGTTGGCGTTGTTGGCGTGCAGGGTGGTCAGGCAGAGGTGACCGGTTTCCGCGAAGGTGATGGCGTGCTCCATCGATTCGCGGGTCCGGACCTCACCGATCAGGATCACGTCGGGGGCCTGGCGCAGGGTGTTCTTCAGGGCGACGTCAAAAGAGGTCGTATCGATCCCGACCTCACGCTGGGTGACCAGGCTCTTGCGGTGCTTGTGGACGAACTCGATCGGGTCCTCGATGCTGATGATGTGACCCGAGGCATTGCAGTTGCGGTGACCGACCATCGCGGCCAGGGTGGTCGACTTACCGGTGCCCGTCGCACCGACCAGCACGATGATGCCGCGCTTGGTCATGGACAGGTCGGCCAGGGCCTCGGGCAGGTCCAGTTCCTCGAAGCTCGGGATGCGCGTTTCGATGCGACGGCAGACCATGCCGACGCTGTTGCGCTGGTAGAAGGCACTGACGCGGAAGCGGGCCACGCCTTCCAGGGACACCGCGAACTGGCATTCCTTGGTGGTGTGGAATTCCTCGCGCTGGTCCGTGGTCATGATGCCGTTGATGATGTCCATCACGGCCTCGTGGCCCAGGGCTTCGCGGGTCAGTGGCTTCATCTTGCCGTGCACCTTGATGCACGGCGGGGCACCGACGGTCACGAACAGGTCGGAGCCGTTGGACTCGTGGAGCTTGCGCAGCCAGTCCTGAATGTTGGTGCTCATGTCTGTCTCCTAGAAAACGGGTTCGCGCTCGGATCAGGCCAGCGCTGCCTTGTTCTGCGCCTTGCGCATGGCTTCCGGCTTGGCCACGATACCGCGGCGGACCAGGTCGACCAGGCATTGGTCGAGGGTGCTCATGCCGACGTTCTGACCGGTCTGGATGGCCGAGTACATCTGCGCGACCTTGTCTTCGCGAATCAGGTTCCGGATCGCCGGCGTGGCAACCATGATCTCGTGGGCCCCGACCCGTCCGCCCGAAATCCGCTTGAGCAGGGTCTGGGAGATGACCGCGCGCAGCGACTCGGAGAGCATGGAGCGGACGATCGGCTTTTCCTCGCCAGGGAAGACGTCGATGATACGGTCGATGGTCTTCGGCGCCGAGGAGGTATGCAGGGTGGCGAAGACGACGTGACCGGTTTCGGCCGCCGTCAGGGCCAGGCGCACGGTCTCGATGTCACGCAGCTCACCGACCAGGATGATGTCCGGGTCCTCGCGAAGCGCCGAGCGCAGGGCCTGGTTGAAGCCGTGCGTGTCGCGCTTGACCTCGCGCTGGTTGATCAGACAGCGCTGGGACTGGTGGACGAATTCGATCGGATCCTCGATGGTCAGGATGTGGCCCGGGACCGTCTTGTTGAGGTGGTCGATCATCGCGGCCAGGGTGGTCGACTTGCCCGAGCCCGTCGGCCCGGTGACCAGGATCAGGCCGCGCGGCACCTCGACGATGTCCTTGAAGACCGCCGGCGCCTGGATGTCTTCCAGGGTCCAGATCTCGTTGGGAATGACTCGGAATGCCGCGCCGATGCCGCGATGGTGGTGGAAGGCGTTGACGCGGAAGCGCGCCAGGCCGGGAATGTTGTAGGAGAAGTCGACCTCGAGGTTGGCTTCGTAGTCGCGGCGCTGGTGGTCGTTCATGGTCGAGTACACCAGCTCGGCCATTTCCTTGTTCTCGATCGGCGGGGTGTTGATGCGATGGATGTCACCATCGACACGTATCATGGGCGGCAGCCCGGCCGAGATGTGAAGGTCCGAGGCCTTGTTCTTGACCGTGAATGCCAACAGTTCGGTAATGTCCATGGAATCCTCTATCCTCTCGCTCGAAGGGCCGGCACGGCGGCGCGATGCCCACGTCGACGTTGCACTCGGCCGATTCGACGAACCGGCCACCTTGGCGACTCAAACGCTTATGGAAGCTTCTCGATACTAGCTGATGTACACGCCGAATCAAAATCCCTCCGAACGACTCGACGCCGTCCGGCAGCGCATCCATCTGGCCTGCGAACGGGCGAATCGCTCGCCAGAAGGCGTCCGCCTGCTGGCCGTGAGTAAAACACAAGCTCCGGAGAAAATCCGTGCGCTGGTTCACCTTGGCCAGAAATGCTTCGGCGAGAACTACGTCGACGAGGCCGTGGCGAAGATCGAGGCGCTGGCCGATCTCGGGCTGACCTGGCATTTCATCGGCCCCGTGCAGTCGAACAAGACCCGCGCCATCGCCGAGCATTTCGACTGGGTGGAGAGCGTCGACCGCGCGAAGATCGTCCGGCGCCTGGCCGACCAGCGGCCGGCCGATCGCGGGGCACTCAACGTGCTGATCCAGGTCAACCTCGATGGCGAGACGCAGAAGGCCGGCTGCGCGCCGGAGGAGATCGAGGCCCTGGCCGAGGCGATCGAGGCTCGACCGGAGCTTCGCCTGCGCGGCCTGATGGCCATTCCCGCGCCCCGGGACGGGGACGACGAACAACGCGCCGTCTTCGCCCGCCTGAAGCACCTCTTCGACCGGCTGGCCGAACGCCACGCGAGCGTGGACACGATTTCGGCGGGCATGTCCGGCGATCTGGAAGCCGCCATTGCCGAAGGCAGCACCCAGCTGCGCGTGGGCACCGACCTGTTCGGACCGAGATCCTGACCGCGATGCTGATCAGGATCCTGATCGCGATGCTGATCGCAATCTCGGTCAGCAGTTTTTGACTCCCCGACGAGGCGCGCGGACAATACCCGGATGAGCGAATCCACGATCACTTTCATCGGCGGCGGCAACATGGCCCAGGCCCTGGTGGGCGGCCTGCTCGCCGCCGGCCACCCCGGCAGCGCCATTCGCGTCGCCGACCCCAGCGAAACGCAGCGCCAGCAGGTGAGCGAGCAGTTCGGCGTGGCGACCTTCGCCGACAACGCCGAAGCCGTCAGCGGTGCCCGCGCGGTGGTGCTGGCGGTCAAGCCCCAGGTGATGGCGCCGGTTCTCGAATCCATCCGCGAGCCCCTGGCCGAAAACGCCGTGGTCATCAGCGTCGCCGCCGGGATCACCCTGGACGGCCTGGCCCGAGGCCTGGGCGAGTCGACCGCGCGGGTGCGCGCGATGCCGAACACCCCGGCACTCTATCGGGCCGGCATCACCGGCGTCGTCGCCAGCCGGAACTGCCGCGAGGAGGACCGCGCCCTGGCCACGACCATCCTGGAAGCCGCCGGTCGGGTGGTCTGGATCAACGAGGAGTCGCAGATGGATGCGGTGACCGCCGTGTCGGGCTCGGGCCCGGCCTACTTCTTCGCCTTCACCGAACACCTGGCCGAAGCCGGGGTGCACGCGGGCCTGCCGCCGGCCGTGGCCCTGGAGCTGGCCCGTCAGACCGCGATCGGCGCCGGCGTGATGCTGGCCGAGTCCGAGCACGAGCCGGGGGAGCTTCGCCGGCGCGTGACTTCGCCGGGCGGCACGACCGAGGCGGCCCTGAAGAGCTTTGCAGGATCGAAGATGGCCGCGATGATCGACCAGGCCGTGCAGGCCGCGCTCAGGCGTGGCCGTGAACTGGGAGGCGACCACTGATGGGCTCACCGACCGCCGCCTTCAGCTTCCTCGTCGAGACCCTGGTCCAGCTGGTCCTGACCGTCGTGCTGTTGCGCGTGCTGCTGGAGGCCGTCCGCGCCGACTGGTACAACCCGGTCTGCCAGGGCGTGATTCGCCTGACCGAGCCGATGATCAAGCCGCTGAAGTCCATCTTCCCGCGCATGGGTCGGGTCAATGTGGCGGGCCTGGTGCTGCTCTATCTGCTTCAGCTGTTGGGCCTGTTTGTGCTGGCCTTGATCGTGGGTGTTTCGCCCGACCCGCTGGCGCTGGCCCTTTATGCCCTGCTGCGCCTGGTGCGACTGCTGCTGGTCGTCTATCTGGTGCTGATCATCGCCACGGTGATCATTTCCTGGATCGGCCAGGGCATGCGCCACCCGATCATCCCCCTGCTCTTCCAGCTGACCGACCCGGTGCTCGCCCCGATCCGCCGGGTGCTGCCGCCGCTCGGCGGCTTCGATCTGTCGCCGCTGGTCGCACTGATCGGCATCCAGTTCCTGATCATCCTGCTCGGAGTTTGAACGTAGGGAGGTCTGGCGTCGTCCGGTCGCTCCGGACGTCGGGGATGTGACCCCGACCTACGCAGGGCTTCGATCAAGCGACGAGGTATGGGCTGGTGCATCTGCCCTCGTAGGTCGGCCCCACGTGGCCGACGGACCATGCTGGATCGGCCTAGATCTGGACGGGGCGATCGCTCCCTCCTCCCTGCGTAGAAACGTCTGGAGTTGTCCGGTCGCTCCGGACGTCGGGGATGTGACCCCGACCTACGAATGTCTCGATCGGGCATCGCGGTGTCGGGGCGGATCGTGCCGTTAGACCTTCGATCGATCGGAGCCGCGCGTAGGTCGGCCCCACGTGGCCGACGGACCATGCTGGATCGGCCTAGATCTGGACGGGGCGATCGCTCCCTCCCCCCTGCGTAGAAACGTCTGGAGTTGTCCGGTCGCTCCGGACGTCGGGGATGTGACCCCGACCTACGCAGGGCTTCGATCAAGCGACGAGGTATGGGCTGGTGCATCCGCCCTCGTAGGTCGGGCCAGCGCAGGTCGGAGGCGTAGTGCGACTGGCCGGAGGCCAGAAGCGCTGCGCCGAAGACCGACGGCGCGTGTGGCCGACGGACCATGCTGGATCGGCCTAGATCTGGACGGGGCGATCGCTCCCTCCCCCCTGCGTAGAAACGTCTGGCGTCGTCCGGTCGCTCCGGACGTCGGGGATGTGACCCCGACCTACGGTGGGCTTCGATCGAATGGCGAGATATCGGCTGGGACCGTGCCGGGCTCGTCATCCATCGGCCCTGCACGGTCAATGGCCGGGCCGTTTCCCCATCAATGCACGTAGAACATCTGCCGGAAGGAGAAGGTCCTCGGGACGGCCTCGCCTTCGGGCTGCACGGTGACGTTGAAGTTGATGTTCTCTTCGTTGCTGATGCGGAAGGTGCCGATGTAGTAGATCGCGTCCTGGTCACGGATTTCGCGCATGTCGATGGTCCGTGCCTGGCCGAGGAGGTTCATCGACTCGACCTGAACGCTGGCCGGCGTCGGAGTGCCCAGGCCGTCGTCGGTCTTGGTCAGCACGGTGATGTTGACCATGGCGCGGTTGCCGGAGCGCTCCAGGCCGTAGGCGCGGGCCACTTCGGGGGTCAGCAGACTGGTATTGAGGGTGCTGTAGTGGACCTCGTAGCGGCCGAAGTCCTCGGCCTGCTGGGCCAGAGCCAGCGATGAGAAGAAGAGCAGCGATGTCGCGACCATCAGTGACAGGGCGGCAGACCGGTCGATGAGTTTCATGCTGAACACCTCGCGGGATCGGGGACCCCCGATGCTACGCTTCGCCCCGTCGAGGAACAAGCAGGGCCTTCAGAACATGCCCGTCTCGAGCCGGGCCGCCTCGCTCATCATGGTCTGATTCCAGGGCGGGTCGAAGGTCAGGGCCACGTTGACCTCGCTGATCGTCGGGATCAGTTTGAGCCGGTCACGCACGTCGGCGACCAGCACATCGCCCATGCCGCAGCCAGGTGCGGTCAGGGTCATCGCGATATCGACCAGACGCTGACCGTCCTCGGCCTTGCTCAGCCGGCATTCGTAGATGAGCCCCAGGTCGACGACATTGATCGGAATCTCGGGGTCGTAGATGGTCCTGAGCTGGGACCAGACCAGATCCTCGACGTCCTCATCGGTGGCATCGTCCGGCAGGCTGGGACGCGGCGGCGGTTCGCGCCCGATGGCATCGGCGTCGTCGCCGGCCAGTCGGAACAGGCGCCCATCGACGTAGACGGTGAAGCTACCGCCGAGGCTCTGGGTGATGTAGCCGGTCGTGCCCGACGGCAATTCGACCTCGGCGCCCTCGGGGACCATCACCACCACGCAGTCGCGCTCGAACTTCACCGGCGTGTAGGAGTTGGAGAACATGGACTGGCCGCTTCGAAATCAGGATTGATCCGGTCCCCATTATAGGCCGGCAAGCGATCATCTGCGTGCACGAAGCGCGATTTCCGGCAGGCTTGTCGGCTCCCACCGCGAGGCGTAGGATGGAGACAGCTCCTCTCGGCAGGGGGATCTCCGGCAGACCGGAGTTGAGAGGTTCATGGGCCTGAACATGCATCAACTCACGGGAGCAGAATATGTCCGATTCCGACCGGCAAGACTCATCCTCGTCACTCCTTCGCCAAGCCCGCCTATTGGCCGGCGCGGCCCTCGGTCTGTGCATCGCACCGGCCTTTGCGGCCATCGGCATCCTGGTCGTCCCCCAGGAGGCCGACGGCGTGCCCGGCAACAGCGCCACCCAGCATCCCTTCGGCGTCAGCGCCGAATGCTCCGACGGCTTCCGCTTCCAGCAGGTGATCGACGGTGACGTGGTCGGCGGCGCGAACATCAGTGGCCTGGCGTTCCGCCTCGATGACGGTCAGGGCGTGTTCGGGCCCCAGACCTACGGCGGCGCGATCATCAAACTGAGCTCGACCCTGCGCGAACCCGGCAACCTCAGCACCACCTTCGCCGACAACCCCGGCACCGACGAAACCCTGGTCTTCGCCGGTGATCTGATCCTGCAGGGCAGCGTGGATGCCAACCCCACCAACCCCTTCGATCTCGACATTCCGATCAACGTGCCCTTTCAGCTGCGCAGCGGCAGCAATCTGCTCATCGACGTGTCCGTCGAGGATTGCCCGCCCGGCGTCAACAACGTCTTCTTCGACGGGGATACGCGCGATGTCGAGCGCATCTACGCCATGAACCGGAACTCGGCCACCGCCGACGCCCCGGCCACCCCCGGCGGCCTGGTGACCCTGGTGGTCGTCTCATCACCGCCGCCGACCGCACCCGTGGTGTTCTGCCCGTTCAACAGCGGGGGCACGGGTGACAATCTCAGCAGAGGCTTCTACGTCAGCAATTTCTCGGCCCCGCGCCTGGACAAGGTTCGACTCAAGTACTACCCGAACACCAGCGGCGTCTACACGATCGAGCTGACGGCGCGCGAGAACAGCTATGACGGGCGTCTGATCGGCAGTCCGCGTCGCGTGTCCTTCCAGGCCACGGGTGGAACGCCGGTGACGCCGACCTTCGACTTCGGCGGCGCCTCGGTCACCGAGGGTGCGACGGTCACCTTCAGCCAGACCGTGATCAGCCAGCCCTCCGGCAGCAGCATCTTCTACGACACCGCCTCGGACAGCGGCGGCTGCGCCGACGTGACCCAGACCAGCGGCACGACCCCTCCGCTCAGCACCTTCCGCCGAAACAGCGCCGGCGTGCAGATCGACGTCGCCACGCGCCTGCGCGGCCTGGGTGGGAACTGGGCCGTGGTCGACCACAACGGCGAGGGCTTCATGATCGACGTCACCGAAAGCAACCAGCTGGTCGCGATCTGGTTCACCTACGACGAGTTCGGCGAGCAGATGTGGCTGATCGGCGTGGCCGGCAACTTCAACAGCAATCAGGCCACGATGAAGATGGATCGTCTCAGCGGCCCGGTGTTCGGACCGGACTTCGATCCGGGCGACCTGATCATCGACACCTGGGGCACGATCACCCTGCGCTTCAACGACTGCCAGACGGGCGAGGTCTACTACAACTCGATCCAGGGCGATGGCGAAGGCATCTACGACATCGTCAAGGTCTACAACACCGAACAGCAGGTCTGCGACTGATGGAACCACACCCGGCGTGCGCCCTCCGCACGCCGGGTGCTGGCTCCCGGATTACTGCTCCAGGCCCAGAGCGCGCTCGGCGGCCTGACGGGTCAGCGGGTGGTAAGCCGGGCGAGCGCGTTGATACACCTCGATCGCCCAGTCGTGGCCCCAGGGGCTGGCGGCCAGGGCCGTGTACAGGGGCCGGGTGAACTTGTTGCGCCCGACTTCGAGCAGGAAGGACTCCAAACGCTCGATGCCCGGCGCGTACTCGGCCTCGATGCTCCGCTGCAGCCACAGGTAGAGAATCTCGACGTTGCTCGAGGCGGTCAGGCCGAAGGCTGCGTCCATCGCCGCCATGGTGTCGGCGTCGAGCGCCCCTTCCAGACCCGACAGAAAGTGCAGCCATTCGTACACGGACCAGTCATCGGTCGGCAATTCGGTAAGCTCGACCTCGCCGGCCTGCCAGCGCTCACGCCATTGATCGACGGTGGCCAGGGCATCGGACTCGGGGGCCACGGCGAAATCCGGCAGGCCCGGCTCGTAGAGCCAGGCATCGACTTCGGCCAGGGTGAGCGCACCGGGATGGGTCTGGATCAGGTGCGTGTTCAGGTAGTCACGGAAGGTCTCCGTGTCGATCGACTCGAAGGCGAATTCGTCGAAGTACTGACGCAGGAACACGTCCAGATCCTCCCGTCCGACCCGGTGCTCGAGCCAGTCGAGGAAGAAGCGGCCCATGTCGTAGGGCACGCTGATGAAGGCACCCTCGGGGTCACGATCGCTCAGGTCGCGGACCAGCTGACGGTCGCGTTCTTCCAGGGCGGGCAGATCGGCGACCAGGCCGTCCCAGTCCAGGCGCGCCAGCATGGCGACGATCTCGGGCGAGTAGATCGCCTCCATGATGCGGGCTTCGAAGTAGACCGTGAAGCCCTCGTTCAACCACAGATCGCGCCAGGCGGAGTTGGTGACCAGATTGCCCGACCAGCTATGCGCCAGCTCGTGGGCCACCAGGGCCAGCAGACTGCCGTCGCCGGCGATGATCGTCGGCGTGACGTAGCTCAGGCGCGGATTCTCCATGCCGCCGAAGGGAAAGCTGGGCGGCAGCACCAGCAGGTCGTAGCGGCCCCAGCGGTACTCGCCGTAGAGCGCCTCGCCGATATCGATCATGTCCTCGAGCTGGTGGAACTCGGCGGCCGCCCGCTCGATCCAGTCCGGCTCGGCGTAGACGCCGCTGCGCGGCCCGATTTCCGCGAATTCGAGATCACCGATGGCGATCGCCATCAGGTAGGAGGGCACCGGCTGCGGCATGGTGAAACGGTATTCGCCACTGGCGTTGCGCTCGGTCGGATTGCCATCGGCGCCCATCACGACCATCAGATCGCGCGGCGCGCGCACGGTGGCTTCGAAGTTGTAGCGAACGGCCGGCGTGTCCTGCAGGGGCACCCAGGTGCGGGCGTAGTGCGGCTGGCTCTGGGAGAACATGAAGGGCTTGCCGGAACTGGTCTGGTTGGCATCCAGCCACTGCAGGCCGAAGGCCTCGGGCGAGCTGCTGTAGTCGATGCGAACCTGGTCCACCCCCTGCGGCAGCATGATCACCAGCGGTCGGCCCAGATGCCCCCGATCGGCGCCCAGGCGCCAGGACACGGGCAGGTACTGCCCTTCCGGATCGACCACGGTCACGTCCTGGATGTCGAGATCGCGCGTATCGAGGACCAGGCGCTGGTGGTCCGGATCGAGTCGCTCCAGATCCAGCAGCACGTGGCCGCTGAGCGTGCGCGCGTCCATGTCGGCGTCCAGATCCAGGCTCATGTGGCGAATACGCACTTTTTCGTATTCGGCAAAGCTGTGCGGATCGCTGCCCAGTTCGACGCGCATCTCGGGCGTCGGCGTCAGCGGCACGGGCGGGGCTTCGTTCTGGCAGGCGCTCAGGCCGAGCGCCATCATGGCCAACAGGGCAATGCGGGAAATCGTCATGGTCTTGTTCCTGTGCAGGTCGATCCAGGCCCGGCGGCGGGGCCATTGATTGGAGTCAGGGATAAGGGGCCAGGCAGGGCTAGAGCGCGTCGTCGCCTTCCTCGCCGGTCCGGATGCGCACGGCGCGGTCGATGGTGGTGACGAAAATCTTGCCGTCACCGATGCGCCCGGAAGCCGCGGTCTCGACGATCGTCTCGACCACCCGGTCCGCGTCGGCATCGGGCACGGCGATCTCGAGCTTGAGCTTGGGCAGGAAATCGACGACGTATTCAGCGCCTCGATAGAGCTCGGTGTGCCCTTTCTGACGACCGAAGCCCTTGACCTCGGAGACCGTCATGCCGGTCACGCCGACCTCGCCCAGGGCATCGCGCACGTCATCGAGCTTGAAGGGTTTGATGATGGCGGTGATCAGTTTCATGGGACATCCTGATGGCCAAGGCCACCCGTTTCGGCTAGTGTAGCCGCCAAGCTTAACCGGAATTTCCGCCCCGATGCGCCCCGACTTCCAGACCCTCGACGAGATCACCCGCCGCCTGGCCGCTGCCGTGCCAGGCGAAATCAAGACGGCACGCGCCGAACTCGAAGCCCAGTTCCGGACCATCCTCGAGGCGACCTTCAACCGCCTCGATCTGGTCACCCGCGAGGAATTCGAGATCCAGAAGAAAGTGCTGGCCCGAACCCGCGAAAAGCTCGAAGCCCTAGAGGCCGCCCTCGCCAGGGCAACGGATCGGCCAGCCGAGCACTGAGTCGCAGATAACGCCTGCCGGGAGCTCGTCATTCCGCACGAGCCCGGCTTGGCTTCACAGCCACGACTGGAATGGGATACCCTTGGAGACGTTCAGTCTTCCTGGGGATGCTCATGACTGGCCTTCGCGCACTGGCGCTGATCGTGGTTCTGCTGGGCTGCACCGCCGCAGCGGCAGAGACGATTGTGGCCGGCGGCGACTACGACTTCCCCCCCTATGAATTCCTCGATGAGGACGGTGAGGCCGCCGGCCTGAACATCGACCTGATTCGGGCCATCGCCGAGGTCAGTGGCTTCGATGTCGAGTTCCGCCTCGGCCCCTGGGAGGAAAGCCGCGCGGCGATCGCAGCGGGCCGGATCGATCTCCTGGCGATGTACGTCGGTGACTTTCGCAACACCGAGGTCGACTACGCCACCCCGCATCTGATCCTCTACCACGAGATCTTCATTCGCCAGAACGAGACGGCCCTGAACGCCCTGGCCGACCTGGCCGGCCGGGACGTCATCGTCCAGCGCGATGCCTGGGTGGCCGAGAAGCTGGTCGCCGAAGGCATCGCGGCGAACCTGATCGAAGTCGAGACCGAGCGTGACGCCCTGCGCCTGCTGGCCGCGGGTGAATACGACGCGGCGCTGGTCAGCGAAATCGTCGGCCGGCGGATCCTGGCCAGCGAAGGCCTGGACAACATCACCACCAGCGGCGCGCCGCTGTTTCCGGTCGAGTACGCCCTGGCCGTCACCGAAGGCAACCAGGCCCTGCTCGCCCGGGTCGAGGCCGGCCTGGCCCAGCTCAAATCGACCGGTCGCTTCAACGCCATCCACGATCGCTGGCTCGGCCTGCCCCGGGAACGCCCGAAGGTCGGCCTGTTCCTGCACTGGCTGCTGGTGATCATGCCTGCCCTGCTGGCAGCAGCCCTGCTGATGCTGATCTGGCGCCAATCCCGACAGGGTCGCCGCAGCGGCGACGCCGGCGATTTCGAAGCCGACTTCCGGCGTGACCAGCTCACCGGCCTGCCCAACCGGGTGGAGCTTGAACAGGCCATCGAGGCCTGCCTGGCCTCGGCCGACGGCGGGCCGCGCACCCGCGCCCTGCTGCACATCGATCTCGATCAGTTCAAGCTGGTCAACCAGTCGCGCGATTACCATTCCGGCGACGAGCTGATCAAACAGGTGGCCCGGCGGATGCAGCGCCAATGCCACGCCCGCGATGTGCTCGCGCGATTCGGCAGCGACGAGTTCGGCCTTCTGCTCTGCCCCGGTCGAGACCCCGATGAGGCGGCCGAGGCCCTTCGTCGGGACCTGGCCGAGCACGAATTCGACCTCGATCGCGAAGCGATTCATGTCACCGCCAGCATCGGTCTGGCGATACTGGACGAGCAGACCACGGCCATCGGGGAGCTGCTCAAGCAGGCCGAAGCGGCCTGCCATGTGGCCAAGGAGAACGGGCGCAACCGCGTGCATCGATTCCACGCCGAAGACGAAGCCGTGGCCGAACGCCATGGTCAGATGCGCTGGGCAAGGGAAGTGGGTCTGGCGCTCAAGGAGGATCGCCTCGAGTTGCACTATCAGACCATCGAGGCGCCGATTCCGAACCACGATGACGGCCTGATCATCGAGCTGCTGCTGCGCATGCGCCTGCCGGACGGCCGCCTGATCGCGGCCGGCGAGTTCGTGCCGGCCGCGGAGCGCTACTTCATGGCCCACCGCATCGATCGCTGGGTGCTGCGCTCGGCCCTGGCCTGGCTGGAACGGCAGCCGCAGCTCGTCAAGCGCCTCGACCGCGTCTTCATCAACCTGTCCACCCGCAGCCTCGGCGACGACCGCTTCCTGCCCTTCGCTCTGGAGACGCTGCGCACGCACGAAGTGCCGGCCTCGAAGATCGGCTTCGAGATCACCGAAACCGCGGTGATGACGCATCTGAAGACCGCGATGAAGACCATCGAGCATCTGCGCGGCCTGGGCTGCCAGTTCGCCCTCGACGACTTCGGCGTCGGCATCTCCTCGATGGCCTATCTGAAGAACCTGCCCGTCGACGTGCTCAAGATCGACGGCAGCTTCACCGGTCCGGCCCTGGAGGGCGAGCGCGAGCGCGCCATGCTGGCCGAAATCAACGACCTCGGCCACGTCCTCGGCAAGACCACGGTGATCGAGCACGTCGAATCCGACGCTGCCCGCGCCCTGGTGGCCGAACTGAAGATCGACCTGGCCCAGGGCTTCGGCATCAGCCGGCCGCGTCCTCTGAGCGATCTGCTCGACTGATCGACCGAGTCGATTTCCTACCCCTGAGCGGGCCATTGCGACGACGACGGCAGGGCCGGCCCGGTCGACAATTCCGAGCAAGCCCCAAGCTCGGACCCCCCACATGCCCCTGGCCACCGTTCACTCCCGCGCCCAGATCGGGATCGCAGCGCCGCCGATCTGGGTCGAGGTCAACCTCGGCCCCGGCCTGCCCGGCTTCGGCATCGTCGGTCTGCCGGAAACCGCCGTGCGCGAGAGCAAGGACCGGGTACGCGCGGCGATGGACAACGGCGGCTTCAAGAAGCCGAGCTGGAAGATCACCGTCTCCCTGGCCCCGGCCGACCTGCCCAAGGAGGGCGCGCGCTTCGATCTACCCATCGCCCTGGGCGTGCTGGCCGCCTCGGGCCAGGTCAACGGCGACCGGCTGGAGGACTGGGAATGCCTCGGCGAGCTGTCCCTCAACGGCGAGCTGCGCGCGGTCAAGGGCGCCCTGCCGGCGGCCCTGGCCGCGCGTGAATCGGGTCGCCGGCTGATCCTGCCCCGGGCCAACGGCGTCGAAGCCGGCCTGGTCGAGGGCGCGGACGTTCGCCTGGCCGACCAGCTGGCCGACGTGGTCGCGGCGATCAATGGCCAGATCGAGCTCGACCGGCCGCCGCCCCCGTCGACCGAGACCATCGATACGGGGCCGGACCTGTCCGAGGTGCTCGGCCAGTCGCGCGCCCGCCGCGCCCTGGAGATCTGCGCCGCCGGCGGACACAACCTGCTCTTTCTCGGCCCACCCGGAACGGGCAAGACCCTGCTGGCCTCGCGCCTGCCGGGCATCCTGCCGCCGATGGGCGAGGACGAGGCCCTGGAAGCGGCAGCCATCGCCTCGGTGGCGGGCCTGGGCCTGGACACCGCGCGCTGGCGCGAGCGGCCCTTCCGCTGCCCGCACCACACGGCCTCGGGCGTGGCCCTGGTCGGCGGCGGCTCGCGACCGCGACCGGGGGAGATCTCCCTGGCCCACGGCGGCGTCCTGTTCCTCGACGAGCTGCCCGAGTACAGTCGGCACGTCCTCGAAGTGCTGCGCGAACCTCTGGAGTCGGGCCGGATCATGATTTCCCGCGCCGCCCTGCAGGCCGAGTTTCCGGCCCGTTTTCAACTCGTCGCCGCGATGAACCCCTGCCCCTGCGGCTACCAGGGCGACCCCTCGGGGCGCTGCGCCTGCACGCCGGACCAGATCCGCCGCTATCGCGATCGGGTCTCCGGCCCGCTGCTCGATCGCATCGACCTGCAGGTGGAAGTCCCACGACAATCCCTGAGCGGGCTCGAGCCCGGCGAGCCGTCCAGTGCCGTTCGAGCGCGGGTGATCGCCGCCCGCGCCCGCCAGGCCGAACGTGGCACGAACAATGCCGGACTGGGGGTCAAGGGCGTGCGTACCCATTGCCAGTTGGCATCGGAACAGGAACGCCTGCTCGAGGCGGCCTGCGAGCGCCTGCAGCTCTCGGCCCGCGCCCACCACCGCATCCTGCGCGTGGCACGCACCATCGCCGACCTCGACGAGGCCGAATCGATCGGGCCGGCCCACCTGAGCGAAGCGATCGGTTACCGCCAGCTCGAGCGCCGCAACTGAGCGCGGATTCCGAACGGTTTCGCAACGATTCCTTTACCCGGGACTCGGGGCCAGGCGGTAGCATGTAGCCATGACTCTTCGGGCGCTGGCGTCGACTTGAATCGCGCACCTTTCAGACCGCTGTTGGTGCTGCTGGCCCTATTGGCCAGCGGACCCGGCCTGGCCGATCGCCTGGAAACGGTGATCGAAGGCGTCGACGGCGCCCTGCTGAGCAATGTGCGCGCCCATCTCGGCCTGGTCGCTGCCGAGCGCCTCGACCCCCTGTCGGTCTGGCGATTGCGTCAGCTGTCCAGCGAAGCCCGTCAGGAAATCCGCGATGCTCTCCAGCCCTTCGGCTACTACCAGCCGCGCATCGAGGTGCGGCTGGAAGCACTCGACCAGGAGGGCCACTGGCGGGCATCGATCCGGATCGATCCGGGCCAGGCCACGACGGTGCGAGAACTCGACATCGAAATCCTCGGCGAGGGCCGCGCGGATCCGGCGCTGATCGCCTGGCAGGAGGCCTGGCCCCTGGGCCCGGAACAGCGCCTGATCCACGCCGACTTCGAGCGGGCCTGGCAGGACCTGGTGCAACTGGCCGAGCAGCGCGGCTACTTCGACGCGCAGTTTCTCCAGCGCCAGGTCGTGGTCGATCCGGATCGGGCCAGGGCCGACGTCAGCCTCCACTTCGACACCGGCCGGCGCTACCGCTTCGCCGGCTACGACAGCGAAGGCCACCCCTTCTCCGAGCGCCTGATCCGTCGCCTCAGCATCCTCGAGCCGGGGGAGCCCTACACGCGCGAACGCGTCGATGAACAGCGCGAAGTCCTGGTGCGGTCCGGCCTGTTCCAGCGCGTGGTGGTGGAAGAGGATCGGCTGGCCGACAGCGAGGACCTGCGTCTGCATTACCAGCTCGAAGCCAGACCCCGCGATTCCTATCGCGCCACGCTGGGCTTCGGCACCGACACGGGCGCGCGCCTGCAGCTGGGCTGGATCCGGCACTATCTGTCCAGCCGCGGCAACCGTCTGGACCTGGGCTTCGGCGCCCAACAGAAGGACAGCGAATTCGTCTTCCGCGGCAACTACTTCCATCCGCGCGGCAGCCAGCCCTTCGATTTCTGGACCGCGGGCGTGGTGTTCCGTCGCGAACAGGACGACTTCCGCTTCATCGACGAAAACCGGATCGAACCGGTGTTCGACAGCTTCAGCGGCCGTCGCGAGCAGGCCGAGCTCATCTTCGGACGCCTGCAGGAACGGCCGGCGCCCTTCGAGGGCGTCAGTCCGATCGAAGAGCGCCTGTTCGTGTCGATCCTGAACGAGCGCTTCGACGCGCTGCGGGAGCGGCGATTCAGCACCGAGAACCAGGCGCTCTTCGACGCCTACCCCGAGCTCGAGCCCTTCCTCCAGAATGAAACCCAGACCGTGGCCCTGGGCGCCAGCTGGCGCTTGTTCAACGTCTCCGGGACGGGCTTCGAGGCCGAGGGACAGGTCATCGATGCACGCATCACCGGGGCCAGCGAAACCCTCGGCTCGGACGTCAGCTTCCTGCAGGGCTACATCGGCGCACGCTGGCACCGGCTGTTCGGCGATCGCCACAAGCTCCTGCTTCGCGCCGAGGCCGGCTACACGGAAGCGGCCACGGAGACCCTGGACCTGAGCCTGGACGATCGGACGCTGCGCCTGTCGATCACGGAACTGCCCGAGCGCTACCGCTTCAAGACCGGCGGCGATCGCACCATTCGCGGCTACGCCTTCGAGGCGCTCAGCACCAACCGCAACGGTGGCAACCACCTGCTGGCCGCCAGCGCCGAGTACGAGTACCGGGTGGCCGAGAACTGGTCGCTGGCCGCCTTCTACGACATCGGCAATGCCTTCAACGATATCGACCAGCTCGAGCTCAAGCGGGGCGTCGGAGCGGGCTTTCGATTCTATACACTGATCGGCCCGATCCAGGTCGATCTGGCCCGGGCCCTGGATGATGTCGACAAGCCGTTGCGGCTCCATCTGACCATCGGTACCCGATTGCTATGACTGCCAAGCGCGACACCGCCAAGCCAGCTGCCAGCCAGTCCGGGCGCCCGAGACGGCGCTGGCCGCGCCGCCTGGCACTGGGACTGTTGCTGGGCCTGAGCCTGATCCTGCTCGCGGCCAGCGGCGGCCTGTACTGGCTGACCCGCACCGAGGCCGGCGCCCGCTTCGCCCTGGGCCAGGCGCAGGGCGCGGTCCCGGGCCTGGCCTGGGCCGGCGCCGAGGGCAACCTGCGCGATGGCCTTCGCCTCACCGGCTTCGTCTTCGAACAGGCCGGCACCCGGGTCGCTGCCGGCCAAGTGGTGCTGGCGGCCCGGCTGCGCCTGTTCGGCGGCATGCAGCTGCGGATCGAAGGACTCACCGTCAGCGACCTCGATATCGAGCTGCCACCACCAGACGAGCAGGACGAACCACCGTCACCGATCGAACTGCCCGACCTGAGCAGCCCGATTCCGGTCATCGTCGAGTCCATCCGCATCCAGAACGCAGCGCTGCGAGCGCACGGGGACACCGACGCACTCCTTCGGCTCGACACGTTGGAGTTGGCCGGTGAGTACTTCGACGAGCTTCGCATCGAGCGCTTCACGGCCGAATTGCTCGAAGGGACCATCGGTCTTCGCGGCCAGGCGGAACTCGCGCCGCCCCATCGCCTGGGTCTGCAGCTCGATGCCGAGGCCCGGCTGCCGGAACAGCCGGCGCATCGCCTCGGCCTGCGCATCGACGGCCCCCTGGACCGGCTGCGCTTCGACCTCACCAGCGAAGGCCCCTTGAGCCTGTCAGGACCGATCGAGGTCCGCGGCCTGCCGGGGCTGCCGTCGGCCTCGCTCGAGCTCGTCGGCCACCTCGGCGACTGGCCCGGCCTGGCCTACTCGGTCCCGGAACTGGCCCTGAGCGCCAGCGGCTCGATGGGCGACTGGCAGGCCCGCCTCGACACCCGCATCGAGGGCCCGGAGCTGCCGGACAACCGCATCGCCATCGACGCCCGCGGCGATGCCACGGAGGCCCGGCTCGACGCACTCCGGGTCGAGACCCTCGACGGTCTGATTCTGGCCAGCGGGCGAATCGGCTGGATCGATGCGCTCAGCGCCGAGCTGACCGTCACCCTCGACCAGCTGGACTTCAGCTCGCGCTATCCGGAGCTGCCCGCACAGGCCCGCCTGAACGGCGCGCTCAGCCTGAGCCTCGCCGATCAGGCGATCCGCCTCGACTCCCTGGCCCTGCAGGCACCGCCGACCACGCTCAGCGTGCTGGGCAGCGGCCGCTACGATCCGGCCAGCGACGACCTGGCCCTCGATCTGATCTGGCAGGACTTCAACTGGCCACCGGTCAGCAATGGCGAGCCCGCCCTGATCTCCAGCGAACGCGGCGAAGCCCGCCTGAGCGGCCGCCTGAGTGACTGGCGCGCCGAGCTCGAGGCCCTGCTGCAGCTGCCCGACCAGCCCCAGGCCAGCATCGAGGCCCGCCTGCAGGGTGACCTCGACAGCGCCGTGGTCGAGACCCTGGACTTCGACGCAGCCGGGGCCGGCCGTGCCCGCCTCGATGGAGCGTTCAGCTGGCAGGATGGCCTGCGCGGCCAGGCCGCAGCGCAGCTGATCGACCTCGACCCCTCCGAGTTCATCCAGCAGCTGCCTGGCCGGGTCTCCGGCCGCTTCGATCTGACCCTGGCCAGCGCCGAGGATTTCACCCTCGCCATCGAGGAGCTCGGCGGTACGCTGCGCGGCCAGGCCCTGAGCGGCGAAGGCAGGATTCGCTGGCGGGCCCAGGCACCCCAGGCCGGGCGCCTGACCCTGGCCCTGGGTGAGAACGACATCGAGCTCGACAGCGCCGACGGCGAACGCTGGGCCTTCACTGCCCGCGGCAACGCCCTCGGTCAGCTCTGGCCCGGTCTGTCCGGGGTGCTCGAGGCCAGCGGCGAGATCCTGCCCGCCACTGGCGAACTGAGCCTGAACGGGCGAGTCCGGGATGGCGGCCTGCACGACGTCACCCTGCGCGAACTCGACCTCGATGCCGAGCTGCGCTGGCAGGCGCCGACTCATGCGAACGTACGCCTGGTCCTGCAGGACCTGGATCTCAACCCCTGGGAGCGCATCGAGCAGCTCGAACTCAATCTGAACGGACGCTGCCGGGCCCATCGCTTCGATCTGGGCTTCAGCGCGCAGCGCGCCAGCCTCGACCTGGCCGGCCAGGGCCAGTGGCCCGAGTGCTTTCGCGGCGGCCAGCGCTGGGACGCGGCGATCGAACGCCTGTTCATCGGCGACACCCTGGCCGGCGACTGGCAGCTCGACCAGGTCCTTCGCCTGGTGATGGAAAACCGCATCGTCGACATCGAGCCGGCCTGCCTCGCGGCCGCCGGACCCGAGCCCGGGCAGCTGTGCCTGGAGTCAGCGCGCCTGGCGCCGACCGGCGAGGCCTCGCGGGCGAGGATCCGCCTGGCCGAAGTGCCGCTCGATCTCCTGCTGCTGCCTCTGGACCCGACGGTCAGCCTGAGCAGCCAGCTGGCCGGCGAACTGGAGGCCGGCTGGACCCTCGGTGCCGGCCTCGACCGACTCGGCGGACAGCTGAACGTCGATGCCGGCGTGATCACGCCCCTGGGGGCCGAGGCGGCGCTGTTGAGCATCGACGGCGCCCGCCTGGATCTGCAGCCGAGCAACGGGGGTGTACTGGCCCGCTTCGAGACGCGCTTCGAGGGCCAGAGTCAGCTGAACGCGACGATCGGCATCGACGATCTTCGCGATCCCGGACAATCCACGCTCAACGGTGAACTGGCGCTCGAACTGCCCGACATCGGCGTGTTCAACCGCGCCCTGTCCGAGTTCGACGAGCTCCATGGCCGCCTGGAAGGAAGGATGGCCCTGCGCGGGCGCCTGGCCGCGCCGGAACTCGATGGCCAGGCCCGACTGATCGATGGCGCCGTCCGCCACGCGCCCCTGGGTCTCGACGTCCGCAACATCGAACTGAACATCGACGGCAGCCAGACCCGGGCTCGCCTGGCCGGGCGGATGGAGTCCGGCGAGGGCGCGCTGGATCTGACGGGTGAACTCAGGGGCGAAGCGGGCCAGTGGGCCTGGTCCCTCAACGGCCAGGGTCAGCGATTCCAGGTCGCCTCGGCCGAGTGGCTGGAACTGAGCATCAGCCCGGACCTCACCCTGAGTGGCAGGGGTTCCGATCTCTCCATCGATGGCCAGGTCGACATCGATCGGCTGCTGGCCGGGCTGCCGCCCGGGCGAGAATCACGGATCACGGCCTCGGAGGATGTCATCGTGCTCGGCCAGACCGACCCGGAAGCCAGGGCGTCCGGTCTGGTCATGAGCGGCCGACTCGGCATCGATCTGGGCGAAGATGCGCGGCTGAACGCTGCCGGCCTCGAGACACGCCTGACCGGCGAGGTGGAACTGCTCTGGGACGAGGCCGCCGCCCTGCCCCGCGCCCGCGGCATCATCCGTCTGCCCGAGGGCAGCTTCGAAGCCTACGGCCAGAACCTCGAGATCGAGGACGGCGAAATCATCCTCAGCAACCAGCCCATCACCAACCCACGCCTGGACATCGCCGCCGTCCGGGAGATCTTCGGCGACCCCCAGGTGGAGCAGGCCGGCGTGAGCATCCGCGGCCCGGCCCAGTCCCCGGACATCAAGCTGTTCACCGAGCCGCCGACCAGCGAAGAGAAGGCCCTGGCCTATGTCGTCACCGGCGCCGACTTCGACCACGCGGGCGGCCAGGGCGCGGTCAACGTAGGCCTCTACCTGCTACCGCGCCTGTTCGTCAGCTATGGCATCGGCCTGTTCGAAAGCGGCAACGTGCTCTCCGGCCGCTACGAGCTGTCCCGGCGCTGGGGCGTGCGCGTGGTCAGCGGCCAGCGCGACACCGGCGTGGATCTCAGCTACGCGATCGATCGCTGAGCCATGGGCGGACGCTTCGCTACTCTGGTCCGATCCAGCCGGCCGCCCTTCCTGATCCTGGCGCTGCTGGTGGTCGCCCTGGCGATCGCCTCGGCGCTCTGGCAGGGCGCCGAAGCCGAAGCCGGCCTGTGGCTGACGATGCTGCTGGTGGCCGTGGCCGGCCACGTCAGTGCCAATGCCTTCAACGAGTACTTCGACTATCGATCCGGACTGGACGAACAAACCACGCCGACGCCCTTCAGCGGTGGCAGCGGGGCGCTGCCGGAGCGACCGGAATTCGCCTCCGCGGTCCTGGCCCTGGCCTGGCTCAGCCTGCTCCTGACCGCAGCGCTCGGCTTCTGGCTGGCGATCAGCCGGGCACCGACACTGCTCCTGCTGGGCGCCCTCGGACTGGTGCTGGTCTACGGCTACACCCGCTGGTTTCATCGTTCGGCCTTGCTCTGTTACCTGGCGCCCGGCCTCGGCTTCGGTGGCGTGATCTATCTCGGCAGCGCCTTCCTGCTCAACGGCAGTCTGACCCGCCTCGATCTTCTCCTGAGCCTGGTCATCGGCCTGCTGGCGAGCAATCTGCTGCTGCTCAATCAGTTCCCCGATATGGAACCCGATCGGCGGATCGGTCGGCGGCATTTTCCGATCGTGCTGGGCCGGCCGAAGAGCGCGAGACTCCATGCGGCCGGACAGGTTCTGGCCCTGCTGTTGCTGATCGCCGCCCTCGTGACCCGCTGGCTCCCGGCACCGGCGGCGCTCGGCCTGCTGCCCTTCGCGCTGCTGCCGGCCCTGATCCGTCGCAGCCACCGCCATGCCGACGACGTACCGGGCCTGCTGCCGGCACTGGCCTGGAACGTGATGCTGACGCTGGCCGTGCCCGCGCTGCTGGCCATCGGCCTGCTGCTTGGCAGAAGCTGAGTCGCGGTACGGTCACGGGACTGCTGTCGTAGAACTGGCGGCTCGCTGTCGTGGTCTTCCTCGACCCGGCGCGCTAACTTGTCCCGAAACCCCACTCAGGAAGCGCAATCCCATGAAACTCGACGCGAAGCGGATTCGACAATTGCGCAGCGATCGTCAATGGACCCAGGAACAGCTGGCCGAGGTCTGCGGCCTGAACCTGCGAACGATCCAGCGCGTCGAGCGACAGGGCCAGGGCTCCGGAGAAACCCTGCGCGCCCTGGCTTCGGTGTTCGAAGTCCCCGCCGAATCACTGATCGCCACCACGGATTCCGACGCCTCGATGCCCCTGCGGATACTTGCGCGCGGGTTCGAGCGCTACCACGACTTCGAGGGTCGGGATCCACGGTCGGACTACTGGTGGTTCTTCGGGCTGCTGATCCTCGGGCTGGCAATCTGCCAGCTGATCCACCCGGTGGTGCTCGCCCTGGCCTCGCTCATCACCCTGCTCCCGCTGCTGGCCGCGGGTAGTCGGCGCCTGCGCGATGCGGGACACAGCCCATGGTGGCAGCTGTTCTTCCTGGTGCCCTTCGGCTTCGTGCCCGTGCTGATCCTGATGGCCCTGCCCTCGGCCGCGGCTCCGGAAACCGAGCAGACCTCGGAGCAGGCCGGCTGAGGCCGGACCCTGGCCTCGGCACGACGCCGCCAACCACCTCCCGGTGACATTCGATATCCTTGCCCGAAGACTCTCGGAGGATGTCGCGATGCAAGAACCTCGCTGCCTGCAGGAAACCTACGCCCCGCACAACGCCTGCTTCGGCTGCGGGCCATCGAACGAAAAGGGGCTGCGCATCCGCTCCTTCGTCCAGGGTGACAAGGTGGTGGCCGACTGGACGCCCGAGCCCCATCACGAGGCCTTCCCCGGGGTGCTCAACGGCGGCATCATCGGCTCCCTGCTGGACTGCCACTGCAACTGGACCGCGGCCTGGCACCTGATGGACTCGCAGGGCCTGGAACGTCCGCCCTGCACGGTGACGATGGAGTACACCATCAAGCTGCGCCGCCCCACCCCCACCGACGGCCCACTGCATCTGGAAGCCTGGGTGGTGGAATCGGACGGCAAGGTGGTGACCGTCGAAGGCCAGCTGTTCGCCGGCGACAAGCTCTGTGACCACTGTGTCGGCAAGTTCGTGGCCGTCGAGCCCGGCCACCCTGCCTACCACCGCTGGTAGGCAGGACGAGGACGAGCGGAACCGCTCTGCGCCGAGCGCGCCTAGTCGAAGCGGTCGCGGAACAGGCCGTCGCCATTGATCGGTGCGTACAGCCGACCCGCCGCCGATTCGGGGAACAGCAGGGGCGTACCATCGGGCAGGCTGGCGGCGGCCTCCAGTTCGATCCAGGCGGCATTCGGATCGGCGCAGCCCTGTAGATCCACTACCGAGGTCTCGCCGACGGCCAGGGCGAACTCGACATCCACCCCATCGCTACCACTCGCGGGCGTGCAGCTGCCGGCCGGTGCCATACAGGTCCAGCTCACCGGCGCGAGCAGCCCCCTCGGCACCGGCGCCTGCAGGCGCACCTGGGCAGCCACATCGGTCCCACGATGGTTCACCAGGATTTCGAACCGGACCGGGTTGCAGCCGCCGGCCGGCACCGAGCCGGCACCTCGCTCCTCGATCTGGGCCGGAGCGATGAGGATCTCGAGATCCACCCCGCTGGCATCGACCACCCGGATCACGACGCTGGCCGACTGAGCCTCGCCACGTTCTTCCACCGGCAGGCTGGTCGCGGTCACCTGACATTCGCCCGCGGCCAGCCCCGTCACCTGGTTGCCGGTCAGCTGGCAGAACGAGGCGCCTTCGCTCAAGGCCAGCTCGTAACTGCCGCTGCCGCCGCTGACGCTGAGGGTGCTCGACTGGGCCGTCAGGATCGTCGCCGGCTGGGCGCTGATCAGCAGCGGCGCCTCGACGGTCTGGATCACGCTCGACGAGACGCTGGCCGCGTACAGGGCATCCCCCGCATAGCTCGCCGTCAGGCTCCGCTGGCCGGCGGTCCGGAGCACCAGGGCGCAGGACCCACTGCCCTGATCCGGCGTACTCAGGGTGAACTGGCACTGATCGACGCCGTCGCTGACGACCACCTCACCCGTGGGCACCGGCGGCGGGTCACCGGCCAGCCCGCCGGACGCCGCGCGCAGCGGCTCGGCGACCGTGAAGCCGACCTGCACCGGCTGGCCGACCAGGGACGGGTTCGGAGAGGTCGAAATGATCTGGGTGATCGTCGGTGCCGGCAGCACCTCGAGGGCCACGGCCGCGGACAGGTCGTTGCTGAAGGTGTTCTGAGGCTGATAGAGCGCGTCCAGGTTCCAGGTTCTCGCGACAGGAAAGGAGCGCGTACAGCTGGCCTGACCCGATCCATTGACGGGCAGACCGACGCAGAGGAAGCCGCCGGAGTCGGCATCACGAATCGTGACGAAGCCGTTCTGCACCGTCTGGCTGGCGCTGCTGACCTGGGCCGTGATCGTGACCGACTGACCCACATCGGCCGGCGACGGGCTGATCGACACGATCTCGCTCCGGGCATTCACTCGCCAGTCGAAGACATGGCTGGAACCGCGGTTCTGGTCGTCGTTGTAGGAGCCGATCAGAATGTGATCGCCGCTGATGTCGATCTGCCCCCGGTTCTGCAGTGGAGGATCGAGCTCGAAGACATCGAAGCTGGGTGTCGAATCATCGAGCAGGGCCACGAAGGCCCAGGGGCCGCTGCTACGGTCGAACACCTGGGTCGGATCACCGCCATTGTTGCCCGGATCGCTGATGATCCGATCGCCACTGATGCGGACCTGCTGGCCGATCACCGTGTTCGCCGTCGAATTGATCAGGCGCGCCTGCAGCTGCCAACTCGATCCATCGTGCCGGTAGACATAGATCAGACCGCTGCCTGCCGTCGTGCCGGCCGTCGACTGGGTGCTGCCAATCACCAGATCGTCGCCGTCCATGTCCAGGGAGCGTCCGAAACGACCGAGGTTCAGGCCGCCACCATTGAAGCTGCTGGGCAGCAGCTTCTGGGTCTCGACCCAGCTCGACCCGTTGTACTCGAAGGCCCAGGCCGCCCCCGCGAAGTTGCCGGCGGCTTCGTGCCCGGCCCCGCCCATGACCAGGCGATCGGGACCCAGGGCCAGGGACCAGTCCTGACCGATCACGTCATCGGCCGTGGCGTCGCCGGGAATCAGGGTCTGTTCATGGGTCCAGCTGGAAAGCCCCTGGCGACGGTAGACGTGAACTCGCCCGGTGAAACTGTCCGTGGCGAAATCGGCCACGGCAATCCGATCGCCGTGAACGGCCACCGACGAGCCGAAGGACACCGCTTCGGCCAACACCGGCGGCAGGATCTGGAAGGTCTCCCAGTTGCCATCGAAGTGCTCGAAGACGTAGATCCCGCCGACGACATCGCCGCCCACCGCCGTGCTCGTCGCGCTGGCCACGGCGATCGGGTAGTCCAGGGCGACATCGCGTCCCAGGCTGTCGCCGGCGCTCAGACCGTTGGGAACCACCAGGCCTCGATCGACCCAGGCATTGCCGACCCGCTGGAAGAAATTGACCGCCCCGGTATTGTTGCCCAGGCCCGTATTTCGGCCCGGTGCACCGATCGCCGCCCAGTCACCGTCGATGGCGCCGCCCTGGCCGAACAGGTCGTCGGGCGCTTCACCCTGAATGGTCAGACGCGCCTCACCCCACCAGAGGCTCTCGGGCGTGGTGCCGCCCAGCGCCGGACCGAACGGCAGGCAGAGCCCGCCCCCCACCGCCATGCTCAGGGCGATACGACGAAGCCAGATACACATGGGCCGTCCCTCTTTGCGTTGATCTCTCACCGAACAACGCTATTCGGGCAGAAAGGGGCTCAATTTCGGATTCGCGATGCTTCCGACAGCGGCCTCGCTGCAAGCGCATCCGCCATGCCCCTGCGTGAGAAACGTGCTCGGGGCTCAGTAGTCGAGGCGATCGAACTCGCGGATATTGACCAGCATCTCGTGGGCGCTGTGCTCGAGGCTCTCGCGATCCCTGGCTTCGGACAGGCGACGGATGCTGTCGACGATGGCAATCCACCAGTTCATGTGCGTGGCCGACAGCTGGGCAGCCACCGCCACCAGATCGCGGGTCAGGGCCAGGGTCTCCTCGCCCTCGCGACGCAGGGCGATCAGGCTGTCCAGATCCGGGTGCTTCTTCGCCAGCTGTTCGATCATCCGATCGATGACCTTGGGATCGGTTTCCAGCTCGCGCGAGGCGGCCGGTTCGCCGTTGGGCTCGAGGAAAGCGATGTCGAGGCAGCTCAGCAGATCACGAAAGGAACCGCGCAGGCTCAGCCACAGCTCGCGGCGGCGCGCCTGCTCGCGTGAGTGCTGGATCAGGGTCAACAGGCCGATCAGGATGAAGCCCTCGATGCAGAAGGAGATCAGCTCGGGGACCAGGTCGTCATGGAAGGGACCGCTGAGATCCGGATTGATCAGCAGCATCCACAGCCCGATGCCGCAGATGCCGAAGATCAGCATCGGCGCGACGAGGAGCAGGCGGTTCATTTCCCGTCCTCCGTCGAAGCGTCCTCGTCGACCACATAGGCCCGAACCACGCGGGCGATCCGCTCGGCTTCGGACCGGGTCAGGTCGATCGGAATGCCCGCCACGTGGACGGTCAGGTCCGGGCGCAGTGCGATCGGGACCACCGCCGCGGGCGCTTCCCGAATCTCCATGCTGGTCCGTTCCGCCTCGGCCTGTTCCTGGCTGATCGCCGAACGCCCGTCCGGGCGCCGGGGCACGGCTCGCGCCTTGTCCCCGCCCACGGTCTTGAAGCTGGCCGGGTGTTCGTTCCACCCGAGAAAGTCTTCCAGGGCGGACTTGAAGCGCTCGACGTAGAGCGCCAGGGCCTCGACGCGGATGCTCGAGCCCTCGAGCTTGTGGAAACGCGACGCGAGTTGGTCCACGTCGAGACAGCGCAGGTCGCGCCGCTCCTCGTCGCTCATCTCCGATTGAAGCTGTTCGATGGCATTGCGCCGACTGCGCGCCACCGCCGGGTTGATCATGCCTTCCATGCCGGCCTGCTTGAGAAACTTCAGCAGGGCATCGACCGTGTAGGAGCCGTCGGGCATCATTGACTCGTTTCCTCTTGTAGCTCGGCCCAGCGCGGGCAGCTGACCAGGTGGTCGTTGACCAGACCGGTGGCCTGCATGAAAGCGTACACGATGGTCGGACCGACGAAGCGGAAGCCGAGTTTCTTCAGCTGCTTCGACATCGCCTCCGACAGGGGGGTCGAGGCTGGAACCTCGCCCATCGTCGCAAAGCGATTGATGATTGGCCGGCCATCCACCCAGCCCCAGATCCAGTCATTGAAGCTGCCGTGTTCTTCCTGCAGTTCGAGAAAGGCGCGGGCGTTGCTGACCGCCGAGCTGATCTTCAGGCGGTTGCGCACGATGCCGGGGTCGGTCAGCAGACGGGCCTCGTCCTGCGCGTCGAAGCGCGCCACGGCCTCGGGATCGAAATCGGCGAAAGCCTGGCGATAGGCCTCGCGCTTGCGCAGCACGGTGATCCAGCTCAGCCCCGCCTGGGCCCCTTCGAGCAGCAGGAATTCGAACCAGGTCCGATCGTCCTGCACCGGCACGCCCCATTCGGTGTCGTGGTAGTGCTGGTAGAGCGGATCATCGCCACACCAGGGGCAGCGGCCTGTGTCCATCAATCGAATCCTTTACCCTGAGGGGACAATCACCACGCATGGTAGCCCAGGCATGAATCCAGCGGGACCCGCCCTGTTGTCCCTGGCCAGCGCACTGCTGCTGGTCGGCTGCGGCGGCCAGGTCACCGACCGCATGGACACCCGTCCGGCCGCCGCCGAACAGGAGGAACGCATCATGAGCACGACGCAGACCCGGCTTTCCCTCGAGCAAGCCGTCGAAGCGGCTCGCCGCGATCTCGCGCAGCAACGCCAGGTCGACCAGGACGCGATCGAGGTCGTCCGCGCCGAGGCCGTGACCTGGGGCGATGGTTCGATGGGCTGCCCGGAACCGGGCATGTTCTACACCCAGGCGCTCGTGCCCGGCTACTACATCCAGCTCCGCCATGGCGGCGAGGACGCCTTCTACCACGGCAACCGAGTGCACGATCCCATGCACTGCCCTGCCGAGCGCAGCCTGCCGCCGATCGACCCGGGATCGATGGACGAAGACGCCCCCCGATAGCGCCGGCGGCAGGATGCTTCGGGCCGTGCTACATTCGGCCTCGGTCTGGCGCCGCATCGTCCTGAGCACTTCAGGCCGGGCCGCTGGGGGATTGTTCACCATCAATGAAAAGAGGGAACGCTTCGATGCCGTCTCGTCTCCATCTGCTTGCTCTGCTTGTGGCTACCGCGCTGCTGGGCGCTTGTTCCGGTTCGGATTCGGGTGACCATCCCGATACCGAGACCGGTGCCGATTCGACCCCGACGGCGGCCAGCGAGACCGAAAACGGATCCGAGTCGGCCCCGGCGGCCGTCATGGATTCGACCGCCCCGCCCCCGGCTCGCATGACCCTGGAGCAGGCCGTGGAAGCGGCCCGCAAGGACCTCGTCGAGCGCGCTGGATCGAGCATGGAGGCCATCGAAGTGGTCGAAGCCCGGGTCGTGACCTGGAACGACGGGTCCATGGGCTGTCCGGAGCCGGGCATGGCCTACACGCAGGCCCTGGTGCCCGGTTTCTTCATTCATCTCCGGGATGCCAACGGCGACGTGTATTACCACGCGGGCCGGAGCGGCCAGCCCTTCCACTGCCCCGAAGCGCGCCGGATGCCGCCCATGGATCCGGGCGATCTGGGCTAGGTGCCAACGGCAGGCCCGCCAGCGGGCTGATGTCGATCACCCGAATGTTCGACGCCGGGAAGATTTTGCCAAACGATTAACAAGGGCTTTATCAAGGCAGGGTTAAGCTCCTGCCCATGCGTTGGCCAACCCGTATTGTCCTGATCCTCGTCCTGGCACTGGCCACCAGCGCCTGCGGTGTACGCCTGGCCTACAACAACCTCGACTGGCTGATCATGCGCTGGGTGAACAAGCAGATCACCCTGAGCGCCGAACAGACCCTGGCCGTGCGTGATGCCCTGGACGCCAAGCTGGACTGGCACTGTGCCAGCGAGCTGCCCGACTACGTGGCGTTTCTGGAGCGCTTCGATGCCGACCTGGCCTCCGAGCGCCTCGATGCCGAGGCCCTCGAGCGTCACGGCCGCACGGTCAGCGAGTTCGGCCAGCGACTCGTGGCCCATTCGATGCCCACCATCGTCGATCTGTTCGCCAGCCTGGACGACGAACAGGTCGGGGAGCTGCTGGCCGGCATCGACCAGCGCAATCGGGAGCTGATCGAAGACGAGATCGTCGTCGAGGCCGCCGTTCGCCGGCAGAACCAGATCGACAGCCTGGTGCGCGGCATCGAGCGCTTTGCCGGCAGCGTCAACGAGGCGCAACGCGAGCGCCTGACCGCCTGGGCCGAGTCCCTGCGCTTCAGCGCCCCGCACGCCCTGGCCCATCGACTGCAATGGCGGGCCGAGCTGGCCGAAATCCTGGAGCTTCGCGGGCAGCGCCCGCGCTTCGATGAGCGGCTCAGCTCCCTGCTGGAACCCGGCGCCGGGTGGTCGGCGGAGTACACGGAGCTCATGAACCACAATCGCGCCCGGACCCTGGAAGCCCTGGCCGATGTCCACGCCCTGTCCAGTCCTCGACAGAAGCGCGAGTTCCGCGAACGCATCACCGATCTGGCCGACGACTTCGAGCGCCTGAGCTGCGGCTGAGCCGGGCCGGGAGGCGCTGTCCGGAGCGGCGGCCATCGCCTATACTCCAGTACTTTCCTTGGGGAGACTTCCGGGGGCGCATGTCCATGACCATCGACGGATCGATCCTCGGCGGGCGAATTCTGGTCGTTGACGACATGCCCACCAATCTACGGCTGCTCGCCAGCATCCTGTCCGACCGCTACCAGGTCAGCGCCGCCAGCAACGGCCGCGATGCCCTACGCCTGGCCGAGCGGGTCCAGCCCGACCTGATCATCCTCGACGTGGAAATGCCCGGCATGAACGGCCACGAGGTCTGCCGCACGCTCAAGGAAAAGCCCGAGTTTCGCCACGTACCGATCATCTTCCTGACCGGCCGCTCGGACGAGGCCGACGAGATTCTCGGCCTGCAGCTCGGCGCCGTCGACTACATCACCAAGCCCTTCAACCAGGCCGTGGTCCGGGCGCGAATCCATACGCATCTCGAGCTCAAGCGTTACAGCGATCTGCTCCAGCGCCATGCCTTCATCGACGGTCTGACCGGCCTGCCCAATCGCCGCCGCCTGGACCAGTACCTGAACGAGCTGAGCACGGGTGAGCGCAGCGGGGCCGACAGCCTGAGCGTGCTGATGATCGATGTCGACTTCTTCAAGGCCTACAACGATCGCTACGGACACCTGGCCGGCGATCATTGCCTGCGCGAAGTCGCCGCGACGCTGGCTGCAGCACGGCGGCGCGGGGACGATCTGCTGGCGCGCTACGGCGGCGAGGAGTTCGCCCTGTTGATGCCCGGAGCCGACCGGACGGTGGCCCTGGATCAGGCCCAGCGGCTGCGCGATGCCATGCTGCGCGCCGAGCTGCCACACCGCGATCAGCCCGACACCGGCCAGGTCACCATCAGCGTCGGCACCAGTTCGGGCGCGCTCAGCGCCGAGCCCGCGCAGGCCCTGATCGAACGCGCCGATCGAGCCCTGTACCAGGCCAAGAAGGAGGGACGCAATCGTGTCGTACAACTCTGACCGCTCCCGGATGGCCCGACTGAGCTTCCTTCTCCTGCTGCTGGTCAGTGCGTCGAGCCTGGCCCAGCTCAGCCCCGGTCACGGGCAGAGCGAGGTTCGCAACCATTCACCCCGCGACTATGGTTCGCAGCCCCAGAACTGGGCGGTCGTGAGTGATCCGCGCGGCGTGATGTACTTCGGCAACACCTCCGGTCCGCTGGAGTTCGATGGGGAGCGATGGCGCCAGCTCTTCACCGAGCAGCGCACCGGCGTACGCTCCATGGCCCTGGGCGAGGACGGCCGCGTCTACATCGGCGGTCAGGGCGAGATCGGCTACCTGGCGCCGGACTCTACGGGCCAGATGGCCTTCGTGTCCCTCAATCCTCTGATCCCTGAGGCGGAGCGTGACTTCGCCGACGTCTGGTGGACCCACGCCCTCGATGGCGGCGTCTACTTCCAGAGCCTGGCGCGCGTGTTCTTCTTCGACGGTGAAAAGCTTCGCTCCTGGCAGATCTCGACCCAGATGATCCGCAGCTTCGTGTATCGCGGCCAGCTGCTGGTCAATGATGGAACCCTGGGCCTGCACCGCCTGGCCGACGGTCGCTTCGAGCCCTGGACCGAGGCCGGCGCGCTGAACGGCTTGCGGCTGACCACGATTCTGCACGCGCCGCTGCCGGAGCGACCCGGGCGCGCCCTCGTCGGCACCCAGGACGGCGGCCTGTTCGAGTTCGAGAACGGTGAACTCACACCGCTGGAGCTGCCCGAGGGCCACCCGCTCCGGGGCACCCGCATCTACAACGCCCGCGCCATCGGCGAGGGCGTGTTCGGCGTGGCCACCCTGTCGCACGGCCTGCTGCTGATCGATGGCCAGGCACGGATCCTGCAGCACGTCGACCAGAACCGGGGCCTGGCCGGCAACCAGGTGCTCAGCTTCGGACTCGGCCCCTCGGGCGGGCTGTGGATGGGCCTGGGCAACGGCATCGCCCGAGTTCGCACGCTGCCGCAGCTGACGCGCTTCGGTAGCGAGCTCGGCATGGACGGGATGGTCCTGTCCCTGGCCCGTCATCAAGGCCAGCTGTTTGTCGGCAGCACCGCCGGCCTGCATCGCTTCGACCCGGCCAACGGCCGCTTCGAGGCCCTGTCCGACGCGGCGGGTCAGGTCTGGTCCCTGCTGTCCCTCGACGAAGGATTGCTGGTCGGGATGAGCACGCGGCTGATGCTGCTCGACGAGAACACCGAACTCCGCCTGCTCCATGAGACCGCGGCGCCCTACATGGCCTTCTATCGCACGGACGAGCAGCCCGATCGTGTCTGGATGGGTCACAACCTCGGGATCTCCACCCTGGTCCGCCGGGAGGGGCAGTGGCAGTACGAGTCCCCGCGCATCCGCACCCGGAGCTTCATCCGCTCCTTCGCGGCGGATGAAGGCGGCGCCCTGCTCGCCGGCGGCGACCAGGACGGCCTGTTGCGCTTCGACCCGAGGCTCGCCGATGCTCACGGCGAATACCCGGACAGCGATGTGCTGCACTTCGGACCCGAACAGGGGCTGGCCTCGAACCATCGGGTCGTGGCGATGGACTCGCCCGACGGTCCGCTGATCTGGAACGACTCCCTGTTCTACCGTCTCGACGCCGACTCCGCTCGTCTGGACCCCGATCCACGTTTCCATGATTTCCTGAACGACCCGGAGCATCTGTCGGCCAACGCGGCCGCCGGCATCGATCGGGAAGGACGACTGCTGATCGGCGAACAACGGCAGAGCCTGCCCGACCGCGTGGTCCTGCTCGGCCTGGACGCCTCGGGACAGTTCCAGGTCGAAGGTCCGCAGGCGCTGAGTCTGTTGCCCTCACGCAATCTATTTGCCTCGCTTTTCGAAGCCGACGGCCGGGGCTGGCTCGGCGGTGATGAAGGCCTGTTCCTCCTCGATCCCTCCGGCCCGACCCAACCGGACACCCGCTTCCGGGTGCTGATCCGATCCTTCGGTTCCAACGACGCTCCGATCCTGCACGGCGACGGGCTGGCCACGGCGGCTCCGGTCGAGCCCGACCGCTTCGACTATTCGACCGAGGCCTGGCGCCTGCGCTACGTTGCCCCCTGGTTCGAGGCGCCGGAGCAGCTCTTCTACCAGACTCGCCTGGTCGGCCAGGACGAGGACTGGTCGGCCTGGTCGCAGGAGACCTATCGCGACTACACGAACCTGCGCGAGGGCGCCTACCGCTTCGAGGTTCGAGCACGCAACGTCTTCGGCGAACTGAGCCCGGTCGCCGGCTACGAGTTCGACATTCTTCCGCCCTGGTACCGCAGCGTCTGGGCCTGGATCGCCTATGCCCTCGCTGGAGCACTGGCCCTGCTGCTGCTGATCCACTGGCGAACCCGTGCCGATCGCGCGGAGCGTCAACGCCTGGAAGCCCTGGTCGAAGAGCGCACCCACCAGCTGCGCAAGGCCGCCGAGGACGCCGAATCCGCCACCCGGGCGAAGAGCGCCTTCCTGGCCAGCATGAGCCACGAAATCCGGACCCCGATCAACGCCATCATCGGCTTCTCCTACCTGGGTGAATCGAGCGAGGATCTGAAGGAGGGACGTGACTACATGCGCAAGGTCGGACGCGCCGGCCGCACCCTGCTGGGTCTGGTCAACGACGTGCTCGATTTCTCGCGCATCGAGGCCGGCGAGCTGATGATCGAGTCCGTCGACTTCCATCTCCTGCACCTGATCGAGGAGCTCGAGGATCTGTTTTCCGTGCAGGCCCGCGAGAAGGGCCTGTCCCTGACCCTGGAACTGGACGAGGACCTGCCGCGGATCGTTCGTGGCGACCCGCTCCGGGTCAAGCAGGTGCTGATCAACCTGCTCGCCAACGCCATCAAGTTCACGCCCAGGGGTGCCGTGCGCCTGCGTGTTCATCGCCTGAACGGCGACCGCCTGGCCTTCGAGGTCAACGACACGGGCATCGGTATCGATGCCGCCCGCCTGGGGGACCTGTTCAAACCCTTCACCCAGGCCGAGGCGGGCACCGCCCGTCGCTACGGCGGCACCGGTCTGGGACTGAGCATCGCCCGAGAACTGAGCGAGCGGCTCGGCGGCTCGCTGGAGGCCACTAGCGTGCCCGACCAGGGCAGCAGCTTCGTCTTCACCGTGCCCCTGCCCGAGGGGCAGGAAGTCAAGGGCAGGATCGCCGGACTGCAGACCGATCTGAGCGGCGTTCGTGTGCTGGTGGTCGAGGACAATCCGGTCAACCAGGAAGTCGTGCGCCGTCTGCTCACCCGTCAGAACGTCCAGGTCGAATGCGCCGAGGACGGGCCTCGGGCGCTGACGCTGATCGAAAGGCAGCGCTTCGATGCGATCCTGATGGACCTGCACATGCCCGGCATGGACGGCCTGGAGCTGACCGCGCGCATCCGCGCCGGCAAGCATTCACCGGGCATCCCGATCATCGCCCTCACCGCCCAGGCCCTGGCGGGCCTGCGCGACCAGTGCCTGGCCGGCGGCATGGATGATTTTCTGAACAAGCCCTTCGATCCCCGCCAGCTCATCGAGACCCTGGCCAGACACCTCGATCGCGCGATGGTCGAGGCACCGGCAGGCATCGATTCGGAGGGCGGATCGGAGGCGGACGAGGCGATCGACCTGGAGTCGCTGATCGAACGGCTGCGCCGCCATCTCGAATTCGGCGAACCGGACAGCGAAGCGCTCTGGCGGCGCCTGCGGCGGCACCCGAACTGCGACTGGGCCCAGAGCGATCTCGACGACATCGAACGCCGGATCGAGCGCTTCGAATTCCAGGCGGCCGCGGAACGGCTCGACGCCCTGACCGGCCAGGGCAAGGCCGGCTAGCCGGCCTCAGTCTTCGTCCAGTCGGGCCTCGATGGCGGCCAGGCGACGCTCCAGCTCGGCCACCCGCTCCACCAGATCGGCATCGGCCGGCGTGGCGGGAGCGGCAGGCGCCATGGCCGCGGGCGGCGGCATCTCCGGCTCGCCGCAGAGGCGATGGGCATAGCGGTCTTCGCGCTGCCCCGCCGCTCGTGGCAGGCGGACCACCATGGGTGCGTCGCGCGAGGCCAGACGCTCGAGGTTGTAGGCCACATCGTCGAGATCATCGAAGCGGTGCATGCGCTCGCTGCGGGTGTAGAGCTCGGACAGGGTCTGCGGTCCGCGCAACAGCAGCAGGCCGATCAGGGCGCGCTGGCCGGGCGTGAGCTCCAGCGCCGAATCGACGCGATGACGGTAGCGGGTGGCGCGAGCGCCGAAATCGCTACGCACCAGCTCACGCTGCTCGAGCTTGCGCAGGGCCTGGCCGACGCGGCCGGGGTCGAGTTTCATGACCGGATGGCGACTGGTCTTCTGATTGCAGGCCGTCATGCAGGCATTCTGGGTCAGCGGGTAGGTCTCCGGAGTGGTCGACTCCTTTTCGATCAGGCAGCCCAGCACCCGTGCTTCCTCGGCACTCAGGGGTGGATCCAGCGGCAGCGCCTGGTCGGCTTGGCCTTGTCCGGCCTCGGCCTGGCCGAATGTCTCGTCGCTCATGATCGTTCCTCGAAACCGTGGTGGCAGAAGAATTATGCCCGAGCCGGACCGAGCGCATCCGCCTGTCCGCAGAAGCCCTTCCCCATAACGAAAGAACCCCGCACTTGGCGGGGCTCTCTCGAGTCATCCTTGAAGCAGGACGAGATCAGGCGGGCACCACGTTGGCTGCCTGCGGGCCCTTCGGGCCGTCCTGAATGTCGAAGGACACTTTCTGACCTTCTGCCAGGGTCTTGAAACCCGAGCCCTGAATGGCGCTGAAATGCACGAAAACGTCCTTGCCACCATCGTCCTGACTGATGAAACCAAAACCCTTCGCCTCGTTGAACCACTTGACGGAACCAGTTGCCATGTTACTTACTACCTTTGCAAATAAAAAATGAAAACGCTTGCAGAGTAGGAGTGGGGTTTTCGGAGGTAAATCTGGAGGGAAGAACGACCTTGAACTCACTGCCATATCCTACAGGCGCCCCGATTGTAGCGTGAACCAGTCCACAATTCCAGCCTCAGACCAGAGCGGCTTGAATCGACCGATCAGAGCCAGAACAGGGGCCTGAAACCCGCCGTATCTCCATCGGGCGCTAGAGCGGTGCCACCCGAAGCGACAGGGCGGACCCGAGGCGGCGCGGGTCCATCCTTGCCTGCAACCGGTCGGCCCAGTACTGAACCGAGCTTATCAGGGCCAGCAGACCGAGCGAGGCGGCAGCAAAATTCCAGAACTGGCCCGCCAGAACGTCGTCGGCCGCCTCGGCCAGCATGAAACCGAAACTCATCGAATCGCCCAGGCTGATGCCGAGAAAGCTGAGGAGCACTTCGGCCTTGATTGCCGTGATGAAGATCAGCGAGCCCTGCACCAGCAGCAGCGGCGCGCTGTGAGGCAGCACGTGCTCGATCAGGATTCGCCAGCGACCCGCGCCAGCCACGCGCGCAGCTTCGATGAAGCGTGCCTGCCTGAGCTCGATGGCGCGCACGCGCATCAGGCGGGCGGTCGGGGTCCACAGCACCAGCATGACGGCCATTGCCAGACCCGCACTCCAGTCCCGCCAGGCCAGCACCAGCAAGCCGAGGATCACGTAGACGGGCATCGCCTCGATGATGCCGACCAGTCCAAGCAGCACTCGGTCCGGCAGCCGGCCCTCGGTCCAGCCTGCCAGCAGACCGACGGCGCCACCGAGGAGCGTGCAGCCGATGGCCAGCGGCAAACCGAAGGTAAAGGCCTGGCTCAGGCTGACCAGCAGACGATCGAAGATGTCCTGCCCGAGACGGTTGGTGCCCAGGGGATGCGCCCAGGATGGCGCCTGCCAACCGGTCCCGGCGATCGCCCGCCACTCCGTTCCCCAGACGCCCATCCAGACCCCCAGCACGGCCACCGCGAACACCGCCAGAACGAAGCACGCCACCCAACTCGCCCCCCGAGTGTTTCCTACGGCACGAACGGAATCCCTGCGACTCATCGGGAAGGCCTCGCCAGACGAGGATCGAGCGCCCGGAGCAGACCGCCGCTGAGCGCATGCAACAGGATCAGCAACACACTGCCCCCTCCGACCAGTGCCATCAGCACCTGTTCATCACCGGCCAGCAAGGCCTCGTAGGCAACCTGCCCCACGCCGGGAATGCCGAAGTGATTCTCCAGCACCAGGCTGCCGCCAAGCAGCAGCACCGGCAGGGCGTAGAGGATGCGCGTACTGATCGGCAACAGGGCCGTTCGCAGCACGTAGCCGAGCAGGATGCGCCGGGGCGGCAGGCCGTAGGCTCGAGCCGTCCTGACCGGCGGATCGGACAGGGCCTCGACAAACAGGGTGCGGAAGAAGCGCAGTTGGTAACCCAGGCTGGTGACCACGATGACCAGGGTCGGCAGGGTCACGTGGCGGAGATAGTCCACCGGGCCGGCGGCGGACCAGCCACGCACCGGCAGCCAGTCCAGCCAGACTCCGAACAGGCTCTGCAACGCGATCAGGACCACGATCAGCGACAGGCTCATGCTGGTGGCCGAAAGCGCTCCCACCAGGCGATCGGGCCACCGGCCGATTCGCCAGGCCCCGGCCAGCGCCAGGCCGAGGGCGAGAAGCTGGCCGAGGACGAACCCCGGCATCAGCGCCAGCAGGCTGACGGGCAGCGTGCGCGCGAGCAGTGCGGCCACCGGTTCACCACTGATCGCCGCATGACCGAAGTCGAGGCGAAACCAGCCTGCCAGGGTGTCGACGTAGCGCAGCAGCCAGGGTCGATGCTCGTCGAGCTGTCGGGCGAGCGCCTCCAGACCGGCCGCATCCGCGCCCCGACCGACCTGCGCAAAGCGGGTGTCCGGGCCGAACTGAGCGATGAGGTAGAACGCGAGCAGGGTCGCGCCGAGCAGAAGCGGCACGGCGGAAAGCAGCGATCGTGCCCAGGCGCCAAGCTGCCTGCGATTCATGGCGCGTCGGAAGACCGGTCGATGAAACGCCAGGACAGGCCCAGGGCCGGACCCTCGTCGGGCAGCATGACGAGGTCCCGGCGCCAGAGCTGGAGCCGGATCCGGGACATCGAACCGATGAAGACACAATCATCGATCACCTGCTCGTTCATGGCGCGATAGAGCGCCGTGCGCTCCGGGCCGGCGTGCAGCCTGGCCGCCTGCTCGAACCAGCGGTCGTAGTCCTCGTTCCGGTAGTTGAAGCTGTTCGCCCCGGGTGCGGCGTTGGGTCCATAGAACAGCTGCAGGGCGTACTGCGCGTCGGGATAGGCCAGGGTCCAACTCAACAGGAAGACGTCGAGTTCGCCGTCCGCGATCGCACGCAGGTATTCGCCGAAGCTGGGCAGGACCCGGGCCTGAAGGCGATCGGCGGGATAGCCGATCTCCACCCACCAGGCGCGGAGCTGTTCGAACATCTGCCGCTGCTCGACCCCTGCTTCGATGCCGATGGTGAGGGCGGGCAGGTTCTCGGCCGTCCAGCCGGCCTCGCGCAGGCGCTGTCGCGCTCGATCCGGCGCGTATTCGATGGAGGCGCTGCTCAGGGCCGGATCCCAGGCGTCCAGAACCGGTGGAATCACCCCCGGAAAGGCCTGACCCGCCCCTCGATAGAAGGCGGCGTTGCGAGCGTCCCAATCGAAGGCATCGCGGAGCGCACAGCGCAGCGCTCGATTCGCCTCCTCACGAAGGGGGTCCGGATGATCTCCGAGCGCCGGATTGGACATGTTGAAACCGTAGTAGGCAAAGCCCGACTCGAGGCTGGCCCAGGCCCGAAAGGTCGGAGCCAGGCTCGGCGGCAGGACCGTCGACCCGGCGGCCTCCGGCACCACCGAGGCCAGATCGGGACGAATGATGGCCGCGTCCACACCACGACTCGAGCGCAGGCTGTTCCAGCGAGCCATCGGTTCGTTGATGAACTCGATCTCCAGTCGATCCATGAAGGGGTAGGCGCGTCCCTCGAGCTGCTCGAGGCCGAGGCCGGCCTGGCCTTCGATCCGAAACCCTTCGGCCGCCAGATCGAAAGGACCCCGGTCGAAGCCGGCATTGCGCTCAAGCACCGCCCGATTGGCATCGAACTGGCGCAGCCGATAGGGCCCGGATCCGACCGGATGGATGCCGAACCCGGGGCCATAGTGGTCGACGGCCTCACGCGGGACGATTGCCGACAGGGCGGTCGCGAGCGTATGGGCAAATTGCGGAAAGGGCTGCCTCAGACGCACGCGGACCGTGTAGTCATCGACGGCCTCCAGGCCCGCCCCGTCCGGCAGCGCGCCGTCGACCACGGACGCGCTGTCCAGGCCGACGATGCGGTCTCGCCACAGCCAGGCGCCGCGAGAACGCGACGCGGTATCGAAGTGCCGGGCCAGGGAATACACGACATCGCTCGCCAGCACCTCGCGGCCACGGCCATCCGGGAAGGCCGGATCGTCGATGAAGTGGACACCGGGCCGGATGGGAATGGTGAGCTCCAGGCCGTCCTCGGACAGCTGGGGCATGGTCAGCGCCAGCGAAGGCACCAGTTCATGAGGCCGCGCCAGATAGCGGTAGCGATAGAGGGTGTCGTAGAGGTTGTTGACCAGGCTGGCCGCGTAGGCGTTGTCCGCCTGCACCGGATCCAGACTGCCCGGCGCGCCCTGCAGCGCGTAGCGAAAGACGGCCCGATCTTCCGGCGCCTGCCCACAGCCCGTGACCAGGAGCACCACGCAAATCAGACCTGTGCGCAAAGCCAGCATGAAGCCACCGGAACCTGACCAGCACGAACCATAGCGGATTTCGACCATCGCCCTCAAGCGACCGCGCCCGAAGCCGGCGCGCAGAAAAAGCTTGCATTCCGGCAAAATTGCCGATATTGTCAATCTACATTTTTGTCAACTTTGAGAATCGAGACCAGGACGATGGACGCGAAGACCGCCGTGGAGTTGATGCCGATCAGTGCCGAAGCCGTGCACTGCGGCTTCGCCGCGCAGTCGATTCGACCCATCGCCGCGCAGCGCAAGCAGGCCGCGAGCGATCTGGACTGGTTCGAGATCCTGATCCGCCCGCACGGCCGCTATCGCGGCTGGAGCCCCGAACGCTTCATCGAGCGCCTGTACCTCGAACGCGCGCCCCATCTCACCGACATCGAAGTGCTCGAGCGCGCCGCAGCCTGGGCCCTGCTCCGCCAGACGCCGACCCGGATCAGCGTCAACTCACACCCCCAGTCCCTGATCCACGCCGACTTCCTGCGTGCCGTCATGCAGGCTCAGGGCGAACTGCGCGAAGCCGGCCATTCCCTGTGTCTGGAACTGGTGGAGTACGGGCACTGCGATGATCGCGAACGCCTGATCGGGCATGCCCGTCTGCTGCGCGAGCATGGCGTGCTCATCGCGCTGGATGATTTCGGCAGCCGCATCAATTGCTTCGACCTGTGCGCGGCAGGCGTGGTGGATCTCCTCAAGATCGACCTGCGCCTGATCAACGCACTGGAAGACAACCGCAACCAGCAGGCCGTGGTGCAGAGCATCCTGACCCTCGGTCTGGGGCTGGGGGCTTCGGTGATCGCAGAAGGCATCGAGACCCAATCCCAGCTTGACCTGCTGCGCCAGCTCGGCGCGGACTACGCCCAGGGCTTCCTGTTCCATCGGCCCGAGGCGCTGGAGCACTGAAATGAGCCAGATGACCGCGCGATCCCCGGATGGAGACGTCAACTGGCTGGTCGATGCCATGTCGCGCATGGTCCGGCCCGTGGTCCGCTTTTCCGTCGGGCGGATTTCCTGCAGCGCGCTGGTCGATCTCGTTCGACTGACCTACGTGCAGGAGGCCCGCGCCTACCTGCAGGCGCAGAACCCGGATCGAAAGGTCACCCGCTCGGCCCTGGCCCTGCTCTGCGGCATGGACGGCCGCGCCATCAAGACCTTCGAAGACAGTGCCAACCGCGACTACGTGGCCTCGGACGTCTGCTCCGAAGCCAGCATCCTCGACCGCTGGACCACCGACGAGACCTTTCTCGACCCGGACAGCGGCGAGCCGGCCGAGCTCCTCATCCATGGTCCGCACGCCACCTTCCAGCGCCTGGTGACTCGTGCCGCCGGGCGGGCCGTGACCGTCCAGACCGCGCTGGAAAAGCTGCTCGACAGTGGCAACGTCGAACTCAGCGAAGACGACACTCGCGTGCGCCTGCTCGACCCCTTCTACCAGCCCGTGCGGCCCTCCGAGAGGACCACCATCGAGGCCAGCAGCCTGGCCATGAGTCGACTGGGGCGCGCGGTGATGCACAACATCGACCGCTATGGCAACAATCAGCCCCCCTGGCTGCAGCAGGACCGCTGGTCGACCCGCATCCCGTCACAGCGAGTCGACGAGATCCGCACCGAAGTGCGCAGCCTGCTGGAACGCCATATTCGCGAGTTCGAGGACTACCTCGGCGGCGAAGAAGACCCGCCATCCGAACCCGAACAGTGTCTGGTCGGGGTGGGCTGGTACTACTGGGAGCAATGCCCCGAATCCTCTTGGCCTGGTGCGAGCTCGCCCAAGCCATGACCCCATCAAGCAGCACAGGAGCGACGCCCATGAGTGCGCTGAATTCAGCACTGGCCATCGAAAAAAGCGGCACCGGCATTGAAAGAAGCGGCACCGGCCTCGGCCAGGGCGGCGGCTTCAGGCTTCAGCGCCGCTGGTCGAGGAACCTGCTGCTGGGCTTGACCGGCCTGATGGCATCATTCCAGCTGGCGGCGGCCGGACCCCAGGCTCTGGTCAGCGTCGACCAGAACAAAGTGATGGTGTCCCTGCATGTCGACGGACAGATCTACACCGGCCAGCAGCACATCGAGGACGGTCAGAACTACCTGGAGATGGTCCTGCGGACGAACTCCGCCAGGCCGGGGCCCGGGGCTTACGGACTGTTGGTGCATGGCACCGGCGGCGGCGAGTCGGAGTCCGGCTCAGACAGAGGCTCCACGGATCGGAGCTGCAAGGACACCAGCGACCGGAACTCCACCTGCGAGTACACCGACGAGGTGGAAGTCGAGCTTGTGATCGACACGGACGGGACCCACCTGATCGCGCATCGCCGAATCGACGGGCAGCGCCAGGAGATTCTCGCGGCATTCCAGGCCTCGCAGGCCTTTCCAGGGAGCGTGCGCTAAAGCCTGACCACGTTCACGTTTCAACCGACTCACGTCGAGCGCCGGCTTCTTCAGTCTCGGCCAGCGTTCGACGAGGGGGCTCGGGAGTCATCAGTTCCTCCTTCCCATTGACGATTCCCGAGTGTTTCTTGCCCCGGCTTCGGCCGGGGCATTTTTTTGTCCGGGCAGCTGAAGGAGGAAGACCGGCTCAGCCTTCGCGCCGCAAGGCTGCCTCGAGCGACTCGGTCAGGGCCGCTAGAGCCGGCTGCCGCTCGATCAGGCGCGCGGAAGGATTGAGTTCCGACCATTCTGGATGCACCCGGGCGCGCCGCAGCGGTGCGGGCAATGCCGCTCGCTCTCCGGCCGGGCGCGAGGACGGGCGAATGGCGTCAGGGTTGCCATGTCCACGATCGCGCAGGCTGGCCAGCAACTCGATCTGGCGCGTCAGCAGCAACATCAGGGTGGCATCATCGATGGCCACGCCGACCCGCCCGCGGAGACGATCCACGGCGCGTGAGCCCAGGCCGCGCAGCAGGCTCAAGCCACCGCCGGCCAGGGTCCCGACGATCGTGCCGGCGCCGAGGCTCAAGCCCCCGGTCGCGACATCGACCAGGGCACCCGCACCCGCACCCAGACCCGCCAGCTTGCCGGCGCGGATGCCGTGGAGCCTCAGGGTCTCGGGATCGAACAGGTCATCCGCCCAGCGGCCCTCGCTGAGCGGCAAGGCTTCATCTTCATAGGCTTCGGGCCCGAAGCGATACAGGGCCAGCAGGGTATCCACGGTCGCCTGCTCGCGGCGCCGAATCGCATCCTGGAGTGCTGCGGAGACCCGAGCCAGCTCCTCCGGCTGTTCCGCATCGGCGCGGCGGCGAGCCGCCGCGGCATCGATCAACAGGCTGGCCACACTGCGAAGGGCCGCAGTCTGACGCTGCGCCTCGTCCTCGGCCAGGCGCTCCAGCCAGGCCTCGAGGGTGGCGTCGAAGCGATCGAGCTGGCTGCGCAGCTTCTCGAACAACTGCCGCTCCGTCGCCGGATCGCGCACCGCCGCGTCGAAGGCCAGGACCGTGTGCAGGGTGACTTCCGCCAAGGCTTCCCGCCAGGCCGACTCGCGGCTGTCGGGCGCGGAGGTAAAGTTCAGCACGGCCACGATCGGCCTGGCGCACATCGCCAGGATCGCCAGCTCGTCCTGGTACTTTTCGAGCACCGGTTCGCGCGCATCGATCACGTACAGACCGACGTCGACCGCGCGCATCAGCTCCAGTACCCGGGCCTCCTGGTCGAAGCGCTGTCGCGCCTCGGGATCATCCAGCAGACGCGCCACCCGCGCCGGGCCGGCATGGCGCTCGCCGGGCTGCGCATCCAGCCATTCGATCAGTTCCGGCGCGTTCTCCAGGCCGGGAGAGTCGTAGAGTTCGATCAGCACGCGGCCGTCGACCTCGAGCTCCGTGGTGGTCACCTGGCGCGTGGTCCCGCCCCGGTCGGCGACCTCGCCGAAGCCGCGGTTGCGCGTCAGGGTCCGGACCAGGGAGGTCTTGCCCGTATTGGTGTGGCCGACCACCGCGACCTTCAGCAGGGGCAGACTCATGCGCCGCCCTTCGCCGAGTCGATGCGCGCCGCGAGCGCTTCGAACTCGCCCGGCCAGACGTCGGATGCCTCGATCTCGATCCAGTCCCCACCCACCTGTTCGGCCAGGCGCGTCCAGTCCTCGCGGCGCGCGGTCCGGTCATCGCCCCGGGCCGTCAGCTGCGCTCCATCGACCAGCACCAGCAGCAAGGCACTCCGCGAGGCATCGGCCAGGCGGTCGAGCAGCCGCGACGTGCCCGTGTCGGGGGTGCGCAGCAGGGAGCAGACCGCCACGAGCAGGGGCGGCGGCGATTTCAGCCCCTTCAGCGCCTGCTCGACAGCGTGCCGCTGCGTTCGACTGCTGACGGGCCCCAGGTCGGTCACCCGATCCCCCAGGGCCTCGGCCAGCCGAGCCTCGATACCGGCGGCGAGCTCCACGCCGATCAGCACCGCCGGGCCATCGGCCGCCGCCGAACGCCTGCGCGGCCGCCTCGGCGTCGGCGTCGGCGCTTCGCCCAGACGACGCACGCTGCGGCCATCGGGCATCAGGTCCGCCTGCAGGCGCAGATAGCCCGCCCGGCCCGTGTCCAGTCCCATGCGTCTGGCCGCGCGGCGGCAGAAGATCCAGGACAGGAGGACCAGCAGCAGCCGCGGCAGGGCCACGTAGACAAGCATCAGCACCATCAGGAAATGCGCCCAGAGCGCGCGATCGGCGCCGGCCAGCTGGCCGACCCGCCCCCGTTCGATGAAGGCCTCGTCGAGAATCGGCATCAGGCCGATCTGGGCCGGAAACCCGGCCAGGGCCTGGATCAGGCCGATCACGGTCGACTCGCTCAGGATCGTCGTTCCCCAGCTCAGATCGTACTGGGCCACGCTGAAATAGATGGTCAGGGCCAGGATCGCCCCGGCCGAGTAGGCCAGCCAGAGCAGATGGGAACTCAGGCCCAGCCACCAGCGACCGGCGGGTGTCGACAGGGCGGAGGAAGCGGACTGCGCCAGCTCGCCGGCGAGTTCGGAATCGAACAGGCGCGGCCCCGACCAGGCCAGCGCCCGATGCAGCAGGGCCAGGCGCGGGCTCGCCGAGGATCGCCAGCGCGCGCTGATCGGCATCAGCACCAACCAGAGCAGCAGCATCAGGGTCGGCAGGCCGATCAGGGTGGCACCGGCGAGCAACAGATCGAGCTCGCGATCCAGGGTGCTGGTCCGCGCGGCCAGCCAGCCCAGCAGCAACCCCAGCACCACGAGCAGTCCGATGAACTGGCGAGCACGGTGGTGCAGGCTGCGGATATCGGCCTTGGCCGCCTCCGAGCCCGGCAGGGCGCGCGCGCGTGCGACGAGACGATCGCTGAGATCGCTGCCGGCGCGCGTGGCCAGGGTCACGGCGGCCGCGTCATCCGGCCATCGCCCGACGCGCTCCTCGCGTCGTCGCACGGACTCGGTCAGCAGCCAATCGTCGAAATCGAGTCCGGGCGTGGGCAAGTGGGTGTCGGTCCAGGGGTTTCTCGACCGTCATCTTACCGAATTCGTGAAAGTTTGATCCCGGTCAACTGGGGTCGAGGGGCACGGGTGGGACAATGCGCGGGCACGTTTCTCGGCATCTCCAAGAAGGGAGTCTCAATGAGCCACGCAACTACTTATAACGACAAGGTCGTCCGCCAGTTCGCGGTCATGACCGTCATCTGGGGCATCGTGGGGATGCTGGTCGGCGTGATCATCGCCGCTCAGCTGATCTGGCCCGACCTGACCATGGGCATTTCCTGGCTGAGCTACGGCCGCCTGCGCCCGCTGCACACGAACGCGGTGATCTTCGCCTTCGGCGGATCGGCGCTGTTCGCGACCAGTTACTACTGCGTCCAGCGTACCTGCCACGCCCGCCTGTTCTCCAACGCTCTGGCCTCCTTCACCTTCTGGGGCTGGCAGGCGGTGATCGTCGGCGCGGCCATCACCCTGCCGCTGGGCCTGACCATGGGCAAGGAATACGCCGAGCTGATCTGGCCTCTGGCGATCCTGATCGCTCTGGTCTGGGTGGCCTATGCCATCGTCTTCTTCGGCACCATCGTCAAGCGCCAGGTCAAGCACATCTACGTGGCCAACTGGTTCTTCGGCGCCTTCATCCTGACGGTTGCCGTGCTGCACATCGTCAACAACCTGGCGATGCCGGCCACGCTGACGCATTCCTACCCGATCTACTCGGGCACGGTCGATGCCATGGTCCAGTGGTGGTACGGCCATAACGCCGTGGGCTTCTTCCTGACCGCCGGCTTCCTCGGCATGATGTACTACTTCGTGCCCAAGCAGGCCGGCCGCCCGGTCTACTCCTACCGCCTGTCGATCGTCCACTTCTGGTCGCTGATCGCGATCTACATGTGGGCCGGCCCGCACCATCTGCACTACACCGCCCTGCCCGACTGGGTGCAGACCCTCGGCATGGTCTTCTCGCTGATGCTGCTGGCTCCGAGCTGGGGCGGCATGATCAACGGGATCATGACCCTGTCGGGTGCCTGGCACAAACTGCGCACGGACCCGATCCTGCGCTTCATGATCGTGGCGCTCAGCTTCTACGGCATGTCGACCTTCGAAGGTCCGATGATGTCGATCAAGACGGTCAACGCTCTGAGTCACTACACGGACTGGACCATCGGCCACGTGCACTCCGGTGCCCTGGGCTGGGTGGCCATGATCTCGATCGGCTCCCTGTACAGCCTGTTCCCGCGCCTGCTGGGCCTGCCGAGCATGTACTCGACGCGCCTGATCGAATGGCATTTCTGGACCTCGACGATCGGCACGGTGCTCTACATCGTCGCCATGTGGATCGCCGGCGTGATGCAGGGCCTGATGTGGCGGACCTTCAACGATGACGGCACCCTGACCTACACCTTCATCGAGGTGCTGAAGCTGACCGAGCCCTTCTACCTGCTTCGTCTGCTCGGTGGCGTGATCTTCCTGTCCGGCATGTTCATCATGCTCTACAACCTGATCAAGACCTGGCAGATGGCCCCGGCAAGCGAACGTGAAGTCCCCGTTCGCGCCCCGGCCCACGCCTGACCGTATCGAGGAGTCGCACCATGCTTCATGAAAAAATCGAAAAGAACGCGGCCCTGCTCGGCGTCCTGATCGTGATCGCGATCAGCTTCGGCGGCCTGGTCGAAATCGTCCCGCTGATGTTCAAGGGCGCGGTGGTCGAACCGGCCGAAGGAGTCGAGCCCTACAGCCCGATCCGCCTCGCCGGACGTGACGTCTACGTCCGCGAGGGCTGCTACAACTGCCACAGCCAGCAGATCCGTCCGTTCCGCTCCGAGACCGAGCGGTACGGCCACTACTCGGTGGCCGGCGAGTTCGTCTACGACCGACCCTTCCAGTGGGGATCGAAGCGCACCGGGCCGGACCTGGCCCGAGTCGGCGGTCGCTACAGCGATGACTGGCACGAGCTGCACCTGATCAATCCGCGCGCCGTGGTGCCGGAGTCCAACATGCCCGCCTACCCCTGGCTGGCCGAACGCGTGGTCGATGGCCAGACCCTGCAGGCGCATATGCGCGCCCTGCAGCGCCTGGGCGACCCGTACACCGACGAGCAGATCGAAGGCGCCGCGCTCGAAGTGGCCGGCACCACCGAGCTCGAGGCCCTGATCGCCTACCTGCAGGGCCTGGGTACGGAATGGACCGGACAGCGCGTGGCACCACGTGCCGGGGGCGACTCATGAGTTCGGGCATCTGGACCCTGTTCGCGATGCTGGCCTTCGTGGCCATCGCGATCTGGGTCTTCCTGATCAAGGATCGCAAGGACTTCGAAGAACAGGCGAACATGCCGCTCGATGACGACGACAGCGGCACGCAAAAGGACAAGGAGAGAACATCATGAGCGCGTTCTGGCACTGGTTCGTGGTCGGAATCACGATCATCTTCACGGCCGTGATGGTGTGGCTGTTCATCGCCACCGGCAAGGCCCGCGTGCCTTCGGCCACCAATGAGGAAGGCAAGGAAACCACCGGTCACGTCTGGGACGAGGACCTGGCCGAACTGAACAACCCGATGCCGCGCTGGTGGCTGTGGCTGTTCTACCTCTCGGTCATCTTTTCCCTGGCCTACTTGGCCCTCTATCCGGGCCTGGGCCGCTGGCAGGGTGCCCTGGGCTGGAGTTCGGAAGGCCAGTACGAGGCCGAGATGGCCAGCGCCACGGAAGCCTTCAACGAAGCCTACGGCGAACTGGCCGCCCGTCCCCTGGACGAACTGGCCCGGCACCCGGACGCCGTGCGCATGGGCCGCAACCTGTTCGCGCACAACTGTTCGACCTGTCATGGCTCGGACGCGCGCGGCGCCGTGGGCTACCCGAACCTGACCGATGACCACTGGATCTGGGGCAACAGCCCGGATCAGATCTGGACCACCATCGGCCAGGGTCGCCAGGCCGCCATGCCGGGCTTCGCCGCCAGCCTCGACGAGCAGCAGATCACGCGCACCGCCGTCTACGTGCAGCAGCTGGCGGGCAACGAGGTCGACACCGCCATGGCCACGGCCGGCAAGCGCAACTTCGACATGCTCTGCGCCGCCTGCCACGGCCCCGACGGCACCGGCAACCCGATGCTCGGCGCGCCGAACCTGACGGCCGGCGTCTACACCTACGGTGGCGATCTCGACACGATCCGCGAGACGATCCGCAACGGCCGCCAGGGCATGATGCCGGCCCAGATCGGCCTGCTCGGCGAGGCCCGCGCCCGCCTGGTGGCCGCCTACGTGCTGAGCCTCTCGGCCGACGGCGCCGGCAATGACTGACCGGGATCCGATCCCGCCGGCGGCGGTCAACGATCCGCCGCCTCGCCCCCTGGCCCAGCGCCTGGGGGCGATCCTCTGGCCCTCGTTCTTCGCGGCGGCCGTGGCCACGGTGGTGTTCTTCATGGCCGTCGACCCGCTGGTCCTCAGGGACGTGACCTTCCCGGAACTGGAACTCTCGCGCATGGGTGGCTACACCATCGCCTTCTTCCTGTTCTGGTCGGCCACCGCCTCGGCCAGCCTGTTCACCTGGATCCTCCTGCGGCCGAGCAGCCGCTTCAATCGCCCGCGTCAGAGGTAGCAACGAGCATGAGCCAGCCCAGCGACCAGTCCGAAGTCATCCCGCTCTACGTCAAGCAGCCCAAGGTCTACCCTCGCGAGACCCAGGGCCGCTTTTCGCGTCTGCGGGTGATCGCGGCCTGGGTGCTGCTGGGCCTGTTCTACGTCCTGCCCTGGGTGAACCTGGGGGGCCAGCAGATCGTGCTGTTCGATCTGCCCGGCCGCCAGTTCCACTTCTTCGGTCTGACCCTGTGGCCGCAGGACCTGTTCGTCCTGGCCCTGCTGCTCGCCATGGCCGCCTTCACCCTGTTCTTCTTCACGGCCCTGGCGGGACGACTCTGGTGCGGCTATGCCTGCCCGCAGACGGTCTGGACCGAGGTCTTCCTGTGGATGGAACGGGTGACCGAGGGCTCGCGCAACCAGCGCATGAAGCTCGACAAGGGGCCCTGGAATCGCGACAAGGTTATCCGCAAGTCCACGAAACAGTTCCTGTGGATCACCTTCGCCCTGTGGACCGGTTTCACCTTCGTCGGCTTCTTCGTGCCGATCCGCGACCTGGCCGTGCGCATCCCGGCCTTCGAGCTGGGCGGCTGGGAAACCTTCTGGCTGATCTTCTACGCCTTCGCCACCTACGGCAACGCGGGCTTCCTGCGCGAGCAGGTCTGCAAGTACATGTGCCCGTACGCGCGTTTCCAGTCGGCGATGTTCGACGACAACAGCCTGGTGATTTCCTACGACGTCGCTCGCGGCGAGCCGCGCGGCGGCCGACGCAAGGATGCCGATTACAAGGCCATGGGCCTGGGCGACTGCATCGACTGCACGGCCTGCGTGCAGGTCTGCCCGACCGGCATCGACATCCGCGACGGCCTGCAGATCGAGTGCATCGCCTGCGCGGCCTGCATCGACGTCTGTGACGAGATCATGGACAAGATGAACTACCCGCGCGGCCTGATCCGCTACACCACCGAGAACGCGATGCAGGGCAAGCCCAGCCGCATCCTGCGTCCGCGCATCTTCATCTACTTCTTCGTGCTGCTCGCCCTGCTCAGCCTGGTGATCACCGTGCTGACCGGCCGGGACCCGCTGATCGGCGACGTGCTGCGCGATCGCACGGCCCTGTACCGGGTCGTCGACACCGAACTCGAGAACAGTTACCGCCTGAAACTGTCCAATCGCTCGGAACAGACGATCCAGGCCAGCGTCTCGGCGACCGGCCTGGACGGGCTTGAAGTGGTCGAACCCCAGGGCCTGCTGGAAATCGGTGGTGTGGCGTCGGTCGACATCGCCCTGACCCTGTCGCTGCCGTTGCAGGCGGCCGACCCGGGTATGCTTCCCGTCGAAGTCGTGGTCCGCGGGCCCGATGACGAGGTCCTGCAGACCATCGAAACCCGTTTCTTCGTTCCGGCCAACCCGGACTGATCCGAGAGCATCATGAGCGAACAAGCCCTGAATCCCTGGTACCGCGAGCCCTGGCCCTGGTTCATCATCGCCATCCTCGCCCTGGGCGTCACCTTCGGTATTTCCATCCTGGCCATCGGCATCGCCAACCCGCCGCACATGGTGCGCGGCGAGTACGAGCGACTGGGTCGGGGCCTGACCGACGTCGGTCATCGCACGGAGCTGGCGCGTGAGCTGGGCCTGCAGGGCCAACTGAGCCAGGCGGGCGCCGACTGGCAGCTGAGCCTGGCGGCCAATGAGCGGGCCGATCTGCCCGCGCAGCTGCTGCTGATCGTGCAGCATCCGGTCAACGCCGAACTCGATCGCACGACCCTGATGCAGCGCAACGACCAGGGCCAGTGGATCGGCCAGTGGGCCGAGCCCGCACCGCATTCCACCCTGATCGTCCAGGACCTCGAACAGCGCTGGTGGATCAGCGCCCGCCTGCCCGACGAAGCGGGCGACTCGATCGCGCTGCTGCCGCGCCGACTGTGAGCACGGCCGCAGCCGCGGCCCGGGCAGCATCACCAGACGCCTGCTGGCACTGCGGAGAACCCATCCCCCCAGGCGTGGACCTGCACGCCGAAGTCCAGGGCGAAGACCGGCCGATGTGCTGCCACGGCTGCCAGACCGTGGCGCAACTGATCGACCGGGCCGGCCTGGATCGCTACTACGACTTCCGCGACGCCCTGCCCGAACGCCCCGAGCGTGAGCCGGTGGGTGCCGAGACCTTCCTGGCCTGGGACCGCGACGCGGTCTACGATCACCACGCCATGCGCGACTGCAATGGCCACTACCAGCTGCCCCTGGTGCTGGAAAACGTGCACTGCGCCGCCTGCGCCTGGCTGATCCGCCGCTTCGTCGGCAGCCTGCCCGGGGTGATCGACCTGCAGGTCGACATCGCCGACGGCCGTGCCCAACTGCTCCTCGACAAGGACCGGACGCCCCTGAGCGAGGTCGCCGGCCGTCTGGCCTCCCTCGGCTACCGGCCGCACCTGGACTCGCCCGATGCCAGCCTGGATCGCGACCGCGAGCAGCGCCGCGAGATGCTCAAGGCCCTGGTCGTGGCCGGGCTCGGCATGATGCAGGTGATGAGCTACGCCCTGGCCGGCTACATCGGCGCCTTCCAGGACATCGACCCGACCAGCGAACGCTTCTTCCAGCTGATCAGCATGGTCGTGGCCGTGCCCGTGGCCCTGTACTCGGGAAGGATCTTCTACCGCGCAGCCTGGCGCACGCTCGCCAGCGGCCGCATGGGCATGGACGTGCCCGTCGCACTGGCCATGCTGCTGGCGCTGGGCTCGAGCATCGTCATCACCTGGCTCGACGCCGGCGAGACCTATTTCGATTCGGTGGTGATGTTCATCTTCTTCCTGCTGCTGGGCCGTTACGCCGTGCTGGTCGCGAGACAGAAGGCCGGCCGCCTGCACTCGGCCCTGGCGCGCGCCCTGCCGACCCAGGTCCGACGCCTGACGCCCGACGGCGCCGAACTGGTCTCCCTGGTCGAACTGGCCAGCGGTGACCGCGTGCAGATCACCAGTGGCGAGACGGTCGCCGCCGACGGCCGCGTGCTGCGCGGCGAGGCCCAGGTCGACGAGGCCCTGCTGTCCGGCGAATCGATCCCGCGTCGACGAGTGCCCGGCGACACGGTGCTGGCCGGCAGCCTGGTCCGCGACGGCCAGATCGAGATCACCGTCGAACAGCTCGGACAGGGCACGGCCCTGGCCGGCATCGTCCGCCTCCTCGACCAGGCCCGCCAGTTCCGGCCGCGCCTGGCCCAGCTGGCCGACCGCATCGCCGGCGCCTTCGTCGCCTTCGTACTGACCGCCGCGGCGATTTCGGCCATCGCCTGGACCTTCGTCGACCCGGCCCACGCCCTGCCCGTCGCCCTCGCCGTGCTGGTGGTCAGCTGCCCCTGCGCCCTCGCCCTGGGCACGCCCGTGGCGCTGGCCTCGGCGACGCGCGGCATGGCGCGCCTGGGCGTCCTGATCCACCGCCCCGACGCCCTCGAAGCCCTGCCGAAGATCAGCCATCTGGTCTTCGACAAGACCGGCACCCTGACCCGCTCGGACCCCGAGCTGGTCGAGACCCGACTCGAAGCCGGGCTGGATGCAGACCAGGCACGCCGCCTCGCCGGCCGCCTCGAACGCGTCAGCCGCCACCCGCTGGCCAGCGCCTTCGCCCCCTTCGACGACGGCGCGCCCGTCGAGCAGGCACAAGCCGTCGCCAGCCAGGGCGTGCAGGGACGCATCGACGGCGTCGAGTACCGCCTGGGCCGCCCCGCCTTCGTCGGCGAGGCCCTGGAAGCCAGGCCCGTCGAGCCGGGCCCCGGGCAATGGCTGGCGCTGGCCGATGGCCAGCAGCTGCTGGCCTGGTTCCGCGTCGAGCTTCGTCTCAGGGACGGCGCCGAGGACCTGATCGAGCAACTCCATCGCGACGGCAAGACCCTGGTCCTGGCCTCCGGCGACCGGGCCGCCAACGTCCAGGCCCTGGCCGAGCGCCTGGGCATCGAACACTGGCACGCCGAACAGAGCCCGGCCGACAAGCTGGCCCTGGTTCGGTCCCTGCAGGCCGAGGGCCATCGGGTGGCGATGATCGGTGACGGCATCAACGACGCGCCGGTACTGGCCGGCGCCGACGTTTCGATGGCGCTGGCCGAAGGCGCCGACATCGCCCGCACCCAGGCCGATCTGGTGATCACCGGCCAGGGCCTGCAGCGCCTGGCCGCCGCCCTGGCCCTGGCCCCGAAGGTCCGCCGCATCATCGCCGAGAACCTGGCCTGGGCCCTGCTCTACAACCTGACCGCCCTGCCCTTCGCCGCCTTCGGCCTGATCCCGCCCTGGGCCGCCGCCATCGGCATGTCCGCCTCCAGCCTGCTGGTCGTCCTCAACGCCCGCCGCCTGGGCCGAAGCTGACCTGCCGTCCGCTCCGAAATCCTTGAACCTGCAGCCTGAACCCTTGAACCTTCCCCCCCAATCCCTGATCCTCTGAACGAATGAGCATCATCTACGTCCTCATCCCCCTGTCCGTCATCCTGATGGTCTTCGCCATCGGCTTCTTCTTCTGGGCCGTCAAGAACGACCAGTTCGACGACCTGGACTCACCGGCCCTGGACGTCCTGGACGACGACGAACCGGCTTCGAAGACGGACGAAGAGACGCCCGACCGATCCTGAGCTCACTGGCTGATCCGCAGAATTTTTTTGTGCGGCCTGTCACGATTCCCACTAGAATCGCGTAGGGATGCGTTGGTGCAGGGGCATCCCCGACCTTTTCCACTCAACCCAAGCTTGCAAGGATTCCAACCCATGAAGATTCTGATGACCGTAGCCACCGCGCTGCTGTTGAGTACCGCAGCCCTGGCCAGCAACACCGGCGTCCAACTGCCGCCCACGATCAGCGCCACGGTGGCCAATTTCAACGTGACGGGCACCCAGACCGACGGTAGCTCCGGCCAGTGCCAGCTCGTGACCATCAACATCACCGCCGACGTGACGGGCGTCAACGACCTGGGCGGCGGCAACGACCAGGTCCGCTTCAGCATCTTCGACGACGGCAGTGAAGTGGTCTTCGAAGTCGTCGACGTGCCCGTCGGCGCCACCGAATCCCTCGACGTCACCCTGCAGTTCGAAGGCGTGATCGGCGCGGGTGCGCCGGGCGTCGGCGTGCTGATCTTCGACGGTGCGGACGTGGACTTCGGCAACGTCCTCGCAGACCTCGACCCCTTCGACCCGGACGTGGTCCCGGGCGCCTGCGGCAGCGCCGGCCCGGCCTTCTCGGTCCCGGTCAATAGCCCCTGGATGATCAGCGGCCTGGCCGCCCTGCTGGCCCTGCTGGCCTTCGGCGTGATTCGTAGCCGCGCCTGATCCTTCTGGCAATCCCCGGCCGCCGCCCTCCGGCGGCCGGTTTTCCCCGAAAGCCCCGCGCACGATTTACACCGCCTCGCTCTGCACTGCCTGAGCTTCAATTCACGTCCAAACCGTGCCGCCTGATAGCCCCTTGCCCTAGCTAGCATCGTGCATCGGGTACTGCTGGGCGCTTCGGTCGGGACGGGGCGAACGGCGCAGTCGATATGTTGAATTTACTGAAGCCAGTTGCCACCCCATGACACCGTCGATCTCCGCCGGCACGTGGGCCATCTGTTCAGCGCCTGCCTGCCGAAAGAGGCTGCTGACCACGAGCCACGCCCGCGCCCCGACCCGCCCGCTTCGCCCACCAGCACCCGACGCCAGAGGCTTCCCAGCAGGAAAAACTCTCTACACCACCCACCCCAAAACCCAAAGCGGCGGGTGGTGGGGTGCCTGGCCACGGGACAGGTCGCGGCCGCTGGCACTCACCCCTCAGCCAGTCGAAGGAAGCAACAAGCCCATGGACAATCGATTCATCTCTTCGATGGCTTCCTGCCATCGGCCAGCACCAAAGCTCCTCAGACTCATCAAACATCGACAACACCGTTCGACCCGTCCCGTGGCCAGGCACCCCACCACTCGCCGCACCCACCCAACTCTGATGTAGATCAATCGGGTAGCACCCAAGCCCGCTAAACTCCCCTCCCATGAACCCAGAAACCGCCCTCCTGACCGGCCTCCTCGCCGGCCTGTTCGGCTCGACCCATTGCCTGGCCATGTGCGGCGGCATCGTCGGCCTGCTGCATTCGCAGATCCCGAAGGGCAAGGCGGTCCTGAGCGTGGGTTTCCACCTGGGGCGGATCAGCAGCTACCTGTTCATCGCCCTGCTCGCGACCGCCATCGGCTGGCTGCCCGAACAGCTGCTGCCCGCGCAGGCACCACAGATCATGCGCCTGTTGCTGGGCCTGCTGATCATCAGCATGGCCGCCTACGTCGCCCTGCCCGGTCGCTTCCGCGACCTGGCCGGCCAGCTGGCCGCACCGCTGACCAGGCGCCTGATGCCCCTGTTCTCGAAATTCCTGCCGGTAAAATCCCTGGACCAGGCACTCGGCCTCGGCCTCCTCTGGGGCCTGCTCCCCTGCGGTCTGCTCTATTCGGTGGTCGCCGCCGCCGTCCTCCTCGCCGACCCCGTCGCCACCACTGCCATGGTCCTCGCCTTCGGCGCCGGCACCGTCCCGCTGTTGCTGGGCGGCGGCCTCCTCACCCTAAAATTCCGCTCCGCCATCAACCAGCGCGCCCTGCGCTGGACCGCGGCCACCCTGCTCACCCTCACCGGCCTGCTGATCGCGATCGGGCCCTGGCTGGCCCATCACATCCACCACCCCTGGATGCATTTCTTGGTGGATTGTGTTTCCTGACTAGTGACATGAGGCCGAAATCGGATTTACGAGGGCGTAATTCGGGCCAGGCTATCCTGTCGTAGCTGACCTGCTCCCGAAGGACATAAACGGAGAACGCTGGCCCGAACGATGCCCTCTAGCCGGCTAGCCACCTTCAGGATCCACCAACCGATCCAGCCACTCTTGCGCTAGTTGGCGTTCTGTCGGACTGCCTGCAGAGGAATCCAGGAAAGCATTGAAAAGCTCGATTGCGCTCTGCGGATCCCTGACGCTGTCGACGCCAGACGCAGCGAGCTGTGCAGCTTCATACAAGAGGTGCGGATTCTGTCCTGACGCAATGATTTCAAGCAATAGCTCGAGCCTCATTGTCTGCCATTCCGCAATGCTGAGATATCGATCCTGTGGGCTTCCGGCGAAGGATTCGGGCGGCGGATAGTGCGCCAGCTCCTGCACCGCTTCCGGGATACGCGCTCGAGCGGAGAAAACAAGCATATCGTAGAGGTCCACGGGAATAGCTAGTATTTCCTGGCACTGATTCAGAACCGCTCTGCCCTGGTAGTCCAAACGCCCACCCACTGAAGCCGATGCGTTAGCGAAATCATTCAATTCCAGGCAGGCCTGATACATTTCATAGGACCGTAGAGCAGCTAATGGATCCGACTTCGCTGCAGAATGCAGCCTTCTGAATTCGTCCTCATTCAGATCTGTAGTGAGGACGCCTCCCCACTGGTCCGGAAAAGAGAGCGCGGGATGACTGGAGCCTGAATCATCCGGATCAGGGCGATCAACCAGATCGGCATCGATGCCTGCGGCATTCCGCACAATCTCATCATGCTCAGATGTCTGCATTTGTCCCGCCGGCAGCCCATCCTCTTCCTGAGGACCCAGCCCTGACAGGGAATCATCACCAAGCGTCTCGAGTGCCAGTCTTTGATTGCCAGATGATAGATGGAATATCACCATTAGCCCTATTAGAGCAATGGACATCAGTCCAACGAGCTTCCTTCTTGACCGTAGACTCTCCTTGCTCATCGTCATTGCCCCCAGCCACAACTGTTCTCATCCCATGCGCCGATAAAGAACTCACAGTTTCGATGGGCTCTTGCGTCTATCAGCATTCGGTTGAACTGATTAAGCTGATTCAGATCGATCTGAGAACCAAGGTCGATAGAGAAAGGCCCGAGACTCAATTGTGCATCGAAATCGACGGCGTACCAGTGAGAGTTGAGACGATCTCCCTGAGTAATCGCAAACCTTCGTTCAAGTTCATCAACACCTTCCTCGCAATGGGACCGCATGGAACCCGTATAAGAGCAGTAAGAACGGAGCGTTTCAGCATAAGCAGCCTCACAGGAGGAAGGATCCTGCGTTATATCTGCATAGCAATTTCCGAGGGCCACTCCGGAATAGGAGAAAATGTAAGAGAAATAGGAACTCGCTTCTCTGGTGGCATCAATTTGATGCGGCCACTGTAGCGAGGCGAACTCGCTCCAGACACTTCTGGAGTTCAATCTGAGTCGTGAGCAACTTGGAGGCACTCCACCCGCTTGTAGGGCGGCGCACTCTGTGTAGTTTTCGGGGGCCTCTCTACCCCTGCCATTAAACAGCCTCCCATTGCCACCATCCAACTCCCACATTTCCTCCGGAGATTCAATCTGACGAAACTGAATTGCCGGAAAGCTCGGGAGGTAGACCACCGACACACAATAGCCCAAAATTGATTCCTGGCAACGCGTGTTGTCGGCATTGATCGCTTCGGTCATACCTAGCGAAAGCGCTATTGCCACTCCAAGCTTCTGACTCCCTGATCTGAGATCTTTTTTCATTTCTACTCCTCCAGCTGCCCCTTCTCAATAAGTCTTCCCCTCTACATGCTCACTCAAGCACTGCCTCATAACGATGTGAAGCGAGTGATCGTCTTGATGCCCTGCCCCTCTGTTCAATTCATCCCGCACAAAGTCAGCCATCCAATCTAGGCTGTATTGCACATAATCGACATAGGGACTCAAATCCCCTTGTCTCATGTAGTGAAGAGCTGGAAACAGCATTTCGCGGCCCGTGATGCGATGAAAGATAAAGAGCAAGCTGACCATTCTCAGCTTCCCCGGATCTCTCCCACACAACCAAAGAACCAAAGCCTTTGCAGTTCGTCCATTACCATCTGCAAATGGATGAATATTGATAAAAAACGCAAAATAGAACGAAATCCTGAGCCACCAGTCGATACCGGGCAGACTTAGCCATCTATTCGCTTGACCGATCAGAGCCGGAATTGCGTGAGCACTCGGCGGAGAAAAGCTCTGACTCCTTCGCAGCTCAGAGCCCAAAAAAGCCGGGCGCTTTCTGAAACCGGACTTCAGTTGACCAAAGACAGCTCCATGCGCAGTTTTTATGTGCTTGTTCTTGAGCTCCCCTGGCTTTTTCGGAAGTCGGCTAGCTGCAACACTCACTCGTTCCAACTGACAATTCGCCAAGGAGATCACTTCTTCGATGGATGGCTTGTTGATCTCTTCATCCGATATGTAGTTCTTATAAAGGAAGATGGCTGATAGCTCACGACTCACGCCATACAGCAGAATCACTCTGAAATCGAACGGGAAATCATTGATCACCTTCCGCAGGTGTTCATAAGAATCGGAAATCACCCCAACCCGTCCGCGGAATTCATTATTCATAACGCGCTTAATATTCGTAATAGATAAATGCAAAGCACTAAGTGAAAATAGCCATAACTGGGGTATAGGCTAGCCGAAAGCAGGAGACAATGCAACGCCTCCGCAATCGCTGTACTCACGCTCATCGAGTCACTTAGGCGCAAAAAGGGCCAAAACCAAGGGGGAGGGCGGGAAGAAAGTTGTTCAGGCGAGACTTTTCTGAAATCGGTCGAGGTGGAGCCCCCGGGCGCGCACTGGCCAACAGGAGATATTGAATGAAGTCACCGTGGCCGACCTCGCTCGTGAACGGGCCAAAGGAGCCACCGAGCAACCCCACACTCAGAACACCTGAGGACGACTAAGCCCGCGCCGGCCCTTGCGATCAGCGAGCTTGGGATGTGCGCATTGATCGCTTCGGCGAGCGATCTGTCGCGCTAAGATCTGGGCAGTGGCGACCAGTCCAGCTAGCGCGCCGACTCGGCCCCACCGATCAGCATCAGCAATTCATCGGGGCAACCGAGACAGAACCGGTCGAAGGCACGCCTGCTGATTCTCGAACCCACTACCTTCCATCCAAATGTCAGGCAGCCTCAGGAACAGTCTCGGCAAGAAGCCGAGCCGTTCGCTCATTCCGTTTCGGAGTACAAATACTCCCACCACTCCGGCTCCTGCTTCAGGTGCTTGTCGAACCAGGCGATGATGGTGTCCCACCACACGTAGCGTTTTTCGCGGTCGAGGATCCAGTGGTCTTCGCCGGGGAATTCGATCAGTTCGACGTCGCGGCCCAGGAGCTTCAGGGCGGTGAACATGGTGTCCGATTCGCCGGGCGGCACGTTGGTGTCGCTATCGCCGGTCAGCAGCAGGAGCGGCGTGGTGATGCGGTCGGCCGAGTAGATCGGGCTCTGTTCGACGTAGAGCTCAGGGTTGTTCCAGGGGAAGCTGTCGCGGCTGGCAATGCCTGAATAGCCGTAGCCCCACCAGCCTTCGCCCCAGTAGGAAGTCAGGGTCGAGATGCCGGCGTGCGAGATGGAGGCGGTGAACATGTCCGTGCGCGTGGCCAGGTACATGGTCATGAAGCCGCCGTAGCTGGCGCCGATGTTGCCGACGGCGTCTTCGGTGACGAAGTCGTGCTCGGCGATGAATTTCTCGGCGCCTTCGATGATGTCGTCGGCGGTGATGCGGCCCCAGGCGTTGACGTGGGCGGCGGAGAAGTCCTGGCCGTAGCCGATCGTGCCGTGCGGCTGCAGCACGTAGATGACGTAGCCGCGCGCGGCCCAGAGGTTGAAGGGGTAGCGGCCGGTGAAGGCGCGGCCGACGGGCATGGTGCCGCCGTAGTAGTAGACGATCAGCGGGTAGGTCTCGCCGGGGTCGAAGTCGGGCGGCAGGTAGTAGCGGCCGTCGATCTCGATGCCGTCACGATTCACGAAGCGCCAGGGCTCGACCGGGCCGAGCTCCACGCCCCGGTACTCGGTGTCACGGGTATCCAGCACCACTTCCCGCTGGCCCCGATCGAGGTCGATCAGGTGGACGCGCTGCGGCCGGTTGGCGTCGCTGCCGCGCACGGCCACCTTCACCCGGCTGCCTTCGCTGGCCACGAACTGCTCGAGTACTTCGACGCCCGTCTCCACTTCCTCGAAGCGGCTGCGGCGCGGGTCGAAGACCGCCAGCATGCCGCCCTCACCGTGGGTGGCGGAGATCAGCAGGCGGCCGTCGGGCAGGCGATGGGCCTCGTTGATCGAGGGATCGAAGTCGCGCGAGACGCTGCGTGCTTCGCCGTCGGCACTCAGGCGATAGAGCTGGGTGTCGTATTCGTTCGGGGTCAGGTCCTCGCCGGTGGTGGCGCCATCCGCGCCAGGCAGGCCCGGGCCGGAGAGCAGCCAGTAGCCCTCGTCGGCAAACAAGGCGCCGCCGAGCATGCGGAACTGGCCGATCTCGCGGGTCTCGAGGCTTGCCATGTCCAGTTCGGACAGGCGCCAGAGCGAGTGCGGCGGGGCCGCGTAGTCGATGATGCGTTCCTGGATCAGCAGGCGATCACCGCTGGGCGAGACATCGAGCAGGTTGACGCCCATCTCGCCCTGGGTCAGGGGGCGGATCAGGCCGCTGGCCACGTCGACCTGGAACAGCTGCGCCTGATTGCGGAAGCCGGCCCAGCGGTCTTCCAGGGAACGGACCCGCCGACGCTGCTCGTTGGCGGCCTCGGCTTCTTCGGTCCAGCTGAAGATCAGGGAGTCGCCATCCGGATGCCACTGCCAGCCCCCCAGGCGCTCCTGGTTGGCGAGCAGCAGACGCGGCGCGCCTTCGTTCGGGTACAGCCAGAGGTTGTTGCCCTGCTGCACGGCCAGGGTCCGGCTGTCCGGGCTCCAGGCGATGCTCGAGGGCACGTTGTCGGTCCAGCGGCGGACGATCTCGTTGTCGTCCGTGCGGCGGATTTCCAGACGAGCGATGTCCAGATCGGCAATGTCGCTGCGGCCGCTGAAGCGAAGGGCCAGCTGCTCGCCGTCGGGCGAGATGACCATGGCGTTGACGGTCTCGGCATTCGTCAGGCGCTCGGGCGTGACCCAGGCCGGCGCACCGGGCTGGATCGTCAGACGATCGGCTTCGGTCTTGCCCTGGAAGCTCAGGCTCGGCTCGGCGTCCTCGGCCGGGCCCGTGTGGATCAGCCAGAGATCGTGCGTGCCGGCCGGCAGGGCCAGCTCGAGCTTGCCGTCGCTGGCGGCGAGCTTGTCACCGGCAAGATAGGCGCTGAAGCGCTCCAGACCGGTGACCTCGAGGGAGCCCTGCACGAAGCGCTCGGTGCGGATCGGCAGCATCCAGACGCCGAGCGTATCGGCCTGGGCATCGGCCGGCGCTGCCGCCCGCCAGTCGATGGACTGCCCGAACCACTCGCTGGAGGCGCCTTCCGTCGGGCGCGGCCCTTCGGCCAGCTGGCGGTAGATCGCCCGCTCGATCTCGTCGCGCTTGTCGCTGTCATCGAGGCGCTCCGTGGGCAGCGGAATGCCCTCCAGGGCCAGCAGGTCGGCAATCACCTGGGCCTCGACTTCAGTGTCGGCCTCCTCGGCCAGAACGAGCGGGCTCAGGATCAGCAGCAGGGTGCCAAGCAGCAGGGTTCTCATGGGGCGGTCCGTCCGATTCGATTCAGTTCAGCCTGCCAATTTAGCAGATGCGGGCGGCTTGAAATGACGCGGTTTGATCCGGGTCAATCAATCGACGCGGCAGCTGCCGTAGCCTGTGCCCTTCGTAATGTTGCACCGGCCTTGCGCGGCCTGAGGAAACCATGTCCCAATTGATGCGCCCCAGTTTCGACCAGCGCCTCATCGACCGCTACGGCGGCGAGGGCCCGCGCTACACGTCCTACCCGACGGCGGTGCACTTCACGCCGGACTTCGGCGCGGAGGACTACATCCAGGCCCTGGCCGAATCGAATCGTCTGCCGATCCCGGCGGACCTGTCGCTGTACGTGCACGTGCCCTTCTGCGCCAACCCCTGCTTCTACTGTGGCTGCAACCGGGTGATCACCCGTTCGGTCACGGCCGGCGATCGCTTCCTGGCCTCGCTGGAGAAGGAAATCGCCCTGATCGCACCGCGCATCGACTCGGACCGCCGCGTGCGCCAGCTCCACCTCGGCGGGGGCACGCCGACCTTCCTGAACCACGACCAGCTGAGCTACCTGACCGAGATGCTGCGTCGCAATTTCAGCTTTGCCTCCGACGCGGAGATGGGCCTGGAGATCGACCCGCGCACGATCGACCCGCAGGGCATCCGCCTGCTGCGCGAGGCCGGCTACAACCGCATTTCGATCGGCGTCCAGGACCTGGAAGGCGATGTGCAGCAGGCCGTCAACCGCATTCACGACACCTCGATGGTGGCCGCCGTCTTCGGCGCCGCCCGCGCGGTCGGCTTCGAGTCGATCAGCCTGGACCTGATCTACGGCCTGCCCCTGCAGACCACGGCGGGCTTTGCCCGCACCATCGACACGGTCATCGGCCTGCGCCCGGACCGCCTGTCCCTGTTCAACTACGCGCACCTGCCGCATCTGTTCAAGGCCCAGCAGCGGATCAATGAAGAGCAGCTGCCGACACCGAAAACCAAGCTGGCGATCTTCCGCAACGCGCTCACCCGCCTGCTCGACGCGGGCTACGAGTTCATCGGCATGGACCACTTCGCCCTGCCCGGCGACTCCCTGGTCAAGGCGCATCAGAACGGCAGCATGGTGCGAAACTTCCAGGGCTACTCCACCCACGGCGGGCTGGATCTCGTCGCCCTGGGCCCCAGTGCCATCAGCCAGGTCGGCGACAGCTTCGCCCAGAACGAGCGCAAGCTCGACGACTGGGCCATTGCCCTGGAGGAAGGCCGCCTGCCCGTGGCGCGCGGCCTGACCCGCACCACCGACGACCGCCTGCGGGCCGAGATCATCGAACGGATCATGTGCACCGGCCGCCTCGTCTACCGCGACCTCGAGCGCTTGTTCGAACTCAAGTTCCGGCGCTATTTCGCCGAGGAACTGGCTCGCCTGGAACCGCTGGCCGAGGACGGGCTGATCGAATGGACGGAAGGCGGCTTCGAGGTCACCCCGGCCGGCTTGCTGTTCCTGCGCGCCATCGCCAAGCATTTCGATGCCTACCTGAATCCGGCCAGCGACCAGGGGGGTCGCTTCTCGCGCATCGTTTGAGGGATTGTCGTCAGGTGAACTAGTCGAGCCCGCTTTTTAGCACTTCCTTAAATAACTGTTGCTATACTCGGTCGCAGGCAGTTGACCAAGCTTGAGCTGATGACCGACAAACCGCAGCTTCGCGAAGCGGGCAGGCTGGAAACGCGCTGTGAGGACTGCGCACTGTTCAACCTCTGCTTCGCCCAGGATCTCTCGAACGACGAGCGCGACCAACTCAATTCGGTCCTGAAACGGCAGCAGCCCGTCGAGCGCGGCGAGCACCTGTTCCACGGCGGTCAGCCGCTGAAGTCCGTGACCGTGGTCCGCTCCGGCTCGGTCAAGTCCTACCAGATCTCACAGGACGGCGACGAGATCGTCTCCGGCTTCTATCTGCCCGGCGAGATCATCGGCCTGGACGGCATGTCGAAGGAAACCCACCCCGGCTTCGCCGTCGCCCTGGAAGAAAGTCGCACCTGCGACATCCCCTTCCGGGATTTCATGGCGATGCTCGACAAGAGCCCGAAGCTCAACCAGGTCATGCTCAAGCTGCTGGCCGAGGAGATGACCGAGACGCGCGAGCTGCTGCTGGTCGTCGGTCGCCTGGACGCGAAGACGCGCGTGGCCCTGTTCCTGCTGAGCATGTCGCGGCGTCTGGCGCGCCGCAACCAGGACCCGGACAAGTTCCGCCTGACCATGGACCGGCGCGACATCGCCAACTACCTCGGCCTGACCATCGAGACGGTGTCACGCACCCTCAGCGCCATGCAGAAGGATGGCGTGATCTCCGTGCGCGGCAAGATGGTCCACATCCTCGACCGCGAGGAGCTGCGCGAACTCGCCCACCAGATGGAAACCGAGGACGACGCGAGCCCGGCGGCCAGACGTTCGTCCGGCCGCTAGGGAACCTCTGAATAACTCTGCGCGGGCGCGAAGGCGTCTTTGCGGGCGCAGCCGGCGTGGCTTCGGCGAGCGTAGTTTGGTCACTCCAAATAAGCGAGTCGAAACACGTCGGATGGCCCGCAAAGGCCCTTCCCATCGGGGTTTCGCCGGAAAAGCCGCATCTCGCATGTTGCGCCACTCGGCCGTAGCTACGGCTACTGTCACTCGCGTCGCACCACACGATCTGCGGCTTTTCCGACTGAAACGCGCTCCGTGCAGAGTTATTCAGAGGTTCCCTAGGAAACTCCCGCTCAGTCGGACGGCAGGCTCGTCCGACCGATCAGCTTCGAGAAGAAGATCGCATTGGCGAACAGGCGTTCGCCACCCACCCAGTAGCCCCTGAACAGGTAATCGTCGGCCATGCGCACGACCACGCCACCGCCGTGGCGGGTGGCGACCAGGGCCGGCGTGCCCGACAGGCGAGCGGCCGTATCCTCCGACAGATAGCCCGAAGCCAGCGGGTCTTCTGCGTACCGACCCGCGTGGACGTAGGCGTTGTCGCTGGCCTGGAGCACGTGGCGACCGCGGCGGAACACGGCCAGCTCGGGCCGCGAATACCCCCAGGCGAGCGGGTGGCTGGTGTCGATGGCCATGTTCAGGGCGCTGCCACCGATCAGGGTGCGGGCGAAATCCAGCTCGAAGTCGGCATAGGCGCGGCGTTCGGGCTCGCCCTCGGTCTCGTCTTCGGCCGTGTCGACGAAGTCGTAGTCGAGCTCGAGGGACTCGACCCATTCGGCCGCATCGCGCGCGGCGATCAGCACGCCACCCCCGCGAACGAAATCCACCAGGCGGGCGCGCTCGCCATCACCCAGACCACCGTAACGGCCCGACGGCAGGATCAGATGCGAATAGCGGCTCAGGTCCGTCCGCCCCAGGGCGGGCAGTTCCAGCTGGGTGATCGGCTGCTCGAGGCGGGTATCGAACCAGTGCCAGATGTAGCCGGCGTGATATTCGGACACGCCCTCACCCACCAGCAGCGCCACGCTGGGTGCGGACAGCACGGGCACGGACGGCGAGCCCAGATCGGGGCCTGACAGGCTCAGACCGCGCTCGGCGGCCAGCACCTCGACGCCGTGCGCCCGGGCCAGCTCGGCCAGGCGCGGGCCGACCGGGGGCAGGCCTTCGTCCTGCAGGCCGGGGGCGATCACCAGCGAGCCGCGCGGCAGTTCGGCTTCGCCCCGGTCGGTCACGGTGCGCAGCACTTCACTGCTGGCCTGGATGCGGTAGCCCTCGGCCAGCAGCGCGGCGAGCACGGGCGCCGCGCCATGCTGATCCCAGGCCACCAGCCAGGCCGGCGCGTCACTGGACGGGACCTGAAGGTCGCGAGCCGGCAGGGCGCGGATGGCCTGGCCGTGCTCGGGCAGTCGGCGCACGGTGCTCAAGGGCAGGTCGTAGGCGGCCGCCAGCGGCCAGGCCGACACGTCGTAGAAGGTCTCCATCGGCAGATCGCGGACCGGCTCGAAGATCGAGACCAGGAAACGGTACTGGTCCTGGCGCGCCGGAATCAGCCAGGCGTGGCCGGGCGCGAAATCCCGACCGTCGATGGCGACGGACTCGGTGACCGGGTGGATCTCGATGCCGTGGGCGAGCAGCAGCTCGATCAGGGCTCGACCACGCTCGGGATCGCCGTCATCGCCCAGCAACCAGCCGGCGTGATCGGCCGCGCGGGCCAGTTCGCGGGCCGAGCGGAAGAACTCGGCCTGGTAGTCGATCAGGGCTTCGTCGAGGGCGTGGGAACCCTCGAGGGTGGAGATCGTGGTGCGGACCTGATTGGCGATCGCCTCGGCGAAGCTCAGGGTCCCGTAGTCCGACTCCTGCACATGGCCGCGGGCCGAGGCCTGCTCGAACAGGATCCCGACGCCGCCGGTCAGATCCGGATAGGTCGAGCCCTTGCCCAGGTAGTAGTCGTCGAAGCTCTCGCGGCTGTAGTAGCTCTCGCCGGCCCGGTCGAGCTCACTGGCGTGGTAGTCGGCCAGACGCGCGGCCAACTCCTGATTTCGCGGCGGCGTGAGAGGGTTGGTGCGCTCGGGCACGCCCGGCTGGAAGAAGAAGGTCGAGTTCGTGCCCATCTCGTGGTGGTCGGTGACCACGTGCGGCTGCCAGCGCTGCAGCTGGGCGGCCCGAGCCTGCGACTCGGGGTGGACCAGCGGCAGCCAGTCGCGGTTCAGGTCGAACCAGTAGTAGTTCGTGCGGCCATTGGGCCAGCCTTCCTCGTGTTCCCGGTCGTTGGGATCCGCGGAGGGATGGTAGCCGCGATGGGCGTTGACCCAGTGGGCGAAGCGATCGAGGCCGTCCGGATTCAGCGCCGGCTCCATCAGGATCACCATCTCGTCGAGCCACTGGCGGACGGTCGGTCCACGATCGGCGGCCAGATACCAGGCCGCCAGCAGGGCCGCGCTGGCCCCGGAGGCTTCGTTGCCATGCACCGAGTAACCCATCCAGACCACCGCCGGACCCTCACCGGCCCGGCTGGCGCGACGACGGTCGTCGCGAATGGCCTCGATATCGGCCAGGCGCTCCGGGCTGGCGAAGGTCAGCAGCAGCAGCGGGCGACGCCCGTGGGTCTGGCCGATCCGCTCCAGCCGCACCCGGTCCGAGGCCTGGGCCAGGCGCGTGTAGTAGGCCACGATCTGATCATGGCGCGGATGGAATTCGCCCACCTCGAAGCCCAGCACCTCGGCCGGCGAGGGAATGGCGGGGTCCGGATCGAAGTCGGCCGGCAGACCGGTCGCGGCGCGCAGGGCCAGCGGCGCCCAGGCCAGCAGCAGAAGGGTAGTGAGCAGTCGGATCATCGGGGTCATCTTGATATCGCGGAATCTTGAAGGCAGCTTGGTAGGATAGCGCGATCGACTTCAACACCGTGCCACGAACCTTGAGGAGGCGCCACGATGAAACTCCGTTCGAACGATCTGACCGACGGCCAGCCGATCGACCCCCGCTTCGCCTTCGGCAAGCCCTATGCCGAGGCGCACATGGCCCTGTCGGACAACCTCAGCCCGCACCTGGCCTGGTCCGAGGCGCCCGAGGGTACGCGCTCCTTCGCGGTGGTCTGCATGGACCCGGACGTGCCCTCGGTCGGCGATGACGTCAACCAGGAAGGCCGGACCATCGCCGCCGACCTGCCGCGCGTCGACTTCTGCCACTGGGCCCTGGTCGACCTGCCCGCCAGCCACACGGAGCTGGCCACCGGCGACTGCAGCAGGGAAGTCACCGTCGGCGGCAAGCAGAGCCCGCCGGGCCCGGACGGCAGCCGCCAGGGCCTGAACGACTACACGAGCTTCATGGCCGGCAGCGAGATGGCCGGCCAGTACCACGGCTACGACGGGCCCTGCCCGCCCTGGAACGACGAGCGCCTGCACCACTACGTCTTCACGGTCTACGCCCTGGACGTCGAGACACTGGATCTGCCCGCCGGCTTCAACGGCCACGACGTGGTCAAGGCCATCGAAGGCCACGTCCTCGCCCAGGCCTCGATCACCGGCACCTACACGCTCAACCCCGAGGTCAGCTGACCGAGCCTTGAGCACACGGCGCCCGAATCGCACACGAGCGGGCGCCGTGGGGCCAGGCTGCCCGAACTACTCGACTCGGATCGGTGTACGGGCTATGGCAAGACCGTTGGCTACCAGCAGGTAGCGCACCTCGTAGTCGCCAGGACGGTCCGGCGCCTGCAGCGTTCCCGCGTTGCCGCGCCCTGCGCGCCGATAGCCCTCGTCGGCATCGGAGGGGGCATCGGCCGGCACAATCACGACGAGATCGCGCGGGTGCACCGTCTGCGACCAGCGGGCCTCGAAGCGCTCTCCGGCAGCCACGACCGCCGGCGCGGTGATCGTGACCTCCGGCGGGGTCAGCACGATCGGCGAACTGGCGATGGCCTGGCCGGTGGCCTCGAGGAGATAGCGGATCTCGTAGTTACCGGGCTCGGCCGCCGTATCGAGGGGGGCCGACTCGGCGGTGCTGACGCGACGGTAGTCGGCCGTGGCATCCGCCGGCTCGCCGGCCGGGACGATGGTCACCATGTCGCGATGATGGATCGACCGGGCCCAGCTGACTTCGATGCGCGAGCCTGCCAGGGCCGTCGCCGGGCCCGAAACCGAGGTTTCGGCGGCGATCACGCGCAGGGGTGCGGAGGCGACTGCCTCGCCGCTTTCTTCGAGCAGATAGCGAATCTCGTAGTCACCGGGCTCGGCCGGGGCCTGGAGCGTGCCGGACGCGGCGTTGCTGACTCGCCGGTACTCGCCGTAGGCGTCCACGGGAGCGCCGGACGGGACGATGGTGACCAGGTCTCGCGGATGCACGGCATCGCTCCACTCGATCGACACGCTGGATCCGGCCACCGCTGACTCGGGGCCCGACACGCGCATGGCCTGCTCGACGATCCGGATCGCAGCGCGCGCCATCACTCGCCCATCCGATTCGAGCACGTAGCGCAGTTCGTAATCGCCGGGCTCGGCCGGCGCCTGCAGGCTCACGGCCAGGGAATTGCCCACGCGGCGATAGTCGCCCACCGTGGAGTCGGCTGCGTCGATCGGAACGATCGTGACCAGATCCCGCGGGTGGATCGTGTCGGTCCACTCGACCGCGACGTTCGCACCGGCCGCGGCCGACTCGGGCCCGGAGATGATGAGACTCGCCTCGGTCAGCTCGATCGGCGCGCTGGCCACTGCCATGCCCGTTGCGCTGGCCACGTAGCGCAGCTCGTAGGCGCCGGGCTGCCCGGGGGCCTGCAAGCGCGCGGCGGTCTCGTTCCCCACCCGTCGGTAATCGCCGCGCGCATCCGGTGCCGCATCCACCGGCACCAGAGTGACGAGATCCCGCGGATGGATCGACTCGCCCTGCCAGCTGACTTCGACGTTGGACCCGGCCACGGCCGACATCGGTGCCGTCAGCGTCACCCGAGGCTCGGGCGGCGTCTCGAGCGCTGCGCCCTTCGCCTGGTCGAGCGCGGCCTGCAGGCCGGCGGCATCACTGGCGGCGAAGAAGCGCCCGCCGGTGTTCTCGGCGATGCAGGCCAACTGCGCCTGGTCGGCATCGCCGACGCCGAAGCCGATGACGTGCGCGGTGAAGTTGATGCCGGCCCCGGCCAGCTCCGTGGCCAGCTCGCAGGGATCGGCATTGCAGCTTTCGATGCCGTCGGAAACCAGGATCACCGTCGCCGGCACGTCACGGTAGCGCAGCGCTTCGGCCGCGTGTCGCACCGCCTCTGTCAGGGGCGTATGACCCTTGGGAGAGATCGACTCGATGCGCGCCAGCAAGGCTTCCCGGTCGACCGGGCCGACGGGCACGACGGTCTCGATGTCCGTGCAATCGCCTTCGCGCCGATGGCCGTAGGCCACCAGGCCCAGCGGCTCGCTGGCGTCCCAGTCACGCACCAGGTCGGCGAGAACGCGCCGCGCGATCGTCACCTTCGCTTCGCCCTCGATCTGCCCCCACATCGAGTTCGACGCGTCGTAGACGATCACCGTATCGGCCCGGGCGGCGGGGCAGGCGAGCAGCACCGCGAGCCCCAGCACGAAAAGCGTCTTGTTCAGCGACATTCGAATGGCTCCTTCCTTTTCACGATTGGACTTGTCGAGGTGGGGCGGCCCCCAGACACACCCCACTTGCTGTTACGCAGCACGGGTCCGAATCCGGCCACTTCGACCGAAGACGCTTCGAGCGACCGATCGGATCAGTGCCCTGCTTCTGCTCGAATCGAACACCGGATCGACGATCGGGTCAAGCAACCCGTTGTCGAAACCAGCCTGGTCGGAGCCCGGCTCGAAGGGCCCCTGCCCCTTTGCGCGGAGCGACGGCTCTCGCCAGCCTCTTTCGCCGACCCCCTCGGCACTTGCTCCACGACGGGCGCGGGTGCTATACAGGCGTTCGAGCCCCTATCAAGGCAGGCGCTGTGTTCACCGTACCGTTCGGCAGGGTATTGATCGGCTTCATGGCCATCCTTTGCGTCGAGAGCGTCTTCGCGCAGGCCTGCAGCCTGTCCGAAATCCGCCTCGGCGGACTGCCGGGGGATGCCTACATCGGCCCGACCTGCAGCAGCAGCGACGAGACGCATCGGACCTGCTTCTACGTCAGCGGCCAGAACATTCCCGAGCCCGCCGGCGGTTTCTACGTGGCATCGCTGGACGGCATCCCGTATCCAACGGCGTTCCAGACCCGCCTGAGTGCGCAGCAGGCCGTCATCTGCCTGAGTGACCTGCCCTTTGCCCAGAACATCGACGTTGCCGTCCAGGTCGCCTCGGGCTGTAGCATCCAGGCCACCTCGCTCTACAGCGCACCTTACTGCGGCTGCACCATCCAGCAGATTCGCCTGGGCGGGCAGCCGGGCGATGCCTACATCGGCCCGACCTGCGGCACCAACGGCACCTACCGCTCCTGCTACTACGTCTCGGGGACACGGCTGCCCGCGCCGGAGTCGATCTACTACCAGCTGCGGCTGGATGGGCTTCCCTATCCCGTGGCCTTCGAGCAGGTGATCAGCGCTGGAAGCCAGGTCGTGATGTGCGCCAACGATCTTCCACCCAAAGCCGGCCTCGTCAGCGTGCTCGCCACCCTGTCGTCCAGCTGCAGCCGCTACACGCCCAACCTCTATGACGCCTCGGAGACCTGCAACTGCCTGGGCGATCCCGCCGCGGTTGCCGCCTGCCTGGCCTCGGAAGCACCGGTGTTCGAGGACCGTTTCCAGGCCCCGGCGGCCAATCGAGGCGACGAAGCCTTCTGGCAGCCCTGAGTCCGGCCCTGAGTCGGATTCACGCCGCTCGCCAGATCAGCCGAGCACCAGTCTGAAAGCGAGCATCAGCAAGAGAAACGAGACGAGGATCCCGATCAGAAAGCCGCAGCCGAGGCGGCCGCCCCGACCGTCCAGACCTTCCTGAAGGATCAGGGGCAGGGTGCCGAGCGCGGCAAGGACGAAACACACGACACCGACCACCAGTAGACGAAGCAACGGAATGGGTGCGTCGCGGTCTTGCGCGAACGAGAAGAACAGAGCCGAGAACACCAGGAGCCAGCAAGTGCCGAGCAGGGTGTAGCTGAGCCATTTCTTCAGGGTCGACGGCTGCCAGAGGGCTTTCAGGCGCTGCCGGAAATTCGGTCGGTCTGACTCATTCATGATCGCTGGATTCCACGAGGGGCCCGGTCGGCACCCAGATCGAATCCTACGCCTGATTCGCTCGCGACTCATACATTGCGCAGCTTCCGCTCAAAACCTGCTCAATTCCTGAGCAGTCTCGATTCGACGATTCCGACAAGCCCCCTGAACGATGGCCTCGCGAGCCTTGGCACGAAACCTGCTTACTACAACCCGGATTCATGAAACCGCCTCACTAACAGGCAAGGACCTCAAATGACCCCCTCTGAAGTACTCAAACTGATCCGCGACGAAGACATCGAGTTCGTCGACCTGCGCTTCGCCAACACCCTCGGCAAGGAGCAGCACGTGACCGTGCCGGCCTCGGCCGTCGACGAGGACATGTTCGAAGAAGGCAAGATGTTCGACGGCTCCTCGATCGTGGGCTGGAAAGGCATCAACGACTCGGACATGGTGCTGATGCCGGATCCGACGGCGACCTTCATCGACCCGTTCGCCGAGTACAAGACGCTCAACATCAACTGCGACATCCTCGAGCCGGCCACCATGCAGCCCTACACGCGCTGCCCGCGCTCCCTGGCCAAGCGCGCCGAAGCCTACCTGAAGGCCTGCGGCGTGGCCGACACGGCCTTCTTCGGTCCGGAGCCCGAGTTCTTCGTCTTCGATGACGTGCGTTGGGGCAATGACATCTCCGGCGCCTTCTTCAAGATCGACGCCGAAGAGGCCGCCTGGAACACCAGGAAGAAGTACGAGGACGGCAACCACGGCCATCGTCCGAAGGTCAAGGGCGGCTACTTCCCGGTGCCGCCGGTGGACGGACTGAACGATCTCCGCGGCCTGATGTGCCTGACCCTGGAGCAGCTCGGCATTCCCGTCGAAGTGCACCACCACGAAGTCGGCACCGCCGGCCAGTGCGAGATCGGCACACGCTTCAACACCCTGACGCGCAAGGCCGACGAGCTGCTGATCATGAAGTACGTGATCCAGAACGTCGCCCACATGCACGGCCGCACCGCCACCTTCATGCCCAAGCCCCTGGTCGGAGACAATGGCTCCGGCATGCACGTGCACCAGAGCCTGGCCAAGGACGGCACGAACCTGTTCGCCGGCGACGGCTACGGTGGCCTGAGCGAGACCGCCCTGCACTACATCGGCGGCATCTTCAAGCACGCTCGCGCGATCAACGCCTTCTCCAACTCGACCACCAACAGCTACAAGCGCCTGGTGCCGGGTTTCGAGGCGCCGGTCGTGCTGGCCTACTCGGCCCGTAACCGCTCGGCCTCCTGCCGGGTGCCCTGGGTGGCCAGCGACAAGGCCCGCCGCATCGAAGTCCGCTTCGGTGATCCGGCCGGCAACCCCTACCTGACCTTCGCGGCGATGATGATGGCCGGCATCGACGGGATCATCAACAAGATCGATCCGGGCGCACCGATGGACAAGGACCTGTACGATCTGCCGCCGGAAGAAGAGCGGGATCTGCCGCGCGTCTGCCACGCCCTCGACCAGGCCCTGGAGGCGCTGGATCAGGATCGCGAGTTCCTGAAGGCCGGTGACGTGTTCTCCGACGACCTGATCGACGGCTACATCGCCCTGAAGATGCAGGAAGTCACGCGCTTCCGGGCGGCCACGCACCCGGTCGAGTTCGACATGTACTACTCGAGCTGATCGATCAGCCGCCCTGCTGCAGGATCGGGCCCGCCGGGCCCGATCCTCACCCCCTGAAGCTTCCGGAACCCATTCGCCGCTGCGCCGTCTGAAGGGGTAGTATCATGACCGTGTTCCACGGACCGAAGGCAGCCATGCACCTCTCACGCAAGCTACTGATTCTGGCACTTCTTCCGGCGTTTCTCGCCAGCACATCCGTCTGGTCGCAGCCGATCTACAAGGTGGTCGACGAGGACGGCAATGTCACCTACACCGACCAGCGCCCCGACGAGGAGGCCGAGCCCATGGACCTGCCCGAGCTGAACGTGCTCGAAGGCCGGGAAATGGAGCCCCCCATCACGCGCCGCGAAACCGGTGAGGAACGTGAACCACTGGAGCTGCGATTCGTCTCGCCCCAGCCCGAGGAGCACATCCTCGGCACCGGCAACAGCCTGACCGCCGTGCTGGAAAGCAACATCGCCATTCCGCCCTCGGCCCTGGTCGTGTTCTACCTCGATGGCCAGGCCCAGGAGCCCGTGCAGTCGATGAGCATGAGCTTCGAGCAGGTCGATCGTGGCGAACACAGCATCCGGGCCGAGCTGCAGACTCCGTCGGGCCGCGTGCTGGCCTCGACCGAGTCGGTCACCTTCTACATGCGCCAGGCTTCGCGACAGCACCCTGCTCCACCGTGAGCGAACTGGACCCGGACCGCCTGAGCACGGGCCTGATCCGGGTCGATCCGACCGGCCGGATCCGCTGGCTCAATCGCGCCGCCGCCACCCTGCTGGAGCAGCCCCAGGCCGAAGTTCCGGGCAGCCGGCTGGGCGATCAGAGCGATGTGCTCGAACGCAGCCTGGAGCGGGTGCAACGGCACGGCGGCACCATGAGCGTCGCTGAAATCGCCCTGCAGGCCGACGGCCCGCCCGTCGACCTGTACCTGCATCCCCTCGACGACGACGTGCTGATCGAACTGCACCCGGTGGCCGAGCGCGTCCGCCAGCGAGAACGCGCCGACCGAGCCGATCGTCAGCAGGCCATCGCCCTGCTCGCCCGCGGACTGGCCCACGAGCTGCGCAATCCGCTGGCCGGCGTGCGCGGCGCAGCCCAGCTGATCGAACACACGAGCGACCCCGAGGCGGCGCGACGCCATGCGCGCATGATCCAGCGCGAGGTCGATCGGATCACCGGCCTGATCGAGCACGTGGCCGGCGACAGCGAACCCCGCATGGCGATGATCAATCTGCACCAGGTCATCGATGATGCGATCGAACTGGTCCAGGCCGAGAGCGGCGGCCGCCTGGCCATCCAGCGCCACTATGACCCATCCATTCCCGAACAGCGCGGTGACGCCGACCGGCTGCACCAGCTCTTTCTCAACCTGCTGCGCAACAGCGTCCAGGCCGGCGCCCTGAGCCTGCGGCTGAGCACCCGCATCGAGCACGACTCGGCGCTCGTCGAAGCGCCCGCGCGGCATGCCGTGCGCATCGAGCTGGACGACGACGGCGAGGGCGTCCCCGAGACTCTGCGCGATCGACTGTTCCTGCCCCTGGTGACGGGCCGCGAACGCGGTTCGGGCTTCGGCCTGGCCGTCGTCCAGCAGATCGCCCGCGCCCACGGCGGTCTGGTCGACTACCAGTCCCTGCCCCGCGGCAGCCGATTCACGGTTCGCCTGCCGCTGCATCTGGCCAGGGAGGCGGCCGCATGAGCGAGCGGATCTGGATCATCGACGACGACCCGGCCATCCGCTACGTGCTGGAGGAGTTCTTCCGCAGCCAGCATATGCCGGTCCGCAGCTTCGAGCGAGGCGCGGATCTGGAGGATGCCCTGAGCCATCACCACCCGGATCTGGTGATGGCCGATGTGCGCCTGAACGGCGAGAACGGTCTGGAGTTGATGCAGTCCCTGCGCGAGCGCCTGCCGGACCTGCCGGTGATCGTGATGACCGCCTATTCGGATCTCGACTCCGCCGTCCAGGCCTTCAAGGGCGGGGCCCTGGAGTTCCTGGCCAAGCCCTTCGACCTCGACGAGGTCGGCCGGCTGGTGCAAAAGGCCCTGGCGGGCGCCAATGCGGAAGAAGGCGTGAAACCGGGCAAGGACGGCCTGATCGGCTCGTCGCCGGCCTTCCAGGAGCTGATCCGGATGATCGGCCGCCTGTCGGCCAGCGACATCCCGGTGCTGATCACTGGCGAGACCGGGACGGGCAAGGAACTGATCGCGCGCGCCCTGCACAAGCACTCACCCCGGGCAGAGGGTCCCTTCATCGCGATCAACACGGCCGCGATCCCCGAGGATCTGCTGGAGTCCGAGCTGTTCGGTCATGAGAAGGGCGCCTTCACCGGTGCCAGCGAGCAATACCGGGGGCGCTTCGAGCAGGCCCAGGGCGGCACCCTGTTTCTGGACGAGATCGGCGACATGCCCCTGACCCTGCAATCCCGTCTGCTGCGCGTGCTGGCCGAAGGCGAGTACTACCGCCTGGGCGGACGAGACCTGGTGCGAACCAATGCCCGGATCATCACCGCCACGCACCGCAACCTGGCGCGGCGGGTCGAAGCCGGTGAATTCCGCGCCGATCTCTACCATCGCCTCAAGGTCATCAACCTGGCCGTTCCACCGCTGCGCGAGCGGCGCGAAGACATCCCGGAACTGGCGCGGCATTTCCTGCGCGCCGCCGGCAAGGAATTCCGTCTGCCGCCCAAGCTCGCCGACCGCGCCCTGCTGAATCATCTCAAGTCCCTGGACTGGCCCGGCAACGTCCGTGAACTCAAGCACCTCTGCCAGTCGCTCGCGGCCCTGGCCCCGGCACCGCTGATCGGCATCGACGATCTGCCCCCCGAGTATCGTCGCCCTGGCCAGGCCGTGGGCTCGATCGAACGCCATTGGACCGAGCACCTGGCCGATGCCCTGTATGCCGAGTTGGGCAGCGAGCACGAGGAGCTATTCGAAGCCTACAAGCGCGAGTTCGAGCAAGCGGTGGTGCGCACGACCCTGCGCCACTGCGATGACAACCAGTCCGAAGCAGCCCGCCGACTGGGCATCAGCCGCAACACCCTGGCGCGGATGCTGAAGGAGCAGTAAGCGACCCGGCCCGGCTGAACGGTCGGATCAATGCACCTCCAACCAGAAGGTCACCGGCCCGTCGTTGATCAGGCCGACCTGCATGTTCGCGCCGAAGCGACCGCATTGCGTGCCCGGCCAGGCAGCCTCGGCCCGCTCGATCAGTGACTCGAACAGGGCCTGCCCTTCGTCCGGTGGCGCGGCCGGTGTGAAGCTCGGACGATTGCCTGAGTCGGTGTCGGCGGCCAGGGTGAACTGGGGCACCAGCAGCAGACCGCCGCCGGAGTCGCGCAGGCTTCGGTTCATGCGCCCCTGGTCGTCGGAAAAGACGCGGTAGTTCAACAGGCGTTCGAGAAAGCGATCGAGGCGCTCGGCCTGATCGCCGCGCTGGAAACCGACCAGCACGAGCAGGCCCGATCCGATCTCGCCCACGGTTTCCCCGTCGATGTCCACGCGCGCCTCGCTGACCCGCTGCAGCAGTCCGATCATTGCCTTTTCATCCTCCGCCTTTCGGCATCCGTGAGCCGACGAAAACATCCCGATGATACGTGGCTTTGCCGGCCCGATGGCGAATGCTATGCTCGCCCGATCCTGAACCGCAGCCCCGGACGACGAACCATGAAGCTTCGACTCCTGCTCCTCCTCGCCGGCCTGATCCTCGGCCAGCAAATGGCCTCGGCCCAGGCCGGAACCCAGGCCTGGCAACTGCTCCCGGCGGAGCAGCGCAGCGGCGTGACCAGCATGGTCCTGCAGCTCCCCGAAGGCAGCTACACCGCCATCGATGCCGCTCTCGAAAACCTTCATCGCAGCGACACCTGGACCCTGCCCCTGCCCGGCGGCGATCGGCTGGAACTTCAGGTCGTGGACCGCCTTCGACAAGGCACGGAGGTGGTCACGATCCAGGCCCGCGGCCAATCCGGCGCCCATGCGCATCTGACGATCGGACCGACCGGCCTGTTCGGCCACATCGGCTCGTCCGAGGGGCGCTACCAGGTGCTCAGTGATGCAGCGGGCAGCTGGCTGATCCACCTCGACGATCCGCGCATTCGCGTCGATTCGCACTGCCCGGTCGAGGGGCACGCGCATGCCAGCACAGCGGCAGGCGCTGATCCCCGCGGCGCGGGCACGCTGGACCAGATCGACGTGGCCCTGCTCTATTCACCGGAGATCAGTGAACGCTACCCGGGCCTGCTGCTGGACACCCGGCTGAGCCATCTGATGGCCGTGGCCAACCAGGCGATGGTCGATTCGCAGGTGGACATCGTCTTCCGCACGGTGCATCAGGAAGAAGTGCCCACGCCCGGCTCGCCGAGCATCTTCCTGGCTCTGGACAACATGGCCGCGGGCCTGCGCGGTGAGCCGGCCGATGTCTTCACCGGCATCGACGCCCTGCGTGA